>NZ_JBWQOG010000008.1:0-192239 GCF_056591735.1 Parashewanella sp. 2210YD4-3 | reverse complement strand
ACCGACTGAGCTAACGACCCATCTTGGTGATTGTATTTTACTTCGCAATCTAAAGAAGTGGTGGGTCGTGAAGGATTCGAACCTTCGACCAATTGGTTAAAAGCCAACTGCTCTACCGACTGAGCTAACGACCCACTCTTAACTCAACCCGACCTTGCCGTGCTGAGGGCGCCTATAATACCGTTTTCCATTTCTCATGCAAGTGCAAGAACACGATTTTTTTTTGTTTGGCTGAAAAACAGCCTAAGCGCCCAAAATTTAGTGATTTATCGCTCAGTTTTTATAAGGCCGCGATATTTTTCTTAGCAATTCGAGCTTCTGAACTTTGTGGATACTCATTCAAAACCCGTTCGTAATATCGTTTTGCTAATTTATTATCATTTTGCTTCTCGGCAATTTTACCAAGCTTGATAAGGCTATCTGCTCGCTTACCCGATTTTTCAAACTTATTCACTACAGTTTGAAATGCAACTTTGGCACTTTTTAAATCACCTTTATTAAACTGAAGTTGGCCTAACCAATAATTAGCGTTATCTGAGAAACTAGAGCTAGGGTATTTTCTGATAAAGTCTTTAAAGGCAGGAATAGCTGCGTCGTACTTCCGCTCTTTCAGAACCAAATTAACGGCACGCTGATAACTGTCAGTTTCAGACAAACTACCTGTTGTTGAAGCTCCATCTGCAACCTCTGTATTAGTTTTATCTGATACTGGTAGTTGCACTGGCTGTGATTGCACTTTAGCTAGTTCATCAAACAACTGGCGCTGACGCTGTAAAATTTGCTCAATTTGATAAGCCTGCTGCTCATTCAAACCTCGTAAATCTTGAACTTCTTGTTGCAGAGTATCTACGCGTTGCTGAAGCTCAAATTCAGCCTGTTGTTTGGCTTTGATTATTCGCTCAAGACGAGAGACTCTATCATTTTGAGAACCACCAGCGAGATCCACTACTGGAGTGGGCGCAGCTTGCGCTGCGCCCACTCCAAGGAAAACTACCGTGGCTAAGACGGTTTTTTTCATTCTGTCACTCCATTAACTGAAGAGTAAAACTTTTATACATCTCGTCATACCTAATCCAGTATCCAGAGCCTTTTGCATGATAAAAGTCACTAGACTCCTGCTCTCACAGGAGTGACGAAAAGAAAAGTCTTTTAGTAAACTAGAACTGCACGACGGTTTTGTGCAAATGCTGCTTCAGTGTGACCTGGGTTAGCAGGCTTTTCTTCACCATAGCTAACAACTGTCATTTGACTAGCCTGTACGCCCATGTTTTGTAGGAACTTCTGTACGGCTTTAGCACGACGCTCACCAAGTGCGATGTTGTACTCTGGAGTACCGCGCTCATCAGTGTGACCTTCGATCATTACTTTTACATTTGGGTGCTCAAGTAAGTAGTTACCGTGTGCACGAAGGTTTTCTGCGAAAGCACCTTTAATTTGACTATTGTCGAAGTCGAAGTAAATAACGTTGTCTTTACGTAATTCAGCTTCTTTTTCTGCTCTGATTTCTTCAGGAGTTTTGATCACGGTTGCACTGCCAGTTTCAACACCACCATTGCTAACTTCTGTACCGTTCGAACCATTACCCTGAGTAGACTCTGTTGAAGTAGAGCTACAAGCACTGATTGCTAATACAGGAAGCGCTACTAACATAGCTTTTAACAACTTATTCAGATCCATTATCTGTTCCTTTTCAAAGTTTATTTATAAAAATGGTGACCAGGACGGAGACTTCACTTCCCCCTGACCAGCTGGCAATCTTGCTTTAAAGCGACCATCCATAGAAACGGCGGCTAATACTTGCTTTCCTTGGTACACTGTACCATATATAACCATAGTACCATTAGGCGCAATACTTGGCGATTCGTCTAATGTCGTCGAGGTTAAAATTTGCAAAAATCGAGTATCTAAATCCATTCTTGCAATATGAAAACGGTTATTTGTTCTATTTACAAATACAATCGCTTTACCATCAGGTGTTACAGAGCCACCTAAATTCCACTCACCATCAAAAGTTAAACGTCTTATTTTACCAGATTGTATATTCATTTGGTAAATTTGAGGACGTCCGCCACGTTCCGAGGTGAAAACAATAGATTTACCATCTGGAAACCAAGAAGGCTCTGTATCAATTGAATAATGATTTGTTAATCTTCGCAAGTGTTTCGTTGCAATATCAAGTAAATAAATGTCAGGTTGGCCATCTTTCGAAAGAGTAATTGCTAACTTTTTGCCGTCAGGTGCCCACGCTGGAGCACCGTTTATTCCCGGATAATTAGTAACAACTTGACGTTGTTGCGTAAAAATATCTTGAATGACAATTTGTGACTTTCGATTTTCAAATGTCACATAAGCCAACTTTCTTCCATTAGGAGACCAAACTGGAGACATTAAAGGCTCATCTGACTTAACCAACATAGTCTCGTTGTAGCCATCATAATCAGCAATCATTAGGTGATATGGTTTATCTTGGCTACGATCTACAACGATGTAAGCGATTCGAGTTAAGAACGCACCTTTAATACCTGTCAGCTTTTCATAAACTCGATTACTGATCATATGTGCATAAGATCTGAACTGAGAAGCAGAAATTAATACTTCACTTTGATCAAGCAGCAAACTTTGAGGTGAAGTCACAGTTCCTTGCTGAGGCAACTGTGACTTGATCAAATCAATCAATTGAAACTTAACTTGGTACTGATCATTTCCATAAGGCTTTACATGACCAACTAGCAATGCTTCAGAGTCAACGCCAGACCAATCACTGCTATTAAAGTTAGCTACATCAGAAAGCCCTTGTTGAGGTAATGACAACACATTCAATGGTGAAAATGTGCCACTTCTCTTTAAATCAGACATGACTACTTCTGAGAGTTGCTGTGGCATCTGCCCTTGCCCTTCCCAAACAAATGGCATTATGGCAATAGGACGTGCGGCATCTACACCCTCAGTGATAACGATATCAAGCGCTGCTCTCGCAGGGCTAGTTATTAAAATGGCAACAACAAATAGCCACTTCCCAAAGGTTCTCATAAGACTCCTCAATTGAACTCAGGTGAAACTTCTAAGTTAATATTTTTCATTTGCTCGTAAACATTCACATCAGGCGAGATAGGTAATCGCCCTGCTTTAGTGATAGCGGTTTTCGTCGCTCGACAAACAAGGCTATCACCACCAATGGTTTTACTTGAAATAACAAAACCATCTTTGGCCAATCGAATGTTTACTCGGCAGGTTTTACCATTCATTGATGGATCAACTACCAAATTACGCTTAATGGTTTGGGTGATTAAGGCCTTGTATTTAGCTACTTCACTCAATACCTGTCGATTACGTGTTTTACTCAAGGCGGCTTGCTCAGCCTGCAAGGCCTTGGCTAAATCTTCTTCTTGCTTTTTGCGCGCAGCTTCGGCTTCACGCTTCTTGCGAGCTTCATCCTCTTTACGTTTTCTTTCTTCTGCAGCTTTTTGTGCAGCCAGCTCTTCTTTTTTACGTTTGATTGCTGCGGCTTTCGCTGCCTTTTCGGCTGCTCTTTGCTCAAGCTCCTTTTGCTTTCTTACTTTTTCAGCTGCTGCCGCTTTTTGCTTTTCTTGCTGTTCTTTTAATTTAGCAGCACGAGCAGCGGCAGAGGCTTTCTCTGCTTCAGCCTGCTTTTGCTTACGCTGTTGCTCAAGCTTTTTAATTCGATTTTGCTCTTTTTGTCGAGCTTTGCGTGCAGCATCAAGTTTGCGTTGCAGCTCAGCTTGGCGGTCTCTTTCTTTTTTTGCAGCATCCGCTTTTTGTTTGCGAATTTCAGCCACTTTTTGCGCAACTGCTTTCGAGTCAACCACTACGGCTTTGAGTTTGGGTTCAGATGAAGCTTGTGGCATTTCTGTCGGCTTTTTATCAAAATCAACGCTAACAGCCAAAGCTGCAATTGCTCCAACATGAATGACCAAGGATATTAATAAAGGAACAGAAAAATTAGAATTTTGTTGCATCTAATTTTCCTCCGGCGACTCAGTCATCAACCCAACAGAAGGCACTCCTGCGGCTTGCAAACTCACCATCAACTGGATAACTCGATCATACGGGATATTTCTATCCGCTTTAACGACAACAGGACGTTCAGGCTCGAGCTGAATAATTGCCGCAACCTCAATGCTAATTTGCTCTAAGGTTTTGGGTTTACTTGAAGGGCCATCGCCATCATTTAGGAAGTAATCTCCCACCGAGTCAATTGAAGCGACTAACGGCGGTTTCCCTTCTGCTGGCAATGGCTCTGACTGTGCTGAAGGTAGGTCAACTTTGACGCCTTGGGTCACAATTGGAGCGGTTACCATAAAAATAATCAATAATACCAACATGACATCAATGTATGGAACTACATTGATTTCTGCTACAGGACGTCGGCGTTTGCGTTGATACACTTGCATCAAGCTTGCTCCTTCTTAGCATAAGCTTGACGATGCAGAATATTAGAAAACTCTTCCATAAAATTAATATAAGACGTTTCAAGTTTTTCTAAATGTGTACTAAAACGGTTATAAGCAATTACAGCGGGAATAGCCGCAAAAAGGCCCATTGCAGTGGCGATAAGCGCTTCAGCAATACCCGGAGCAACCATAGCTAAAGTAGCGTTTTCAACTGCACCAAGAGCAATAAACGAATTCATAATACCCCAGACCGTACCAAACAACCCGATATAAGGACTGGTTGAACCGATTGTGGCCAATAATGAGATGTTTGACTCAAGCCCGTCAATTTCACGAGACAGAGTTACGCGCATCGCTCTACCCGTTCCATCCATTACGGCCTCAGGCACATTACCGTTCAATTGACTTAACCGCGAGTACTCTTTAAATCCAGATACGAATAAGCTACCCATTCCGTGTACGCTTTCTTTTCGAGCTGCTAATTCTTGGTAAAGTTTATTTAGATCAACACCTGACCAGAATCGGTCTTCGAACTGAAAAGATTGGCTACGCGCAGCAGAAATAAGTTTACGACGCTGAAAAATAACAGCCCAAGACAGCACTGATAATGCTAATAATGTAAGCATTACAAGTTTAACGAGAAGGCTGGCTTCTAAAAATAGCCCCAAAAAAGAAATATCAGCTTGCACTTATTAACTCCTGCAAAATAAATTGTGGCACCGCAGCCGGTCTCATTTTAGTTAACTTGACACACACAACTACGACCTTAGCTTCACAATAACAGTTTCCGTCATTATCGATGAGAGATTGATGAAAAGTCAGCGAAGTTTTTCGATTGTCAGTAATCTTAGACACCACAGTGAGATTTTGTTCAAATTTAGCTGCAATTTTAAAATCAATTTCACAATGCTTTACTACAAATGCAATATCATTTTGTAACAATTGGGTTTGCTGCACCCCAATATGTTTAAGCCATTCCGTCCTAGCGCGTTCGAAAAACTTAAGATAATTTGAATGATAGACGACACCACCGGCGTCGGTATCTTCGTAGTACACAGAAATAGGCCAACAAAACATAAATGATTTTAACTAACGCTTCTAAAATTCCAAACATCAACTATAACGCATAGTTGCAACAATTGTGAATCTAAATGCAGCGATTTTAGCTTGTTGAAGAATAAAATTTAATGAATTGGCTTGAAGGGAACAAAGCAATATTAACTTTAGTTAAATTAGTGTGACAATCAATCTCAAAGACCACTTAAATGGTAACTTTATGTATACGCGATTTTGACCAAAAACAAACATTTAATTTTTTTGCATTTTTTTCATCATCAACATCGCAAAACCAACCACTACACACAACATAGAACATTAACATTTATAATGACAAACTAGTCGCCATACACGAATAAAAACACTAAGAACATCAAAATCAATGAATAAATGTTGAATAATGAGCTTTCAAGCTTTAATACCAATACGTAGTAATATTAGTTTTCCTAATGCCAGAACCCAAAATAACTTACTTGTTAATTTACTACACTATACCTAAAATGGCCTCGTTTTCCGGAAGTGCTGATTCATTCAGTTGAGAAAACAAGAACATTATCAATGGTGTGAAAACACGGTTGAACTCCCTGGTTCTTAAGGTTGACTTCCTACCTTTTTTTGTTGATTGTATTGTGCATTTTGCCCGCTTTAATTAAGCGGGCTTTTTTTTGCCTAAAATTGAGTTGTTATTGATGGGTCGATATTGAGCTGTATACTCGAAAAACTCTAAGCTTCCGATATACCTGAACGAGCGTGACTCCTTTCACAAGAGCCACTGAAAGAAATTGACTTGAGCTTATGCCCCTTTGCTTATCTGGATTACAACACGTCTGTTTTGCTGTCTTCCCCTAATGGTATCATTTGCAACCAGATGCTTAGTTTCACCATGCCCTGTTGTTAAAATACGGTTTTGTTGAATACCATGCTCCATCAGATACTGTTTGATCTGATTAGCACGCTCATTCGAAACTCGCTTGTTAACATTTCTTGAACCATAGCTGTCTGTATAAGCATCAACCAAAACTAATTCAACTTCAGGATCGTAAGAAAGATATTCTTGAACTCGTTGCATTTGCTTCAAGGAATAAGCGGTTAACTCTTTGCTACCTGATTTAAAGTTCAAAACTGTAAATGCGATATCATCAAAAGAATAAGGCAATAAATTTGATAAACATTGTCTAAATTGGTTGTACATTCTTCTAAAGTTCGCAGCAGACAAACCTACCGCAACTTGCTGCTCAGATCGAAACCAATCTGTATAGTAAAACGTTGGTTGCATTCCTTTTGCTAATTCATTCAGCATCGACCATGCCGCTGGCTTTGGAACCTCGCCATTAAAATATCTTTGATAAGTAATTTCAGTGATGGCTTTATCAGGCTTGCCAGGACGCCATTGAGGAGCACGACTGACTAATCGAGCTTTGGTGACCTTTTCGGGCTTTTGCCACATGGCAAGTTCAAAGTCTAGGTTGATTTTTTTAGAAGCGAAACTGGAAAAAACGGCGTTCCCATATAATGGGATCTGATGCTCCAATCGGCACTCGATGGGACTATTTTGAGTTACCCGCCATTGAGATTCATCCAAATTTGCTACGAAATGACGCAATTGTGCCATTGAAGTTAACGGTACTAGTAATAATCCAGCAATGGTTAATTTTCGCCACATAGTTAAATCTCTTTTTCTATTTACAATGATGTTATCGGCTCAAAATTTATCTTCTTTAGTAAAAAATCCGTACCGACATGAATGACACAGAGACGTCAATCAAGGATAATCTTTCAATAGATGATAAAAAATTACTTTTACAGAGTTAATACATGAGTGAAACTTTCGATCCAAATAAACTAAAACATAGATTTCGTGGCTTCTTCCCTGTGGTGATAGATGTCGAAACGGCAGGCTTTAATGCTAAAACCGATGCCCTACTCGAAATCGCCGTTACTCTGTTAAAAATGGATAATTCGGGTGAATTAGTCCTTGATAGAACTTTGCATTACCACATTGAACCTTTCGAGGGTGCGAACATTGAACCGGCAGCCATTGAATTTAATGGAATAGACCCAACCAACCCACTGCGCGGTGCTGTAGACGAAAAAGATGCCTTTAAAGAAATCATCAAAGAAGTAAAGAAAGCGCAGAAAGCTTCTGAATGCCATCGTTCTATTATTGTTGCTCACAATGCAGCATTCGATCATGGCTTTGTAACTCAAGCTATCGAACGTAATGGCATTAAACGTTCTCCTTTCCACCCTTTTGCAACTTTTGATACTGCTTCATTATCTGGTTTAGCTTTAGGTCATACAGTGCTAGCTAAAGCTTGCGAAAATGCAGGTATTGATTTTGACAATAAAGAAGCTCACTCCGCCTTGTATGATACTGAGCGCACTGCTGAACTTTTTTGCCACATCGTTAATAAGTGGAAAGCCTTAGGTGGCTGGCCGTTAGAAGTTCCTGAGCAACAAGAAGAAGCGTAACCTGCAATGACAAAGCCTCTGCATATCAACACTCCACTAATCCAATCTTTGTCACTTGGGCAAAAGCTGAATGCAAACGTTTGGCTTAAAATGGATGCAATGCAACCCAGTGGTTCTTTTAAAACTAGAGGTATTGGGTTTATTTGTCAGCAATATGCAAAGCAAGGGGCTAAAGGCTTTGTTTCATCTTCTGGTGGTAATGCGGGGCTAGCTGTTGCCTACTGTGGGCGACAACTAAATATACCTGTAACGGTTTATGTTCCTGAAACCACCAAACAACGAGCGATAGATTTAATTCAAGCCGAAGGGGCTACCGTCATAGTAAAAGGCAGCAATTGGGCGGAAGCACATTCCAGCGCAATTCACACCTGTTCTGATGACATTCGCTACATTCATCCGTTTGATGCATCTGAAATTTGGCAAGGTCACGCCACAATAATTGATGAAGTGTTCGATGCTGGGCAAGTACCTGATGCTGTTGTGCTTTCAGTTGGAGGGGGCGGTTTATTATGCGGCGTTGTGGAAGGATTAAAAAGGAACAATGCGGACAACACGCCTATTTTAGCTGTTGAGACCAATGGTGCCGATTCGTTGACTCAAGCTTGTCAGGCTGGAGAGTTGGTTGATATAAACAATATCACCAGTATCGCAACCTCGCTTGGTGCAACTCAAGTTGCGACTCAAGCTTTCAAATATACTCAGCAATATCCCATCACTCCACATAGAGTCACTGACTTGGAAGCCATCATTGGTTGTAAAACTCTGCTCAATGAGCATCGTATTTTAACCGAACCAGCTTGTGGTGCCTCTATTGCTGCAACTTTAAATAGTGATAACCCTTTTTGGCAAGATAAAGAAAACATTCTAGTTATTGTCTGCGGTGGTGTTGGTGTTACAACCGCTCAAATTGACGATTGGTATTATTCACTTTCTTCGACATAAAAAAAGCCGCCATTCGGCAGCTTTTTCATATCAGCTCTAATAATTAATTATAGAGCGTCAGCGTTTTCGCTTAGGTAGTTTGCAACGCCAGCTGGATCAGCTTGCATGCCTTTTTCACCTTTGTTCCAACCTGCTGGACATACTTCACCGTGCTCTTCGTGGAATTGAAGTGCGTCGATCATACGTAGCATTTCGTCAACGTTACGACCTAGTGGAAGATCGTTAACTACTTGGTGACGTACTTGGCCGTCTTTGTCTACAAGGAAAGAACCACGGAAAGCAACACCAGCTTCTGGGTGCTCAACGTCATATGCTTGACAGATTTCGTGCTTAACGTCAGCAACTAGGGTGTACTTAACTGGACCAATACCACCTTCGTTTACTGGAGTGTTACGCCATGCGTTGTGAGTGAATTGAGAATCGATAGAAACACCGATAACTTCAACACCACGCTTAGTGAACTCTTCCATTCTGTGATCGAATGCGATCAACTCAGATGGACAAACAAAAGTAAAGTCTAGAGGATAGAAAAAGATAACCGCTGGCTTACCTTTAATTGCATCTTCTAGGTTAAAACTATCAACGATTTCACCAGAACCCAAAACAGCCGCAGCCGTGAAATTAGGAGCCTTGCGGCCTACTAATACACCCATTTTTGATCTCCATCTTTTATGAGGAAAAATAAATTACTGACCCGAAAATTGAATCCATATGACTCACATATTTCATCGGTTCCATGATCAGCATCAATAAATCTAGAAGCATTATAAGATGTGAATCACTGCTGACAACCCATTTCCTTATAAACTGGTCAACTTTTATTAGTTTCTGATCTGAAACTCTAAAATTTCAACAAAATTCGTACTTTACACGTACACAAAACAAGGGCATAAATATAGCTATTCATAAAAATAACTAAAAGGTAGAGGCATGAATTCTGTTGTCATCGCAGTAAGCTTGATGATGTTGTTAAGCCTATTTCGAATAAATGTGGTGATCTCTCTAACAGTCAGTAGCCTAGTCGCAGGTTTATTAGGCGGTATGGATTTAAAGGCGACAGTTGATGCTTTTAATAATGGCTTAGGTGGTGGTGCTGAGATAGCACTGAGTTATGCACTATTAGGTGCATTTGCAGTTGCACTTTCCCATTCGGGTTTAGCTGATTGGTTGTCACAATCTATCATTAAAAAGCTGGGGAAAACTCCTGATAACAATAATGTAAAAATCGTAAAGTGGAGTATGTTATTTGCCGTTTTAGCTATGGCCATTAGCTCACAGAACATTCTTCCAATTCACATTGCTTTCATCCCAATTATGATCCCTCCGCTATTGGGTCTGATGAATAAATTCAAATTAGACAGAAGGTTGATTGCTTGCATTTTAACCTTCGGTTTAGTCACTACATATATGATCCTACCTATCGGTTTTGGTGGCATATTCCTTGATAGCATTTTGCTGGCGAATTTAAACAATAACGGCTTAAGTGTGGTCAAAGATCAAGTACCATCTGCAATGTTACTGCCTGCAATTGGTATGATAGTTGGTCTACTCACAGCAGTATTTATTAGCTATAGAAAGCCGAGAGAATACCAAGTCAAAGATACTGAAACGTTCGTAATACAAACCATGAAAAAGGCTGATTTAGTGATAGCTGTTTTAGCGATTGCTTCAATGTTGTCTGTACAGCTATACACTGGTTCTATGATTTTTGGTGCATTAATCGGTTTTATTGTATTCAGTTTCTCTGGCGCGATTCGCAATGTGAACGATCAAGATATTTTCAATCAAGGCGTTAGAATGATGGCAGCCATTGGCTTTATTATGATTTCAGCATCAGGATTTGCCGCAGTAATAAAACAAACGGGTGAAGTAGCATCATTGGTCACTTCAATCGAAGCATTAATTGGAAATAGCAAAGCCTTAGCGGCATTCTTAATGCTGATTGTAGGACTGTTTATCACTATGGGGATTGGCTCATCTTTTTCAACGGTTCCCATTATTGCAGCGATTTACGTTCCACTAGCACTGCAATTTGGCTTTTCACCTGCCGCCACCATTGCTTTAGTTGGTACCGCAGGAGCATTAGGGGATGCAGGCTCACCTGCGTCAGACTCAACCTTAGGTCCAACCGCAGGTTTGAATGCCGATGGCCAACATGATCATATGCGAGATAGCGTGATACCGACCTTTATCCACTACAACATTCCGTTGCTAGTATTTGGGTGGATTGCGGCGATGACCTTGTAGTTTTTAAAGTCGTGGTACAGCGTATCACACCGTCAAAAAGGGAAAACACCAGCTTTTTCCCCTTTTAAATCCCCTAAGCTGCCTCAACGAGGCTAAACGAGCTTCTGTCCCAAAGCCTTTTAGATTAATTACACTACAAATAACAAGATATAGCCTTGTCACCCAAAACTACAATATAAAAATAAGAGAAAGATCTCATAGATGAGTTCTGGCTTATTGAATAGCTCTTTTCTTATTCAAGTGTATTCGGTAATATCACTAGTGAATTTTATAGGTTGACTTGATTTGCTGCGAATATTAACAACAACATTGGTAACAACAATCATGCTACTGCAATTATTTGTGGCAAATGTTGGTGCGCATCAAATTCATGAGACTGAGCATCAAGCCGAAGGTGACAGTCACGTTCACTTGCAGCTAGAGATTACCAAAACGGTTTCAAATGATCAGTGTTCCATAGATGACTGGAACCAAGGCCCAGATAAGAGTGAGCATCAACATAGCAAAGTGGTTGATTTGTGCTTGGATTGCCAATGTCACGGTACCTATGTTTCTCTCATTTCCGTACTTCAAATTGATAATACGATTGCTCGCACAACAGATATTACTCTAAATGTTATAAATTACTTTCCACCAGATATTGCTCCTGCATATCGCCCTCCCATATCGTCTCAACAGGTTTAATCAAATTCGCTGATAACGAATTGCATTTCTTTTAAAAAGAGACTTTTAGCTTTCCGGCATCCTGAATTCGTTATCAAATAAAACCTTTGACAGATCACGTTTTGCGTTGTGGTCTGTCTATAAAGTTATGGCGTAGCCATAGCTTGAGGCAAAACAATGAATAAAAACATTACCATAAAGCAATCGATGCTTAGCTTAACCATTCTGATGAATATTGGTTTAGCTATTCCAGTAAGTTATGCAGGAGAAGGACATAATCATGATGAGCCTGCTAAATCTTTACTTAAGCCCAAAATGGCTGAACATTCAGATGAAGATAGTCATTCTGAGGCATTACAATTAACTAACGTGCAAATGGAGCTTGCGGGTATCAAATTAGCTTCTATCAACAGTCCTGTATTGGGGCTGGATAATCTTGATGTTCAACATATGGCGACTGCTACTTTAGCGGTTAATCGCAATTTAACCGCAGTTATTGATCCGCAGTTAGACGTCTTAGTCCTGCAAAGAAAAATTGTACCCGGTCAAGAAGTCAAAAAAGGGCAGATACTTCTAGTGCTAGGCGGTAAGGACGTTGCTCAAGCCCAAGCTGAATACATTAATGCTGCAAAAGAATGGGATAGAGTAAAACGCTTAAGTAAAAATGCAGTCAGTGATAGCCAGCGTCAACAAACCTTGATTGATGCACAGTTGAAAAAAGCCATTTTGCGTTCTATTAACATGACTGAAGCGCAAATTGCGATTTTGAAACGCACTCCGGAATCTGTGGGAAGTTTTGAGTTACTGTCGCCATTAAATGGCCGAGTTCAGCAGGATATTAGCCGAGTAGGACAAATAAACCCTGCAGGTACACCGCTGTTACAACTCACTGACGAATCGAGCTTATGGGTGAAAGCGGAGTTAACGCCAGCGCAATCGAAAGATTTAACTGCACAACGCAAAGCGGTAGTCAAAATTGGTAATACCCTAGTGGAATCCAAATTGATTGGCCGTTCCCATGAGTTGGATAAAGCAACACGTACTGAAGAAGTGTTGTTTAGTATTGATAATTCATCACATAAATTACATGCAGGCGAGTTTGTTGAGTTGTACTTCTCGGCAGGTGATAAGTCGCAGCAAGGTATAGTCGTACCTGATTCTGCGCTTACACGGAGCGGTGACGGTGATTGGCAGTTATTTCTCAAAGATGAAGATGGTTTCGAAGCCATTGAAGTTGAAATTGCTGAACGCCAAGGTGGTTTAAGTCGGATTGTGAGCCCTGAATTTACGCACTTGAAACAAGATAATGCACAAATCGTGCTAGAAGGTGCGTTCTTTCTTGCTTCAGAAAAAGCGAAATCGGGCTTTGATATTCACAATCACTAACTGCAGGAGTCATCACTATGCTAAACAAATTAATTGAGTTTGCTGTTGATAAGCGGCTGTTAGTGTCTCTGACTTTACTTTTTGCTATTGGCGGCAGCATTGCCATGCTACCTAAACTGAATCTTGACGCTTTTCCTGACGTTACTAACGTGCAGGTAACGGTTAATACCGAAGCGGAAGGGTTAGCGGCAGAAGAAGTTGAAAAGCTGATCACTTACCCTGTTGAATCCGCTATGTATGCGCTGCCTGCTGTAACGGAAGTCAGATCCTTATCTCGTACAGGTTTATCTTTAGTGACTGTGGTTTTTAAAGAAGGCACAGATATCTATTTTGCAAGGCAGCAAGTTTTTGAACAACTTCAGGCTGCAAAAGAAGCCATTCCTGATGGTGTGGGTACACCGGAAATCGGTCCTAACACATCAGGGCTTGGGCAGATATATCAATACATACTTCGTGCAGAACCAAGTTCTGGCATATCAGCCGCTGAATTAAGAAGTTTGAATGACTATTTAGTGAAGCTGATTTTAATGCCTGTCAGTGGTGTGACCGATGTTCTGTCATTTGGTGGTGAAGTTAGGCAATACCAAGTACAGGTCAATCCTAATAAATTACGTGCTTACGGTATAACCATGAGCCAAGTGACAGAAGCGCTAGAAAAAAACAATCGCAATGCTGGCGGTTGGTTCATGCCGCAAGGTCAAGAGCAACTTGTTGTCAGAGGCTACGGTTTTTTACCTGCAGGAAAAGCAGGGCTTGCTGCGATAGCTCAAATACCGTTAATTGAACATAACGGGACGCCAGTTAAAGTATCTGATATCGCTAACGTCGCTTACGGTAACGAAATTCGTGTAGGTGCAGTGACCATGACTAAGCGTGATCCGAAAGGTCATCCTCAAAACATGGGAGAAGTTGTTGCAGGAGTGGTATTAAAACGCCTTGGAGCTAATACCAAAGCCACGATTGATGATATCAAAGCTCGTGTTCCAATGATTGAACAAGCATTACCAAAAGGTGTGACGTTTCAGCCTTTTTATGATCAATCGGATCTAGTGGAAAAAGCGGTTACCACAGTAAAAGACGCTTTGCTGTTAGCGTTTGTATTTATTGTGGTGATTTTAGCGTTATTCCTCGTCAATATCAGAGCGACCATGTTGGTATTGCTGTCGATCCCCGTCTCAATTGGCTTAGCGTTAATGGTGATGTCTTACTATGGCTTATCAGCTAATTTGATGTCATTAGGTGGATTAGCCGTTGCGATTGGTATGCTAGTCGATGGCTCGGTTGTAATGGTTGAGAACATTTTCAAACACCTCACTCAACACAAACAAGAAAATAAGACTTCTATTCTACAAATTTCTAAAGAAGTGCTTAATGCAGCAAAAGAAGTATGCAGTCCAATCTTCTTTGCAACCGCCATTATTATCGTTGTGTTCGCACCATTATTTGCACTGGAAGGCGTAGAAGGAAAGCTATTTCAGCCTATGGCGGTAAGCATTATTCTTGCGATGATTTCGGCATTAGTCGTGGCTTTAGTTGTCGTACCAGCGCTAGCCGTGTACTTGTTCAAATCAGGTGTAACGTTAAAGCAATCGGTAGTGTTAAAACCATTAGAATTGGTTTACCGAAAAGTGCTGACAGTGGTATTCGCTAAACCGAAGACTGTAATTTTACTGGCTGTGACAGTATTTACGGTTAGCATGACTTTACTGCCTAAGTTAGGTACTGAATTTGTGCCTGAATTAGAAGAAGGAACCATCAATTTAAGGGTGACTTTAGCACCAACAGCAAGTTTACAATCATCCGTTAATGTAGCTCCAAAAATTGAAAAGCTGTTATTGGCTTTTCCTGAAGTTAATTATGCGTTAAGTCGTGTCGGTGCTCCAGAGTTAGGTGGTGATCCTGAGCCTGTAAGTAACATTGAAATTTATATCGGATTGAAACCTGTAGAGCAGTGGACGAGTGCTACAAATCGTTTTGAACTGCAACGACTGATGGAGAAAAAACTCAGTGCCTTTCCTGGTTTATTGTTTACCTTCTCACAACCGATTGCCACCCGAGTAGACGAACTTTTATCTGGTGTAAAAGCACAGTTGGCCATCAAATTGTTTGGTCCTGATCTGAATGTGTTGTCAAAAAAAGGTGAAGAGTTAAGTAAGTTGGTAGCGAAAATTCCCGGTGCCGTGGATGTGTCTTTAGAACAAGTCAGTGGTGAAGCTCAGCTAGTGGTAAGACCCAATAGAGCTAAATTGGCTCGTTATGGGATCAGTGTTGATGAAGTTATGTCTTTGATCAGTCAAGGTATTGGCGGTGCTAGTGCTGGGCAAGTCATCGATGGTAATGCCAGATACGATATTAACGTACGCTTAGCCAAACGTTTTCGTTCAAGTCCTGATGCAATTCGCAACTTGATATTAACTGGAGTCAGCGGTGCAACTGTGCGTTTAGGCGAAGTTGCCGATGTCAATGTTGAAATGGCGCCTCCCAATATCCGTCGTGACGATGTTCAACGTCGAGTAGTGGTACAAGCTAATGTTTCTGGTCGAGATATGGGATCAGTGGTAAAAGACATTTATGCGGCTGTGCCGAAAGCCAATTTACCTGCTGGATATACTGTAGTTGTCGGTGGTCAGTACGAAAATCAGCAACGAGCACAACAAAAACTGATGTTGGTCGTGCCTGTGTCGATAGTCTTAATTGCTATGTTACTGTTCTTCTCATTTGGAAGTGTTAAACAAGTTTTACTGATCATGGCTAACGTGCCACTGGCATTGATTGGTGGGGTAATGGCATTGTACTTTACTGGCACTTATTTATCGGTTCCAAGTTCAATTGGTTTTATTACCTTATTTGGGGTTGCGGTGCTTAATAGTGTGGTGTTGGTTGATTCGATTAATCAGCGACGAGCCAGTGGCGAGCCATTGTATGAATCAGTGTATGAAGGAACGGTTGGCAGGTTGCGCCCTGTGTTAATGACCGCATTAACCTCTGGGCTAGGTTTGATTCCCATATTATTATCGAGTGGGATTGGTAGTGAAATCCAAAAGCCATTAGCCGTAGTTATCGTAGGTGGTTTAATCAGTTCAACCGCTTTGACATTGTTGGTTTTACCAACGCTGTATCGTTGGGTATATAAAGACTAGCTTTGCAATAAATACTAAAGACAGGTTGGTTGTTCAAGCACTCAACCTGTTTTTAGTCGACTAAAGGCATTTTAGATTTAGAAGCTTTTCAAGTTCTGTATGCATCTTAATTTGCCAAGTTAATTATTTGAAACTACAAAACTCTATCTCGTTTATGTCACAAAATACCTTCGCCGAATGAATTTTCATATAATATTTAATCGGAGAGAGAATATCGTCCCCCTGAAGATATTGAGGAAATAATTGAATATAAAATGGCGTAAGCTCGACACGGACGTATTATCAGAGCCGTTAGTCATTTATTCAATTATCACCGATAACATTTAGCTTTGTGAGGCGGCGCGGGGATATGCAAGAGGGGGAATGCAGGTGTTCCTCCTCTTGTGCGTTGTGGTGCGCAGTACCACAATTTTTAAAACTTCCTAAAAATTTTACTTTTACTTAGTGCCAAAAATCTTATCGCCAGCATCACCTAAACCAGGCAAGATATAGCCTTTCTCATTTAGGCAATCATCAATCGAGGCGGTATACAGCTCTACATCTGGATGTGCTTTTTTCAGGGCTTCAATACCTTCTGGCGCTGCAACTAATACTAAGGCTTTAATGTGCTTACAACCACGTTCTTTGAGCAAATCAAGGGTTGCGATTAACGAGCCACCAGTAGCGAGCATTGGATCTACAACTAAAGCTAAACGCTCATCAATTTCACTGGCTAATTTTTCAAAGTATGGAACTGGCTCTAGCGTTTCTTCATCACGGTAGATACCTACGACCGAGATGCGAGCACTTGGCATATGTTCAAGTACGCCATCCATCATGCCTAATCCAGCACGAAGGATTGGTACTACAGTTACCTTTTTACCTTTAATTTGATCAACTTCAACTGGACCATTCCAACCGTCAATAGTAACGCGTTCAGTTTCAAGATCAGCTGTTGCTTCATAAGTTAATAGGCTACCTACCTCTGCCGCTAACTCGCGAAAACGCTTAGTGCTAATATCACCTTCACGCATTAATCCGATTTTGTGGCGTACTAACGGATGCTTCACTTCTACGACTTTCATAGCCTACTCCTGATTATTTTTGTCATATAAGCCGCTGTGACCAACTTCACAACGACTACCAAAAGGCAAATTGGCTGAATACTAATGGATTTGATTACTGAATAGAATAGAAAGCATATTAAAAACAGTAAAATGTGATCAACATCCACAAGCCAAAGCATAATGGTATAAAAAATCATCGAGAACAGTGTGTTCTGAACAAGCATCTCGCTTCACGCCCTGCTAACAAACTGATAAAATACGCCGCAAAATTATACCTCTACTCAAAGTGTAAGTTTCATGGACATTTCTGTGAATAGTGATAGGAACAAGTTTGCAATAAGACAACCGTCCTATACAGGATGTATAGGTCGTCAGTACATGGATGTACGCTTCAGTTGTCGTCTGCAAACTTGTTCTATGCATAACACTTCAAGTAAACCCTACAACGACGTACCTAATGAGGAACTCCTGTGACCGCTCCTACCTCTCTAAGCTATAAAGACGCTGGTGTTGATATTGATGCTGGTAATGCTTTGGTTGATAACATTAAATCTGCTGTTAAACGCACTCATCGCCCTGAGGTTTTGGGTAACCTAGGTGGATTTGGTGCTTTATGTGAACTACCAACCAAATATAAGCAACCTGTTTTGGTTTCTGGCACTGACGGTGTAGGTACTAAGTTACGTTTAGCCATTGACTACCAAAAACATGATTCTGTCGGTATTGATTTAGTCGCTATGTGCGTGAATGACTTAATCGTTCAAGGTGCAGAACCTTTATTCTTCTTAGACTATTATGCTACAGGCAAATTAGACGTAAACACTGCAACTTCTGTAGTTAATGGTATTGCCGAGGGCTGTCATCAGTCTGGTTGTGCGCTTATTGGCGGTGAAACAGCTGAAATGCCAGGTATGTATGAAGGTGAAGATTATGACTTGGCTGGTTTCTGTGTTGGCGTAGTCGAAAAAGAAGAGGTCATTGACGGTACCCAAGTAAAAGCTGGCGACGCGTTAATCGCGCTTGCTTCTAGTGGCCCCCACTCTAATGGCTACTCTCTTATCCGCAAAGTATTGGAAGTGTCTGGCGTAGATCCAAAACAAGAACTTGCTGGTAAGCCACTTATTGATCACCTGCTTGAGCCAACTCGCATTTACATCAAACCATTACTTAAATTGATTGACGCTTCTGAAGTGCATGCTATGTCTCACATCACTGGCGGTGGCTTTTGGGAAAACATTCCTCGTGTGCTCCCAACTGATTGTAAGGCTGTCATTGACGGTAATTCTTGGGAATGGCCAATAGTGTTTGATTGGTTAAAAGGTAACGGCAACATCAGTGAATTTGAAATGTATCGCACCTTTAACTGCGGCGTCGGTATGATTGTTGCGCTACCTGCGGAAAAAGTAGACGAAGCGCTAACTTTATTAAATTCAGAGGGTGAAAACGCTTGGTTAATTGGTACTATTGCAGCACGTAATGGTGATGAAGAACAAGTGGAAATCCGTTAATGGACTCTGAGCAAAAAAACTGTCGTATTTTAGTACTCATTTCTGGAAGTGGCAGTAATTTACAAGCCATCATTGATGGCTGTGATGATCACCTATGTGGTGAAGTTGTGGGAGTGATCAGTAATAAACCTGACGCTTACGGCTTAATACGCGCCCACAATCATGAAATTGATACCAGTTGTGTAATTGCTCGCAAAGGTGAAGAGCGCAGTGATTATGATGCTCGTTTAAAAACCGCTATAGATCGTTACCAACCTGACCTTATCGTTTTGGCTGGTTTTATGCGCATTTTAACTCCTGAGTTAGTTAATGCTTACTTAGGAAAAATGGTGAATATCCATCCTTCGCTTTTACCTAAATATCAGGGGTTAGATACCCACCAGCGTGCAATCAATGCTGGTGATAGTGAGCATGGCGCAAGCGTACATTTTGTTATTCCAGAACTCGATGCAGGCCCGATTGCACTTCAAGCTAAAGTTCCAGTATATCAAGACGATACAGCTGAAGACCTTGCACAGCGTGTCCACCAGCAAGAACACGCCATTTACCCAATGGTTGTGAAATGGTTCTGCCAAGGCCGTTTAGTTATGGAAAGCGGTCAGTGCTACCTAGATGGTGAATTGCTTGGTACTCAAGGATACGCACCAGACTAGGCATGAAGGCTGCTGAGCTTTCAGGGTTAAATCTCGCATCATTAAAATAAGAGGCTTTGGCCTCTTTTTTTAATGCTTATGATGTTCTTTTAATTAACTTAATTTAACGGATAATCGCCTAAAAATAGGCTATTTTTTACTTGTAAGAATCATCTGTTAGATATCCTTTATGTTGAATATGTACTGTACATCCCCTGAGGCGAGTGCTGGTTATACCAGTAGGTCTGAGCATGTGAACTCGACAACATCGGATAACACTATTGACGACGATTACGTATTTCTAGCGCTTGATCACACAAATATGCCAAGACAAACATCTACCCCATTAACCTCTGGATTGCTAGATTCTTGGCATAAAATCGAATCTTTTTTTGACTCTACTAATGTAGATTATGCTCTGGAGCTTTTTGGTCAGTTAGCATCTATTGATACCGAAGATCGTAACAAGCCTTTTATTTTTAATGAACTAAAGGCTCTCGCCTCCCAAGTTCACCGAAAGGAATTTAAAGAGAAGGTTAATAGAGAACACTTAGGTGAAAGTACCACCTATAGAATTGGCTTATTACAATTCTCATTACTCAAAGTTTCAGTTGACACTACTTTACTTGGAACGACCTTACAAAACGATATCACCGCAGCAAAGCAACGAAACGCTTCCTCTCAGCATAAAAGGCCATCTCCATTTTATTCGGATATGAGACGTGACTTCTATACCAAACATATATTAGATAATACGGTTTCCAAGAGTATTGATGAAGTTCAGCTTTATTTAGCTCAAGAGCGTGAGGCCGTTGAAGCTATACTCAACCTGAACTTGCTCGGTACGGTTTATACCAATTTAAAAGTAAATCAAGGATGCCCTGACTCTTTATTCTCATGTTCCGCAGGCTGTCATTTAACTTATGAGTACTCACGTTCAAAAATCGATAACGCTACGACAGCGCTTGTTGTTAATGTTGAAGCTTATAAAGACTTCTGCTTTGTGGAACACCACAAAAGAAAAGATATTTTAGATTTGCCTGAAGACATACGTCAAAGAAAATCAATACACACCAAGCTGACACTCCAATTTGTCGGCGAAAAAATAACAGTTCTAGAAGCTACCGTTTACTTTGGAAGTCATTTAACGCCTGCTCAGATGACTCATATCTTAGTTCAAGGACAATAGTACTTTTCTATTAACTCATCTGCACTGGCTTCAATTAAATCTAGAACCAATTCAAAACCATCTTCAACACCATAATATGGATCAGGAACTTCTAGATAATCACTCTCAGTAAATGACAGTAATAATCTCAACTTATGCCGATACTTTATAGGGCAAATCACTTGTAAGTCTTTTAAATTGGCACTATCTGCAGCCAGAATAAGGTCAAAGTTTGCAAAATCTTGTGTCGTTACTTGCCTAGAGGTTATACCAGAAAAGTCATAGCCTCGTTGCTCACCCGCAAAACGAGAGCGAGGATCTGGCAACTTTCCTTGATGAAAACCAATGGTTCCAGCACTATCTAGTTTAACCTCAATGCCAGCTTGGTGAAATTTCTGCCTAAATACGGCTTCTGCGGTAGGTGAGCGGCAAATGTTGCCCATACATACAAATAAAATTGACTTAATTTTCATAATCGTAATAAGTTTTTCTTTTGCAAAACCTTAACTGTAAATTGATTGGGATTCAATAAAGGGATCTTCCATAGACCACTAACTAAAAACTATGGAAGATCAAAGGGAAAGGTTCGGAGGCTACAGCGTCTACTGCTTAGCCGTTAAACTCGACTCCATTTCAGGACTAAGCTGCAACGTCACCCTGCGGTCAAATACATTATTTTCTAAATTTTGCTCTTGATGTACTGGAGCTGTATCGCCATAAGCTTTAGCTGTCAGCCTCGTTTCATCCACTCCAAGACCGGTCAATAATGATTTAACCGAAGAAATACGCTTTTCAGACAGTTTCTGATTTAAATCAGTTTGGCCTTGCCTATCAGCAAAACCGCTTAAGTCTAACTTGAGTTCAGGCTGAGCATTCATCAGCTTTGCTACCTCTTCAAGTTGTTTCTGATACAAAGGCTCGATTTGAGCTGAGCCCGTTCTAAATTGCACATTCAACCCCAAATCTAATTGTTTTAAGGTTTTCATTTCACCTAACTGTTGTAGCTTATTTTGTGCTAAACGATATTGATGTGACAGATGTTGATAATCTTGTTGCTGCTCGTTCAATTTGGCTAACTTCACTTGCTGTTGCTGCAATTTAGTATCTTGAGCTGTAAGCTTTTCGTCATCGGCCACACTTTTACCGATAACCCCACCTGTAATGGCACCAATTACTGCACCTACAGGGCCACCAACAGCCGCACCTAATAATAAACCTGAACCAAATCCAACTAACTGCTCCTGTTGCCCATGTTGCTCTTCAGTGTTAGCCATCGCCATATTACTTGTAACAATTGAACCAATGATTAATGTTGAGATGATTGCCTTTTTCATAGTTTGCTCCATGTTTTTAAATTGATAACGAATGTGTTTCGATGGGGATTATTAAAACAAATCAACTTGGCAATATTGGGGAGCTAAAATGATGTATTG
Source organism: Parashewanella sp. 2210YD4-3 (assembly GCF_056591735.1). Taxonomy (NCBI): domain Bacteria; kingdom Pseudomonadati; phylum Pseudomonadota; class Gammaproteobacteria; order Alteromonadales; family Shewanellaceae; genus Parashewanella; species Parashewanella sp. 2210YD4-3. The sequence continues at coordinate 170,134 of NZ_JBWQOG010000008.1, read as the reverse complement.
GGGATCAAATGTGGCAAAAATATGGCAATTCCTCTTGTTCGCTGATTTCTTATTATTTTTTCGGTATATTGCTGTAAAGCACTTAAAACCAAGTAAAGATGAAACGCATAGCCATAGTAGAAGACGAAACCATCATCCGTGAAAACTATAAAGAACTTTTGGAAAACCATGGTTATCAAGTTCAAGGCTACGCTAATCGCTCAACGGCTATGCAAGCGTTTGAGGTTCGTTTACCCGACCTAGCGATTATTGATATTGGATTGGAAGATGAGCCTGACGGTGGATTTATGCTTTGTCAGTCTCTTAGAGCCATGTCCCCTACTTTACCCATTATCTTTCTCACGGCGAGAGATAGCGATTTTGATGTAGTAAGCGGTTTACGACTTGGCGCAGATGATTACCTTACTAAAAACACTAGCTTTCCGCACCTTATGGCACGAATCGCCGCACTGTTTCGTCGAAGTGATTTAGCCACACAGACGAAACATGAAATCATCGAGGTTAACCAGCTACAACTGGACTTAGATAAAATGACTGTACAATGGCAAGGGAAAACATTGGAAATGACCGTGACCGAGTTCTGGATGCTACATGCATTGGTTAAGCGACCTGGTCATGTTCGATCCAGACAAGATCTAATGTCAGATGCAAAAATCTATGTTGATGACAGCACCATCACTTCTCATATAAAACGGATCCGAAAAAAGTTTATGGCGGTTGACTCTGATTTTGATCATATCAGTACCGTCTATGGCATGGGCTATCGCTGGAATCAATAATGCGGCGATTACCCTCTTTTAAGCTCCCAAAGTTTAGCCTTAGAACCAAATTTTTGGTTATTGTGCTTTTCTTGTCAGCTTTGCCTTGGTTTGGATACCGCTACTTTAATGAACTTGACGTTTACTTAAAGCAAACTCAACTGAATAACTTGTCTAATACCTCACAAGCCGTCGCAACAGCATTACAGCAACGTCCCAAGCTTTTTGAACGATTAAATTTTTCTCGCGATAAAATTCAGCCCAAAGACTTTTATTTATATCAGTTAAGTAATCCAGTGTATTTCACGGGCAGCACAAAAGATTGGTCATTAAAACAAAGTCCAGCCCAGATTTTCACCTCTCACAACTCAAGCAACCAAGCTATTGTTCATGTTGGGCAATACGAAAACCAAGTCTTCATGAGTTTTCATATCACAGTACCTAATCTTGATTTAAACCACGGCTCACATTCCCCATATGCTAGCCAATACTTACAAATTTCAACGGTAAAAGGTCACCGCTTTAATCGCTTTTTACTGACAGTTTCAGCTAATGGGCAACTAAAAGGCTTTTCGTTACCTGACGACCCCGCCATGATGACCCCCCTCACTCCAGAATCAGACATTGAGGGAATGTGGACACTCACTAATGACGGTATTCTGCTTCAACTCACATTACCTAAAAATTTGTTAGGAAAAGCCATGGCGTTTGAAAGTTTTTTTCATACCATTCATGGCACAACAAGCATTACTTCAAGTCCAGTTAATTCACCACTCACATTAGGGCGTTTAATTGAACCTAGTAGCGATATTGAGCAAATAATTGATTCATTAGATAACTCTGATTCTCGAATTTGGGTACTGAACCATGCAGGTCAAGTGCTGGCACAAGGAGGCGATATTCATGCTAGTGGTCAAAGTTGGAGTTCAGGTATCAGCACCACTTCTTCAGTCCCTGATATTTTAAAGCCTATCTACCATTGGTTTATTGGAACAGAAAATCTAAATTTTGTTGACCCGAACAAACAACAAATCCAATTTGATGATCCTATGACTCACAAAGCGTTGAATGGTTTTAAAGGGCAATCAGAAACAGCACTCGCTGACTCAGACACGGAACTGTTGTCCAGCATCATACCTATTTGGCATCAAGGAGTGGTTGTAGGTGCTGTATTAACTCAACAAACCACCCAAGGCATTCAAGAATTACGCAGCCATGCCATGACGTCATTACTCAATACCGCCTTGATTGTGACCTTTTTAGCCAGTGTTAGCATGCTAATTTTTGCCACTTCCATTTCACGTAGAATAACGCAATTACGAGATCAGGCCGAATCAGTTATCGATTCAGATGGAAAAATTCAAGCGGTTGATATTGATAGCCAGAATGCTGATGAAATTGGCGACTTAACCCGAAGTTTTTCAAGTATGCTGACACGAGTTGAGCACTACAACCATTATCTCGAAAACATGAGTTCTCGTTTATCTCACGAGCTTAGAACACCAATTACCATTGTACGATCATCATTAGATCACCTAGAACTTCAACAAGGTAAAAGCAATGACAACAAGTACTTGCTTAGAGCTCAAGAAGGATTGCAAAGGCTTAATGGTATTTTAAATAGCATGTCTGAGGCCACTAGATTAGAGCAAACTATAGATTCTGAACCGCGAAGTCCTGTGGACTTGTCACAACTTGTAAGTAACTGCGTTGATATCTATCAGCAAATTTACCCTGAGCATCAATTCCAAGCTGAAATTCAAGCTAATATTCGTATCTTAGGTGTAGAAGACTACTTAGCTCAATTGTTTGATAAAGTGATTGCCAATGCAGTGGAGTTTTCGCAATCCTGTGATCCAATCATCATTCAACTTATCAAGGAAAACAAACAAGCTGAATTATCAATAACCAATACAGGACCAATGCTACCAGAGGGAATGGAAAGTGAGATTTTTAATTCAATGGTATCAATTAGGGAACACGAGAATAAACAAAAGCCCCATTTAGGCTTGGGGCTTTATATTTCAGCAATGATATCTCGCTTTCATCACGGCAGCGTTCAGGCAAAAAGTTGCTCTAAAAATCAAACAACGACAATATCAGCTAACTTTCCTTTGCACACATCCAATGGAGCACAAGAAGAGAAAGAATCAACCAACCACTCTCCAAAACTTAACAGGTTGTAATTTTCGGAAGTCAATGCTTTGATTTGAGAATCAAGTATCATTTGACGAGTGATTTTACTGAATTTTGGATCATCATTCAGCAATTGGTAGCGAATACCTTGTCGAGAAACCACAAGCGATTTACCATTAAGTTCAAGTACAACCGCATTTCTATGATCCAGTATATAGCCTGATATTGGACAGCGATGTTGGATCGGGCTATCTGAGCTATTGATATCCAATCTTGATTCAGCCTTTGGAACTTGACTTAACATATCCACTTGCTGTTTTGCCTGCTTGAATACCTTCGGGTTTTCCATTGAGAATTGATGCAAGTTTGTACGGTATTTAGTACTCACTTGAAACCGTCCAAAAATACTCCTTGATGGCGTACCAGCTGCTCTTATCCCTTCACCTTTGAGAGTGTCTCCTAAGTAATCTCGATTACGCCTATTGAATTTGGCTAGAAAAAAGCTGCAAAAGCACTCAAAAAGTCCTTTCAAACCGCTACTGTAGGGACTAAGTCTTTCCACATAGAGTTCGTCGCTTCGAGCGTAATGGCGAATTTGATATTTTTTACCACTTTCAGTAAAACATTCAGCACTGGGTTGATCCCAGTTGAAATGGGCAAAGTCATGAAGCTTAGAATAACTTTGAGGAACAACAAGAGTCATAAAAACTCCTAATAATAAGGGAGGATGTAAAAGTACATACACCAAAATATCAATGGCTATAAAAACCACTAAAAACAGATATATATTATGGTCGTGAGCAACGCCCAGAGCAATGTTTGTAAACCTAATTTAACCTTATATTTACTTTAGATTTAAACAAAAACAACAAGCAATGTTCAATAAAAATTGATCTAACTCACAGGTAAAATTAGGTTTTTCTAATATATTAATATTTTAAAAATTAGAAGGAGTTTTAAGATGGAATTTATACTTTGGGCTACAAAAGAGAACCCTTGGATAGGAATGCTCATTGGCCTTTTATTTTTCTTATTTTTGTTTCTCATTAAACCCGCTGTGATGTGGTACTTTTCTCTAAAAAATAAACCTAAGACATAGATTGTGCATAGACCTCAGTAGTTTTTACTTTTGGTACATGTAGCATCAAGTTCCAAAAACAGACTGTCACAAAACTGAAATAATGTTCATACTAGTTACATGGTAAATTACTGTTACTCCAAGTTTTTCTTAGAGTCTCCAATTTTTCCATTTAGGGATCTCGAACAAAGAACTCAGTAGCCCACGTTGTTAAAGGAATTACATTCGTGTCGAAAATGATCAAACCTACTATGTCTAAAGAATTGTCGTGGCTTTCGTTCAATGAGCGTGTATTACAAGAAGCATGTGATGAAAATGTCCCTCTTGTTGAGCGTGTAAGATTTTTAGGTATTTTTTCTAGTAATCTTGATGAGTTTTTCAGGGTTCGTGTTGCAGAAATCAGGCGTGCCATTCTAATTGATAATTTCAATCAAGATAAAATGCAGCATAACCAAACCCTAATGAACCTTATTCAGGATAAAGTGCTTGAGCTACAAGAGCAATTTGACAAAAATTACAATGAGCTGATGCTAGAGCTGGCAAGAAAAAACATTTTTCTCATTAATGAGTTTCAGCTGTCTGGTTTTCATCAATCGTGGTTGAAGACTTATTTTAAAGATCATTTAAAACGACATATTTCTCCTATTATTGTCAGTAAAAACCGAGATCTAACCCAACAAATATCTGATGGCGTTACCTATCTTTGTATTTGTTTATATACGGATAAACGCCGTCAATATAGTCTGATTGAAGTACCGACAAAAAGTGTCCCTAGGTTTGTAAAGCTACCTGTAGAAAGCACCAAATCGAAAAAGCACTTAATTTTGCTAGATAATATTATCCGCTTTTGTGCCGATGAGTTGTTTAGACCATTTTTTGAATACGATGATATCGATGTGTATGCCATGAAGCTCACAAGAGATGCCGAATTTGATATCACTGATGAATTGGATAATACCCAGCTTGAGCGAATGTCTAAAGGCTTAAAAAAGCGCTTAACAGCAGAGCCTGTAAGATTAGTATATGACCGTGAAATGCCAGAACACATGCTGCAAATGCTCAAAACACGATTACAAATCAGCTCTACTGAGTTTTTAGTGGCGGGCGGTCGTTATCATAACTTTAAAGATTTTATGGCATTTCCAAACCCTAGCCGTAAGTCACTGGAATACGAAAAAATAACGGCTATTCCCAGTAGCTTGTTTGACCATTATCACAATGTATTTCAAGCCATTGCCCAAAATGATATTTTATTGAATTATCCTTACCATAAATACTCCTACGTTACTGAATTTATTCGTCAGGCTGCTTATGATCCTGCAGTTAAATTCATCAATATCTCCTTGTATCGTGTTGCCAAAAACTCACGCATTATCCAGTCATTAATTGATGCGGTAAGTAACGGTAAAAAAGTCATGGTTATTTTGGAACTGAGAGCAAGGTTTGATGAACAAGCGAATATCGAATGGACGCGAAAACTCGTTGAAGCTGGTGTTCAGGTTCACCATGGGATACCTAGCTTAAAAGTACACTCTAAAATTTGTGTCATTGGCCGTAATGAAGCCAACCAAACTCGCCTCTATAGTCATATTGGCTCTGGTAACTTCAACGAAAAAACCGCAAAAGTATATACCGACTTTTCATTATTCACTGCCAACCAAGAAATCGCTGAAGAAGTGCAGCAAGTATTTCATTTGATACAACACCCTTATCGCCAAGATAAATTTAACCACTTAATTGTTTCACCTTACAATTCTCGAAGAAGCATTTATCGATTAATCGAAGACGAAATTACAGCTGCAAAAAGTAACAAAAAAGCCAGCATCATTTTGAAAGTCAACAACCTAGTAGACAAACAACTGATCAACAAACTGTATAGCGCTTCTAATGCAGGTGTTAAAATAAAATTACTGGTACGAGGCATGTGTTCCCTTATTGCTAAAGTACCAGAACAAAGCAAAAATATTGAGGTTGTCAGTATTGTTGATCGCTTTTTGGAACACTCACGTATCATGGTATTTCATGCTGAAGGTGAGCAAAAAATGTTTCTGTCATCAGCTGACTGGATGACCAGAAATATCGATAATCGTATTGAGGTAAGCACACCAATATACGAGCCGAAGCTCAAAAAAATGCTATCAGATATTTTAAATATTCATTTTAGCGATAATACTAAAGCAAGAATATTAAATGCAGAGCAGTCGAATCCATATCAAAGACGTGGAAACAAGAAAAAAGTTCGCTCTCAACAAGCCATTTATGAATACCTCCAAGATTATGAAGCCAATAATGCACAGTGGCTAAACAAGGTTGATGAATAATATGAATCGAGTTTTACAAAAGCATTTCGTTGCAATTGATATGGGTTCCAACAGTTTCCATTTAGTCATCGCTAGAGAACAAGATGGCAGCTTGCAAATACTTCATAAAGAGAAGCAACAAGTAAAACTCGCCCAAGGGCTGAACCATAAAAATCAACTGTCACAAGAAGCCATTGAGCGAGGCGTAAATTGCCTAAAAGACTTCGCTCAACGCTTTTCTGAACTCGAGCAAACCCAAGTTAGACCCGTAGCCACGCATACACTTAGAGTCGCAGCCAATGTTAATGAATTTCTGCAAGCAGCCAGAAAAGTACTTCCTTATCCTATTGAAATTATTTCAGGACATGAGGAAGCACGACTCATATACAGTGGAATAGCGCAAAACCAAGTGCTGACTCAGCGAAACTTAGTAATAGATATTGGTGGCGGCTCCACAGAAGTGGTGATAGGAAAGAAAACCAAGCCTACCCACTTATCGAGTTTACGCTGTGGGTGCGTTAGCTTCCATGAACGCTTTTTCCATCATGGTGAACTAACAAAGGAACACTTTAAAGCCGCCATGACTGCCGCAGATAAACAATTAGCAACGTTATCAAAAACCTATTTTAATACTGAATGGACGACAGTATTAGGCAGTTCAGGCTCAGTGAAAGCTATTGTCGAAGCGGTGAAAGAAGTTGTTGGTGAAACAGAACTTACCTTAAAAAATCTAAAAGCGTTAAAGCAGCACTTAATTGAATGTAAAAACATTGAACAGGTTTTCTTCGAAAATGTAGAAGATCGTAGAACAGTTTTAATCCCCGCAGCCCTCGCTATTTTAATCAGTTGTTTTAAAAGACTTTCAATCAATAGTCTTAGCTTTGCATCCAGTGCTTTACGGGAAGGCGTGTTATACGAATTAGCTAAAATCGGTCAATACCAAGATGTGCAACTAAGAACCGTTCAAAGTATTGCAAAACTTTACCATGTTGATTTTAACCATGCTCATAAGGTCAACAATATGGCCATGGATTTATTTGAGCATGTCGCTGACGAATGGGGAATTCGAGATCAAGCTAGGCTGCTTGGCTTTGCTGCTAGTCTTCACGAAATTGGCATTCACATTAATTCTCGTCAACATCAAAAGCATGGCAGTTACATTATTAGTAACAGTGACTTGCCTGGTTTTAGTGAGCAATTGCAAAGCGACTTAGCCACACTTATCGCTAATCACCGTAAAACGCCATCGATTACCCACTTTCAAACACTCGCCCCTCAGCATAAACAAAATCTGATCTACCTTACCTGCATTTTACGTATTGCAGTACTTTCTAACTTGGGAAGAATTGGGTGTAAATTTGATTTTAACAAGGCTCATGCTAGCGAAAACACTCTCACTATTTCGTTGCCACATGCAACTAAGCAAAACCAGCTTTTTATCAAAGATCTTCGTCGAGAACAAAAGCGTTTGGCCTTATTAGGAATTGAGTTAGAATTACGTTAAAAAGTGAATAAAGTCGTACTATGACAACTCCATTGCTGTATTCTTTTCGACGTTGCCCATATGCCATGCGCGCTCGCTTAGGTATTCTCGCATCAAAAACTCAGGTAATAATCAGAGAGATTGAGCTCAAAAGCAAGCCTACCCCTATGCTGGAAGCATCACCCAAAGGCACTGTACCTGTTCTTATCGTTACTGAGGTACAAAGCCAGCGAGTGATTGATGAAAGTTTGGATATCATGTTATGGGCGTTATCTAAACAAGACCCTAACAGCGTCCTTGCAAAAGATGAAAAACAGAATCAAACAGCATTGGAGTTAATTGAGCGCAATGACCAAGAATTTAAATATTGGCTAGATAGATACAAATATGCAGACCGCTACCCTGAACATTCGCAAGATTACTATTTTAATCAAGCTTGTGGCTTTTTAAGTGATTTAGAAAAAATGCTTAAGCAGCAAGAATATCTTTTGAGTTCGCAGCCAAGTTTAGCTGATCTAGCCATCTTTCCATTTATTAGGCAATTTGCCTTTGTGGATAAAGCACATTTTGATTGCTTGCCCTACCCCAAATTACAGCAATGGTTAACAATTTGGCTGCAACATCCTTGGTTTGAAAAAATCATGGCAAAGTATCAACCATGGTTAGAGCAAGAACAAGAATACCTATTGATTCAGTAAGGAAACATTGGTGACAACATATTCTTTATATACGCTATTGATGCTCGGTATTCTTTTTACTCATGCCGCTTTTGCCATTGGTGCAGCGGTGTCCAGCGTTCGATTAACTACGCTATACAAAATTCTTTGGTCATTAATCAGCCTCACCTTTGGACCATTGGGCTATTATGCTTACAGAGTCACAATTCCTTATGAGCTGATTGTTGAATCAGAGCAGAAATAAACCAAATTGTGATACTTTTGTAAGCGCTTTCTTCATCGCTTCTTTTGTTTCTTTGAGCACACTATGAATAATTCATTTCCCATATCAAAAGCGTTTTTGATCCCGTTATTGGCTGCAGTTACTGCCATCACTCCTCTGGCTATTGATATGTATTTGCCTGCGCTTAAAGCGATTGCAATATCATTAAATACTGACACAAGTGAAATGCAGCAATCTCTAAGCACCTATTTGGCGGGTTATGCCGTCGGCTTATTATGTTTTGGTTATTTGGCTGATAGGCTGGGGAGGCGACCCTTAGTAATATTTGGTTTAGCCTTTTTTTCAATAATCAGTTTTTGGCTTAGCAAAACTACCGAGCATGATATGTTTTTCTTACTGCGGTTTTTACAAGCTTTTGCTGGTTCAGCGGCAACAGTAGTGATCCCGGGTTACATTAAAGAGCTTTATGGTGATGATACTGCCAAAGGCTTATCTTATGTCAGGTTAATCATGATGGGAGCTCCGCTTGTTGCTCCCGCTATAGGAACTTTTATTTTAAAGAGCTATCACTGGCACATGATCTTTATCATATTAGCCATATACAGTGCTTTGATGTTTGTTATTGTTTTTTGGAAGTTAAAATTGCCTAGCGATAGTGATAAGTCTGTTCGGACAGATAAAACCTTATTTGGCGCATACTCCACTGTTTTAAGGCATAAAGAAGCGCTACCTTACATTGCATGCAGCGTTTTAAGCTCTTTGGCTTTTTTTAGCTACCTAACCGCATCAGCATTCATTTTGATAGAAGTTTATGGTGTTACACCAGAAATGTTTGCCTTGCTCTTTAGCTTAAATGTTGGCTCGTTAATGGCAGCTAATATTTTGAACTCAAGAATATCGTCTCGATTTGGCCCAAAAAGAATGCTTAATGCCGCCGCGCTTTTAGGTATTGCTTCGGGTTTTGGTATGCTAGTCGTTAATTTAATAGGCACAAATTATATCGGAATGATGGCTTTTATTATGCCTTTTTTAGCAAGTTTAGGGATCATTTCCGTCAGTTGTGATGCGCTAGTTCTAATGAAATTCCACAAAGAAACAGGTAGTGCTTCTGCAGTTGTCGGCACACTCCGTTTTGCATTTGGCGCACTTGCTGGCCCGATATTAGCTTTCTTTTATACAGGAACCGCTATGCCGTTTGCTTTGTTAGTGCTGACTACTGTTATTTTGATTTATATTTTGCAATTTAGGGCAAGGCAAGAAACAAAGAAAAAAGACCTTCTTGTTTAGGAAGGTCTTTTGGTCTTTCAATTTTGTAATTCACTTAGTTGGTAGGCGGAGTTGCAAGCTTACAGCCAAGATCTGACTCTGAACCTTCATACACTAAATCACTAGCGACAGGTGCGTAAGGCTCTAGATTAACCGTACCATTATTTTTTGCAGCTTCAGATTTGAAGAAATCTGACAATGCCACCCAATCTATAATACCTTGTGAAACATCAACCACAGCTTTGGGGTAAGCTGAATCAGCTCCTGTTAGCTTAGGATATTTATCACCACCTGATGCACTAAAACTGGGAATGGTAAAGATATATTTAGTTGTATCTGCAATATTGGTATAATCATCATCAGCAGCATCTTTAATCTGTACATTATCTACACTTTTACCTGTGCAATTAATGGTCATTTTGATCCCATAAAACTGGGGATAACCACCCGAACCAATTTGAATAGTTGCAACTGTACCTAAGTATTTTTTTATGTCAGCGCCTGTCATCGTAACTTTATATATTTGATTTTCAAACGGCTGTACAGTTCGAACATCTCTTGTCGTTACATCTCCAGCAGCAATTGAATCTCTCACGCCACCAGAATTCATTATCCCGAAGTTGGCTTTATTATTTTGTGTCTCAACTTGAGCTGCGGCAATGAATTTACCCAGATTGGTTTGCTTGGTTCTAACGACATTTTCCTCACCAACCTTACCAACTAATTTCTCAGTTGTTTTTGCAATAGGCTGATTAAGTTCTCCTTCACCTCTTTCTTGATAAGGCTTGAGGATGTCTTGTGTAGAAACATCTACTGGAATTTGCTCGCCAACAACTTTATCATCAACTTTAAGGTTAACAGGTATAAGCTTATAACTCACCATATGCAAAGCATTGTTGTAGTATTCAAAATCTGCGCGCCCAACATATCTACCCCAGTCACCTGCTTGGAAAATATATGTATTATTTTGTCTATCCGGGGTGCAAGCTCCACCTGGAGTATAATCGTTAGTACAAGTTAAGTTTTGTGAATGCCCACCAATAATTGCTGCAAGTTTATTGGCATATTTATCAGTTAACCCTCTAGCTAAACTAACATCACCTGCGGCATTGCTACCATGTGCAGCATCTTTATAGTATCCCATGTGTGTGACGGCCATGAACACATCTGCTTTATCACCAATTTCGTCAATTACCTTTTTGGTTTCACCGACAGGATCTTTAAAAGTATAATCACTAACAAATTGAGGATTGCCTATTGTCTTAGTATCGGTAGTTGTTAACCCTATAACTGCAACTTTAAGACTACCAAAAGTGAAAATTTTATAAGGTGTAAATACGCGTTCTAACTTTGTATTATCATCTGGATCTTGTCGATAAATATTAGCCGATAAAAATGGGAAGTTAGCAGTGCGAGCTTGTTCATCAAGCACCGACCTAGGATTATCAAACTCATGATTCCCCAATGCCATTGCATCATAACCAACCAAATTCATGCCCACAAAATCAGGAATTGCATTTTGCAAGTCTGATTCAGGAACTCCTGTATTTATGTCACCACCAGACAATACCAATACAGAACCACCCTCACCGGTGACTTCTTTCTTGACCCTATCGACAACTGTTTTTCTTGCGGCCATTCCTCCTTGCCCATCTTCATCAACCCAGAAACGCCCATGATTATCGTTGGTATGGAGAACTGTAAACCGCACACATTGATCACCAGCATCTCTACAAGATTTTGAACCAGGCTTATGATTATGACCACCACAACCAAATAATGCAGCGCATGCTAAAACGACTGCCGCCCCCTTTAATAAATAATTTTTCATAGGAACTACCTCATAACTCATAGCAAATTGCTAAAAATGTTATTTGAAAGTCAGCCCTGACAGTGATTTTTAATTTAGGATCCAACCCCATCCGGAAACTAGATCATAGGAAGGTAAAATTGAACAGTGTGAATGGATGATTAGTTTTAGACCGAATAGTCTTTAGAGGCAACATAACCCTAGAAAAATGCCGTTTAGATCACATTATGAATTGAATCACCACCACCTTTATTTGCACGTACACAACAAAATCAGCGACATTTGAGCAAAACAGTTACCTTCTCTTTGCAATTATAAATCTCTGTGTTTGATGAAGTATTAAATTTCCATCTTTAGCTGTTGTGGTTTTAGCATCAAATAAACCAAACCTACTGCTAGCCAAGATACCCCGACAATAATTGCCGTAGAAGATAAGGATGTCCATAACCAGATAGTAAGTCCAAAGCCAATGAGCGGCAGCAGCAAATTACTAACCAGATTACGACTCATTTGATCAATGAAAAAATACTTAAATACAGCTAAATTCACAAAAGTAAAGGCAACGAGGGCACCAAAGCTAATCATATTAGATGCCAAAGTTAAACTCATAAACATTGATAAAAGTGAGATAATCGACACTACAGCTATTGCAACAACGGGGGTTTCAAATTTTTTATGTAAACGGCTAAATACAGTTGGAATAGCTCCATTTCCACCCATTGAGTAAAGAACACGGCTCACACTCGCAATGGCCGCCATTGCTGTCGCTAGGCATCCAATCAAACTCATGCCTACAAAACTGGCTTTAAAGCTCTCTCCCCCAACAAAGCTGATCAACTTAAGTCCCATGGTATCTGGATTGGTATTTTGAGGCCAATGTGGCACCACTAACTGCCCTATATACGCCGTCAAAGAATATAATGTTCCGCTTAATAACACGCATAAAATTATTGCTTTAGGGATCGTTGACTCAGGCTTTTCCGCCTCTTCGGATAATGTCGATATGGATTCAAAACCAAGGAATGACAAACATAAAATAGCTGAACCACTGATAAGCATAGAAAGCTTAACTTTAGGGTCATAAAAAGGTTGTAAAAAATCAATTTCGGTCTTGGTATGCATCAACACTATAATGCTTAACGCTAAAAAGGCTGCAACAAACAGCAACTGACATGCCACTAATGCCAAATTTATTTTACTGACTAGTTTTATACCTAATACATTTAACACAAACACGACAACTGCAGCTGCGATTACCCAATAATTCTTTGCTATTTCAGGGAAATAATCATGCATATAAATACTTAAAACTAAATAACAAAGCATGGGAGCAAGTAAATAATCTAACAACAATGCCCATCCCACCAAAAAACCAAGCTTCGTTCCAAACGATTTTGTCGCATAGGCATACGCTGAACCTGAATTAGGTGCAACCCGTGACATCCTGCCATAACTGATAGCGGTAAAAATTATAGCGATTAAAGTGATGATATAGGCAGAAGAGATGTGAGTATGAGTCACCTGCTGCACTGCTCCGTAAGTTACAAATACAGCTAACGGAGACATAAACGCTAACCCAAAAAGCACTAATGATGGTAACTCTAAGACTCGTTTCAAAACTGACTCCTAAAATGACGACTACTATAGGGCATGTTGAACTTTCGGGTTTATTTTTGCAGCGACAAATTGGTTATCTTATGCAAGGCGGAGTTTGTGAGGTGTAGTTACTCTACATAAGCAAACGATAACGCAGCAGAAGTGACCAATTTGCGTTGTCTTCGATGCTTTTGAGCACTTTCTGTTCCGTGTTGTGACCAGTTTACTTAGATGACTAAGCTTCACTGCTCACGCCTTGAAGAGAAGAGTGCTCAAATAGCACAAAATTTAAACCTGAAGGCTCAACATGGCCTAATCAAGTTATAGCTTGTTTTGATTAAAGCACTTACTACATTAATCAAAATTTATTCGCAGCTCATTATCTCAGTTGATACTGGTAACTCCTGAATCAGAGCAATTATTCATCTATAGATGTGCAAGATCATATTTTTGTATTTTTTTATTCAAAAGCTGAACTTTCTTCTTGCAATATAAATGCAAATCAATATCATTTTCACCAATTTTTAACGTTAAGGTATTGTATAGATGTTGCCGTTTCGCCTATCACTTCTAGCTGTTGCATGTAGTAGCACTTTATTCTTCCCAACTGTTCAAGCTGAGACAAACGATTCAGAAAAAGCTGATAACGATATTGAGCGTGTTACCGTTTATGGTCGCCAGAACAAAGTTGTAATGGACTCTGGTCTAGCGACTAAATCAAATATGTCTTTGATGGAAACACCTGCGGCTGTTGTCGTCGTTGATAAACAGCTTCTTGATTCTCAGGGCTTAGATGATCTTCAAGGTGCATTGCGCAACATTAGTGGTGTTATCCAATCAGGTAACAACTATGGTATCGGTGACAATATTGTGGTTCGCGGTTTAGGTGCAAATTACACTTATGACGGCATGTATGGCGGTGCAGGCTTAGGTAACAGCTTTAACCCTACTCGCTCACTAACTAATGTTGATGCTATTGAAGTGTTAAAGGGCCCTGCAACCGGTCTATACGGTATAGGCAGCGCCGGTGGTGTGATCAACCTTATTGAGAAAAAGCCTCAATTTGTTGATCACAAAGAAATGAAGCTAGAGATCGGTCAATGGAATACCAAAAGTCTTTATTTAGACAGCACTGGCGGCATCACTGATACAGTTGCATACCGTTTCGTCGGTAAAACGGCTCGTAGTGATGGCTTCAGAGGTCTACAAAATGACCGTGATGAAGTTTATGGTTCTGTAAAATTTGTTCCAAGCCCAACTCAAGATATCATGCTTTCTGCAGCATACATTAATGATGCACTTGCGGTAGACTCAATTGGTGATCCAATTCGTAGCTTCAACTCAAATGATCTTAACGGAAAAAAAGCCAGTGAAGTGACTTGGGAAGATCTTGTTAATGACCCAAGCGGAAAAGGAACACAGCTAACAGAAGAGCAGCGCAAACAACTGGCTGCATCACTTCGCCCAAATGATGGTGAAACGCCATTTAGACTTGGTGGTACAGGCTTAATTTCACCGCTATCAAAAGCTAACAAAGGTGAAGAGCTTCGTTTTAAGCTGACACATAACTATCACTTCACTGATAATCTATTTTTGAATCAGCAATTACAGTACCGTGATTACAAAACTGGTTTTACCCGCCAAACTGGTGCATATAACTACGTTTATATGAAACGTAAAGGAATCATTCATGAAAGTGAGCGTGCACCATTAGTCATTGATGGAAAACTTCATCCATTTGCTGCACGTCGTCAAGAATACCGTCGCGTAAACGCTGATGAGAAGTCTTGGCAGTACTTTGCAGACCTTCGCTATGATTTCGAAATTGGTGAAATGAATAACGAAATCTTAGTTAATGCTAACTACGAAGATAGAAAGGTTGACCTAACTCGCCACTCTATCTGGGATCAAGATTACAAAAATAAAGATTACACAGGGAAGCTTCCTTACATCTTAGATATTCGTAATCCTAACTGGCCAACAAAGTCGTTCAACGATTACGATCCATTACTTACAGCAAACTACTTAAAGTCTGTAAACGCATGGGGAGTAGGTGTTCAACATGTAGGATATTGGACTGATCAAATTACCACTCGTGTTGGAGTTGCTTTTAATGAAATTGAGCAAACTTATAAACATCGCGGTGTTGATGCAAGAATGAGAAGTGCTGCCCCTAAACCGGAGGCGGATAATAAAGATAATGGCGTTACCTATAATTTAGGTATCACTTATATGCCGTTTGAAAACATGTCTATTTTTGCTAACCATGCGAAAGGTAGAACAGCATACAGCATTCTAGGTGGCATTAATGCTGACGATCAAAAACGTGAAGACTCAGAGTCAATCAGTAACGACTTAGGTTTCCGCTTCAAAGGTTTTGATGATCAGCTTTTAGCATCTTTAGTATTCTTTAAAACTGCCCGTACCAACATTCAGTACGGCAACAAAGACTATGAAGATGAAAACACAACTCCTGATGTACCTCAGTTCTTCTACGACAAAGAAGAAAAAACCAAAGGTGTTGAGCTAGATGTAAATGCATTATTGAATGATCAATGGAAATTCAATGTGAATGCACTATATCAAGATGCCTATGAAGCTGCAGTAAAAGGCAAAGAGGCAGGTAGGAAGAAAGGCGTACCTCGTGTAACGGCTTCTACTTGGGTGACTTATACCAACACCCTACTTGGTTTACCTGAGCCATTATCATTAAGTGCTGGTGTAAAGTATATGGATAAGCGTACTACTGGTTCCGTATGGTTCGGTGTACCTAATGGTTATATCCCTGCATATACAGTGGTTGACACAGCAGCGAGCTACCAAGTACAAAATTGGACCTTTAAGTTGAACTTAAACAACTTGTTCAATAAATACTATTACAAAAAAGCCTTATTCCAAGGTGGTTTACCGGGCGAAGAACGCAACGTTAAGTTAACGGTTAGCTACAAGCTTTAATAGTTAGCTTTAAATTGATCGGTCTCATATTTGAGGCCGTTTTTTTATCCTCTAACAATGACTAATTAGCCTCTGTAATCTCTGTTATTTTCACGATAGAATATCTGCTCAGTATATGCCCGACTTCATGGAATAGGTTTTAAAGGTTGTTATATGCATAAGCGAAATGCAGGTTTTACCCTTATTGAATTAGTCACAGTCATTGTCATTCTAGGTGTTCTAGCCGTTACCGCCGCCCCTAAATTTATTAACTTTAGTGATGATGCTTATAAAGCCAAAAACAAAGGATTTTTTACTGCTTTTTCTGGTGCGGTAAAGCTTTATGAGTCTAAAGCCACAATTGCAGGCTTAGGCAAGAAAGGAGCTCTGACAATTAATGGGCAATCAATTGTTTTCTTTAATAGGTTGCCTGAGTGTGTTCTCGGTGGCTATTGCAATACTAATAACGATGGCAGAATTGGAGGTTCCGAATGCGAACAACTCTGGGGAGCAATAATGTCAGAGCCAATGGAAAAATATACTGCTTTTGGAGATGGAAGTAACGAATGGACTTGTTGGTTTCGCTTAAAAGATAATCCCAATTTGGGTTTTAATTATCGCCCTGATGGAAGAATTTTAGAGATTGTAGAATAAAAAGCTTAGCCGAATAAATTTTCTAACCAAAAAGCAGCCCGAAGGCTGCTTTTTCACTACTTACTTAAAATTGTTACTTTGGTTTCTTTATAGCTGGGCAGCCATGCTCAGAAATTGGATTGGTGTATTGAACCTTACCAATGACAGGTGCAAACTCTGCAACGTTCACTGATTTTTTATCCTTAAAAAAGCTATAAAGAACTTTTTCATCAACCAGTCCAGCTGTAGTTACAACTTTCGCTTCTGGGAATGCGTTATCATCACCAACTAGTTTAGGGTAACCATCACCACCATTAGCAGCAAAGCTTAAGACGGTAAATTTGTATAAATCATCCTTAGCGAATTTTTTTTCATTGATATTACTAATGTCAACAGTGCTTTCACCACAATCAACAGTCATTTCAAGGCCAACTAACTGTGCATAAGCACCAGAATTAACTTGCTTGGTTGCGACACTACCTAAGTATTTCTCAACATCAGAACCTTTCATGGTAACTTGATAAACTTCGTTTCCAAAAGGTTGAACAGTTAGAACATCCCTATAAGTAACATCACCTGCAGAAATAGATGCTCGGATTCCACCAGAATTCATAATCGCAAAGTCAGCATCTTGAATAGGAGCTTGCCTTTGTGCCTGAGCAATTAGGTGACCTAAATTAGTTTGTTGAGCCCTAACAACTGTTCTTTCACCTTCAAGTTTACCATCAGTGGTCGCAATTGTTTCACTGGTTTCAGCCTGACCTTTTGCTTGATAGGTACTCAAAATTCCTTGAACTGTTAAGTTAGGTTCAATTTTTTTAGTAAAATAAGTCGGCTTGCCGTCTTTTAGAATCGGATTACCATACTTGTCCTTCTCAACTAAATTGATTGGAATTAATTTATAACTAGCTAAACTTAACTTACCATTAAAATACTCAAAATCTGCACGCCCTACATACTTACCCCACTCTTGGGCTTGCATAATGTAGGTGCCATTTTGCATATCTGGTTCACAGGCCTCGCCTGGTTTGAAATCAGAATACTTATTAGTACCTTTTTCCATACAAACTGGATTTTGAGAGTGACCACCTATAATTGCATTCAGCTCACCTTCATCTAATGATCGTGCTAGCGTTACATCACCTGGTGCATTACTTCCTGATTTTCCATCAGCAAAATGTCCCATGTGTGTTACAGCCATAATTACATCAGCTTTGTTGCCATCTTTAATTTCTTTGATAACTTTTTTTGCTTCAACTGCTGGGTCAGTAAAAACTAGATCTTTTAAATACTTAGGGTTACCAAGATGAGAAGTATCTGTAGTCGTAAAACCGATGACCGCAACTTTTAAACTACCAACATTGAATATTTTATATGGTTTAAAATATCGAGAAAGCTTAGTAGTTCCATCTTTTTGTTTTTTACTTTGATAAATGTTTGCAGCTAGCATAGGAAAGTTAGCTAACTCACGCTGCATCTCCAAAACATCACGAGGGTTGTCAAATTCATGATTACCAACTGCCATTGCGTCATACTGTAGTAGGTTCATACCGACGAAGTCAGGCACCGCTTTTTGCAAGTCGGACTCTGGCACACCAGTGTTAATATCACCACCGGACAACATCAAAATCTGGCCGCCACTTCTTTCTACTTCGTTACGGATTTCGTCAACAACAGTGGCACGTGCTGCCATTCCTAGTTCATTGTGTTTATTTCTCCAAAATCTACCGTGATTATCGTTTGTATGTAAAACGGTTAGCTTCACACACTGATCGCCTGCTTCAGCACAGGTTTGTGGTTCGTGTTTTGAATCAGAATCATTACAACCAGCTAGTGCAGCAAGAACAGCTGTAGCAACCAATCCTTTAATTAATCTAGTTTTCATGTTTATCAACCCCATTTTTATTTATTGGCTTTTTGCCAAATTTTTATATGAATTTACGCTTAATTAACGTAATTCGTTAGGACGGGATATTAACAAACAGGAAAACAACTAAGTGATAACAAAAGTTCAAATATGTGAGCTAAGCCATTATTTTTTATTTGTTTTTTTGACACCATTTTTTCACAAAATAAATAATATATAACAATTTAATTATCAAGCTGAAAATAATAAAAAGCACTTAAGGTAGCATGTCACCCTAAGTGCTTCATTATTTGGATAATTTAAAAAAAACTCAAGAGACGATGACTGTCTTAACAAAAGAACGAATAAAAAACAGCCTTAGTCATCAAGACATTGCTTAATCCAATCTCCGATAATCACAAGCTGCTCAGGTAATACACTATGAGGCATTGTGAATGTTTGCCATTTAGATTGATAACCAGCCTCTGTTAAGGCTTTATATGCCATTTCCCCTGCACTAACAGGAACAACAGGATCTTGATCACCATGCTGCTGTAAAAAAGGCGTTGATTTGTTCGCTTCATTCACACCTTCAGGTAACGTATCACCATTCGGTAAATAACATGATAATGCCATAATTCCTGCCAAAGGCTTAGGGTAACGTAATCCAGTAAACAAGCTCATTACCCCACCCTGACTAAAACCAGCAAGAATAATTTTATTAGAGTCAATCCCCTCATTTAATTGAGATTGAATAAATTGATGCACTCGCTGCTCGGACTCTTTCACACCATCAATGTCTGCACGATCTAATAAATCCATGCTTTTTATGTCATACCACGAACGCATAACGAAACCACCATTAATAGTGACGGCTTGCTCTGGTGCATGTGGAAAGATAAAGCGAATTGAATGATTTTCTGGTAGCCCTAGCATAGGAACTACAGGTGCAAAACCAGCACCAGAATCTCCAAGACCATGCAGCCAAATTACTGTTGCCGTAGCAGGTTCCTTTGGCTCAATAACAATGGCTTGTTTAGGATCAAATGACATCGTATAACCTTATTTTTTATTCTCTAATGAGCGCATATCCATTATTGGCATCGCACCATTTCCCAATATAGTTGCAGGAAGTTTACCATCCCAAGCCTGAGCTTCGGTTAATTTTACAATCAATGGGTTATTTTTTAACGCTTCAGCTTTGGCTTTAATCGCTTTAGCTTCTGCTCGACCTTTAAATTCAATAGCCTGAGCTTCAGCTTCTGCCACTTTGATTATGCCTTTTGCTTTTGCATCTGCTGTATTCACTGCACGCAAGGCCTCTAGTCGCTGCCTTTCTAATTTGTGTTCTTCTGCAGCAGCTAAGTTCTTTTCTGTTTGTTTAATTTCAATCGAATTAATGTATTTTTGCGGTAGCACAATGTTTTCGATTTGAATGTTATCGACTATCACAGGGAAAGCAGACATTTCTTCAGATAAACGACGTTCGATCCCCTGAATGGCTGAAGCTCGATCTTGGATCAATTGTTCTGCTTCAAATTGAGGAATGGTATCCTTGGTGGCACTACGAAAACGAGGGTCAAGGATACGCTGCTCGAACTGAGTTAACCCACCGTATTTTTTATATAGATCTAACGCCGCTTCTTTATTTACTGTCCAGTTAACACTTACTTCAACGGTAACAGGCATTTGCTCTTTAGTACTTGATGCCATTTTTTCGGAATTTTTACGTGTTCGAACTTCGATGGTTTCAACTGTCTCAATGAAAGGGATTTTGAAATGTAAGCCTGGAGTTTCTTGGTGTTTTGCTTCACCAAAACGTTTGACTACTCCCATATGACCTTCATCTACAGTATAAAATGAGCTAGCCACAGCCATAATCGCAACGGCTCCCACTGCAATTTTAATAGCGCTTCCTGCCGATAATTTATTCATTATTATTACTCCTTTCTTCTTTTAAGAACGGAGCACTTTACCAATAAACAACAAATTTACAACAAGATAAGGAACAATTTATCGCTGAAAAAACATCACGAAAGATAAACAGCCCCTAACACATAGCTGCAAAAGTAATAGAACATAACCATAACATCTGGTTTTTTTATCTTACTTTGATAATAATGAAACTTTTACATGAAATGGAATTCCGTTTTGCGCATTTCTACTTTAAAACTTTCTCTGCTCGCAATTTCTTTATTATCCCTTTGGGGCTGTGGAGGTGGAGGCAGTGACGAACAAAAGATAAATCAAGCACCGCAGCTTTCTCATTCGACGCCGCCAAGTATTGAAGAACGTTCTCAAGTAACCTTATCCATTAATGCCACAGACTCTGATGGAAGCATTGCTTCTTACTTATGGACACAAACCGTAGGCCCTCAATTAACCTTATCTGCGAATAATGCTGCTAGCGTTACCTTTACCACACCTGAAGTCAAAGATGACAAGACTTTAGCCTTCACGATCAGAGTGACAGATGATGCCGGAGCCAGCAGTTCACAAAGTATTTCAACAAAAATTGTAAACGTTAATCGCCAACCAATACTTACTGATGCTTCTATTGAGGTGGAATTTAATCAAAGCAAGGTTTTCACTGTAGAAGCGACTGATCCTGACGATGATACGCTTAGCCTTTCAATAGAAAAACAACCAGAACATGGTGCCCTTGAGCTCATTGATTCAAACGCAAACAGCTACAAATACACTCACAATGCTGATAACACTCTTACTGATAGTATTATATTCAAAACCAGTGATGGCGATCTCACTTCAACTGCAACTTATAGTTTAAACCTAGTAGATACAACGGCTCCTGAAGTTACTAGTATTTCACTCAAAGCTGGCGCCAAACAAATTAGTATCTCAACACCTATATCACTCGTTTTTGATGACATCATTCAATTTGTAAATTCAGCACCATCAGCAAGCTGCGATAGTGCCTTTCAATTATCGAGTGATGATTTCAATACTTGTGTTCCACTCAATGTCGACTTCAGCAATAAGAGGAACTTTACATTAACCCCTACTGTAGAATTAAAATTGGCTACAAGCTATCGATTAAGAGTTAATGGAGATAAGATCAAAAACTTTTCAGGTGTAGCCGCTGAACCCAGAATAGTCTCTCATTTCATAACTCATCAAGCCGACCTCCTTATCACAGAGTTTTCAACCAGCCAATTTACCGATGACAATCGCTGGATTGAAGTTTACAACGGCTCTAGTAAAGATATAAATCTAGCTAATTATCTTATTCATACGCAAAGCATTAATTTAGACTCCAATCAGATTACAGATAGCGATTATTTCGAATTGCCAGACCAAATTATAAAAACAGGTCAACGCATCATCATTCAAAGTCGTTTTGATAATTCCCTTTGGCAAAACAGCAACATTGGATCAGAGCAACTTGTTCTCATCGGTAATCGTACTGACAATATCAGACCCGCTTGGTTTGCTAATGGCTTTATTGAACTGCTCAATTCTCAAAAAACGCAAACTATCGATTTTGTTCGCTTCGGCAATAATTCACAAAACCCCGTCACTCCCAAAAACTGGTCAGGTGTAGGCGTTTCATCTGTAGAGGAGACATTAGGCTTTAGCATCGTTCGAAGTTTAAATGACGAAGACAATAACGTTGCCGAAGACTGGAAAATATCTCGTTTCATGACTCCAGGCGGAGAGAATGACGTTACATCTTGTAATGTTGATGCCGATTCTGATGGTATACCTGATTGCGCAGAAGTTGAAAATAGTACGTTTGCGGGCTTACCTCTTTATCAATGGGGGGCGAGACAGAACCAAAAAGATATTTTCATCGAAGTCGATTATATGAAAAGCACTGATGCTGGCGTTATTCCACACCAAACAGCATTAACAAAAGTCGTCGATACCTTTAAAGAAAAAGGTTATAGCGTCCACTTCGATGTTGGAGATTTGTATCACAATGGCAATGGCATTTCACTCGAAAGTATGGACTTGGGCGGTGGTAATGAAATTCCATTTTATAAGCAAACTGTCTGGGTCCCTACAGATACCGCCCCGAGTATTATTGAGCATAAAACCCAAAATTTCGACATAAGACGCCGTCCCATTTTTCACTATATGCTAATGGCAAATAGCCAGAAAGAAGATGGTAGTGCAGGGTCATCAGGAATTGCTGAAATTAATGGAAATGACTTCTTTATTAGCATGGGTGGATGGGGGTTAAACTTAAACAATCAACGCTCTGAAAACATTGCTTTTAACATGCAGGCTTCTACCATCATGCATGAATTAGGTCACAATTTAGGCTTATTACACGGTGGTAATGAAAATACTAATTACAAGCCGAACTTCTTAAGCGTGATGAATTACTTATATCAACTTGATGGCCTGCCGACTATAGGAAACCGTGAAGGTGACAGATATTACCGTCGATTTTTTAAGGATAACCTAAATTGTAATTTAGAAGATAACCAATTAAATTTCGGGCCAGCAGCATCGCCTACTGATTTTAAAATGGGCTACTCATCTGGTACGTCGAGAGATATTGATGAAGCAGCCATTACAGAGATACAAGGCTTTGGCTATGATAATTCAGTAGCTATTGATTTTAACTGTAATGACAATATCGATAATCTACCTTATTCACGAAGCGTTAATAATGACAGCATTATCGGTAATCTTAGAGATGTTAATGAGTGGAGCTTAATCAACCTAAGATTTAATCGTTATTGGAGTGGGAATGCAAGTGGTCTTGGTTTTAATTCAAAAACAATAAAGCCTGAGCATGTCATGAATAATGATAATCAGCCTTTAATTCAAGAAAATGAACCACCACAGGAATTATTACAACAAATAAGAGCATTCAGTAATGATTAAAGCAGCATTCCTCATCATGGTTTTCACACTTCTTGGCGGATGCTCAGCGTCCAGCCAAGAAGTCAAAAATCTTTGGTCGATCAACAATGGGCAACTATTCCAAAACAAGCAGCAATTTACATGGGATGAAAACCTACCAACTTCATGCTCAACGTGTAAAGTCAAATCGCACCAATTCTATACCCCTCAAGGAATAGAAAGCAGTTTTACGTTAAAAGACGATTTGGGGTTAATTGCTCAAAAAGGCATTACCGGAGCTAACTTTTTTTCCGTTACCGATCAAAATGAAACTCAGATATTCAGGTTTTCAAATCAAAAAGATACACAACATTTACTACTTGCAGTAAGCAACCAAGAGCTTGAGTTGCCATTAAAAGAAGTTTTACGATTTACCGTAAATGGCAAAAAATATTCTATTTGGATTGATTCATTTTCACAGTCTTCTGACCATCCGCAACAAAAGGAAATAACTCAAATTCATTATTTGATAGTCAAATCGGACTAGGGCGTGTTGATCTTTCAGGATTAAATTTTGTGCTATTTGAGCACTTTTCTGTTCAAGGCGTGAGCAGTGAAGCTTAGCCATCTAAGTAAGCTGGTCACAACACCGAACAGGAAGTGCTCAAAAGCATCGAAGACAGCGTAAATTGGTCCCTTCTGCTGCGTTATCGTTTGTTTATGTGGAGTAACCACACTTCACAAACTCTGCCTTGCATAAGATAACCAATTTATCGCTGCAAAAATAATCACGAAAAATCAACACGCCCTAGAGTGTAATTATGACCAGCTTTTTCTTTGATACCGCTTAAGCATGGTTTCATTACCTTTTAGCCCGCCTTGATGAAGATAAATTATCGCTTCATTTCCCAATGTATTGAGATATTCCTTAAGTGCGATAAGCCCTACAGGGTCATAGAGTAATTCAAATTCGATGCCTGAAGCATGGGCTTGTTGCCAAATCTCAAAACATTCTGGATATAACTTTCCAAAATGATATTTTTTAGCAGGGCTAATGATTGAAGGGAATGAACGACCTTGATTTGCCAACATTTTAAACTGTTTCTGTAAATAACCTGCATCTCCAACTACTGGACAGGTTACTACCTCAATATATGGAGCATTGTTGGCTAAGTACTCATGTAAATAAAATGCTGTAGTGCCCGTGCCTGATGGTAAGAAAACCTTAGCTGATTTCACTTCTTTTTCTGTACACCAAGCTTCTAGCTCTTGTGCTAATTTATGCACTCCAAAACGAGCATATTCACAACGCCCACCTTCTGGGACCAATAGCTTTGACGTTTGATGATGATATTTTTGCTCTAACCAGATTTGCTTTTCATCTGCGGTAAGATTCAACTCTTGAGGAAATACAATAACCTCAGCCCCTTTTGCTATCGCGCCTGCAAAATTGCCAACTGGGTTTTCTTTCAAATGAGTGGGAATGCGATCTACATAAAATTTAAGTTGCCAGCTTTTGAGTTCAGCCAAACACGCCAGTGACCATAAAGAATTCGCTTGGCAAGAGCCATATCCCACCAGCGTGTCTATTTCTGGAAATTCATTCTCTAAAAAATAATGAAATTTTCGAGCCTTATTACCACTGAATTCAGGGTGCAATAAGTCATCACGCTTAATGTGTAATTCGTGTTCAAGTAAATTAATGGTAGTAACAGGGCTTTGGGTTAATTTCATCAATTTGTGGTAATTATGACTAACTCAACATAGCCGCTATTCTACCTCATTGCCGATATAAAGCGTAAAATTAAGCAATTAGCACCTTGGCATATAAACTGCTTCAGAAGCATTAGATTAAATTTAGAAAGGAAAAAACTCCTATGTCTGTATTACGATTTATCTTTAACATTGCTTGGTTCATTATGGGTGGTTTTTTAATGGGCTTAGCTTGGTGGTTAGCTGGGCTTATTTGTTTTATTAGTATTATTGGTATTCCCTTTGGAAGAGCATGCTTTGTCATTGGTGAAATGGCATTTTGGCCATTTGGCAATGAGCAAACCAATCGTCGTAATGTGAAAGGTTTTGAGGATATCGGCACAGGAGTATTTGGCACTATAGGTAATGTTATTTGGTTCTTATGTTTTGGTATTTGGCTAGCAATCGGTCACTTAACTCATGCCCTAGCCTGTTTTATTACCATTATTGGTATCCCATTTGGTATTGCTCACTTAAAATTGGCCTTACTGACACTCGCTCCGATTGGTCAAACAGTTGTAACCAAACAGGATTAATATCAATAATAATCTCAAAATGAAAACCTAGCCCTCACCGCTAGGTTTTTCTATATTAAATCATCCAGTAAAAAATATTTAAATTTAACTAGCAGAATTAGAGTGCTAAAACGACCAGTTCATACAGGTCTTATTCAGTACAGAATAAAGATTATAGAAAGGAATATTTAGGAATAATTCTGAGGAAAAAACAATGAAACCTTTAGCTTGGCTTGCATTCCCTTTAGCCTTACTTTCTTTTAGTACTTTGGCGCATGGTTTGCCATGTGGTGCTCATACTCAAATGAAATTTAGCAGTAAACATGGCAACTGGGAGGTGCGAGCCGAACATGTAAATCAGATTGCGGATATTGTAAACCTAGACGATCAATGCTCACCTTTAGATCAAACCGCACCTGGTACCGATGTAAGTCAAGATAAGCAAGAAGTAACAGGAACTGTCATTACTCCAGAAAAAGGGTTAAACACTGGACAACTTCTCGGTGAAAATGAGGACTTTGATACTGGGCTATTGTTCTCCATGGTGTATCACCCAAAAAATGGTGAAGAGCATAAACACCCAACACCAACTTGCCTGTTTTATGTTGCTGCTCATAGTCCTGGTAACCCAATTACAAGAGTTTTCGAAATAAATGGCGCTGTTTGCAACATCAGTGAACAAGGTACAACCTTTTATCTATCAGCAGGATAAGTTTATTGCTTTAATGTCTCTTTCATAGAAGGCACTATGGTAGTCGGATCAAGGCGCATTTGATACCAGTTAATGCGCCAGTCTAAATGTGGCCCAGTAGAGCGACCTGTAGACCCAATTTCTCCAATTTTTTGCCCTTGCTTTACTGTTTGCCCTTTCACTACATCTAATTTGCTTAAATGAAGCATGCTAGAGCTAACCCCATAGCCATGGTCAATAATGATGGTTCCACCGGAGTAGAACATATCAGGAACAGCTAAAGTGATTACGCCATTGGCCGGAGCAACAACTGGAGTTCCTGTTGGCTTAGCTACATCTACACCATAGTGCGGTCGGCCGGGAATCCCGTTATAAACCCGCTGACTACCATACACGCCAGAAATACGTCCTTTCGCAGGCCAAATAAATCGAGTGAAAATACCATCTAAATCAGAGTCGGTATTTCTTGCTTCTCGAACTTGCTTACTGTCTTTTTTTGCCCGAGCCACGGCTTTTGGGTCAGGTTTCATTATTTGCTTAGCGATGCCATCTACTCGCTGAATACGATATTTCTTTTTCGATAAAACCACTTCTCTGCTCATCTTTGAGCCATCACTCAAAATAGCTGTAAGGGTATTTTTTAACTGAGCTTCACGCCCAAATCCAACTACAAATTTACCTGAATTAGATACTCGTACAGGCTCGCCATTAAGAAATAGTTGAGCACCAACTGGAGCTAGACCTTTCACTAAAGTACCCTGCTCAAATTTTCCAAACAGTTTGATGGTGTCGTTGGCTATTGCCAGAGATGATAAAAATAGAAAAGGGAAAAATAGGAAATAAGAAAGAGTCTGCTTTTTCATGGAATTAGCCACATTGTTAACGAATAACAATATTAAGTCAGACTCTTTTTTAAGAAGCAAGAAAAATCAGCGTTTTGCGATAGCACCCTTGCCAACACCTTCATAGGCTTTGACTAATACATTAGCATCGGGTAATTCATTAGCGACATGGTTTGCAACAAAATCAGCTAATAATTCTACAGTAGTATCATGAGGAATAATGTCACAAACGGCTTTTGAAATCGCTAACTGAAACTCACCTTGTGGAGCTTGGTATTTAAAGCCATAGTGAGTGTCGCCCGAAATCGTATTAGCATTAATTGCTAAATCAGAAAGCTCGACTAGGTCTTCTTGGGTACCTAAATATATATCTTGCCAACGGTTTGCCCAATATTCATTCCATAGCAGTGATTCTGCGCCATCAATAAATACAGAAATTGGGCTACGATGGCCATGGGCAATACGCTGACAATTTCCATCATGCTTCTTAAGGCCATGACTGTAGTGATAGTAAGGACGGTTTAATTCTTCGGCACGCAATACTAATTCGATATTGAGTACATTATCTGGCAACACCTTTTTCAATTCATTATTTAAAAATTGAATGGTTGCTGCGTGATCGATGATTTCAGAATCGATAAACGTAAACGCTTGTTCAGGACAACGTAAATGAATACTGCCTTTTTGTGAGCTGAAATCGACAAAGGTAATACCATCGCCTTGAACTTGATAAGATGTCGCTTGAGACAAAGTAGGTACAGCAAGACGGTGGTCTAATACATCATCAATGGTTCGCTTAATGGTTTTCTTTACTTTGGCAAAATCTAAGACCATATTTTGATCATCAAGCCCGCCTTCAAGCACTACATCAACAATCCAGCTTTCGCCCACCATGCCGCGTTCAGCGCACAAATAAGAAAAATCAATGACGGTTAAATCATTCACAAACAATAACATCAAAACTCCTCGGCAGATAAACAGTCCACCTCTATCCCATTATTATGGGTCTAGCTCCATCAGCGAAAGCCAATAAGCTGTACTACATTAAAGAACCGAGTATTTTACTCAAGTTTTACCATTGTGGCGAGTTAAGAATTTTAAACATCAAATACTGTGATTTGCCGCACACAATTCACTGAAATGTTGTATTATATCGACCATATAACCTAAGCAATAAGGTGCCCTATGAAAACGCTTATCTGTAATGCTCAACTGGTCAATGAAGGTAAAATATCCACTCAGGATGTTTTAATTGAAAATGGTCGCATTAGTCGTATAGATCGCCAGATCACCGCTCCTGCTGATGCAAAAACCGTTGATGCTAACGGCAATCACTTAATTCCAGGAATGATCGACGATCAGGTTCACTTTAGGGAGCCAGGGTTTCCAAACAAAGGTACTATTGCGAGTGAGTCTAGAGCGGCGGTTGCAGGCGGTATCACCAGCTTTATGGAAATGCCAAATGTAAACCCTCAAACCACGACATTAGAAGCGTTAGAAGATAAGTACGTTCGTGCCTCAAAAGGTTCATTAGCTAACTACAGCTTCTATCTTGGTGCCACAAATGACAACTTAGAAGTCATTAAAAGTCTCGACCCTAACCAAGCTTGTGGTATCAAAATCTTTATGGGTGCATCTACAGGAAATATGTTGGTAGATAACGAAGATACCCTAAATGCTATCTTTGCCAACGCACCAACCGTCATCGCGACTCACTGTGAAAATACGCCAATGATTTCAGCGTTAGAAGAAGAATATAGAGCTAAATATGGCGATAATATTCCGATGAATCTGCACGGTGAAATCCGCTCACGCGAAGCTTGTTTAGCATCATCGAAATTAGCGACTGAATTAGCGATTAAGCATAAGTCTCGTTTGCATGTTCTTCACTTAACTACGGCTGATGAACTTTACTTATTCCAAAAGAATAAACAGCTTGCCGACCTAAAAGGCGCCAACATCACAGCCGAAGTATGTGTTCACCATTTATTCTTTAATGACAAAGATTACGACACGCTTGGCAGCTTAATTAAATGTAACCCTGCGGTTAAGAGAGCCAGCGACCAACTTGCACTAATTAAAGCTGTTCAAGACGATGTTATTGATATTATTGCAACCGACCATGCACCACATACATGGGATGAAAAGCAAAACGAAAGCTACTTTAAAGCGCCATCTGGTCTTCCATTAGTACAACATGCATTAGTTTCTGTACTTGAGCATTACCACAACGGTAACTTTAGCCTAGAGAAGATCGTTCAAAAAACCAGCCATGCCGTGGCTGAGCGTTATCAATTAAAAGACCGTGGTTATTTACGCGAAGGTTACATTGCTGACTTGGCGCTGCTTGACCTTAATAAGCCTCATACAGTGACTAAAGAAAACATTCGCTATCACTGCGGTTGGTCACCATTTAATGGTTACACTTTCCAATCAAGCGTGATTGGCACTTGGGTTAACGGTAATCATATGTTTGATGGCGAACGTATCATCAATAAGCAATTCGGTGAAAGATTGGTGTTTGATCGATAAAAGTATCATCAAGATAAAAAGGCTGGTCTTCCAGCCTTTTTATTGCAAAAACAGGGTCAGCACTTTTAATTGGTCACAACTTATCATTTAATATCTTCTAATAAATATGACATGAGTTTCAATTCAAACTCAGTAACCTCAGCAGATTGTTTTAAATGTTTATCAACAGCAAAGTATCTTTTCATTTGCTGCTTAATATGGTGCTTTTTTAGTTTTAAATGCAATTCAAATGGCTGCTTAAATTTTTCTAAACTTCCTTCATCTTCCTTATAAATAAATGACAAACAAATACAAACTAGTAAAAGCTTGTTAAGTTCTATCTCGGCTTCTTCTTGAAAAAAATAATCTTCAAAATCATTTGCTGCCATGGCAGATACTGACTGTGGATCATTTATAATCAAGTCTTGATCAAGAAAACAACGTTCTATCTGGTAAGATTGAATGAATTGACCAAATTCTTTTGAGTTTAATTGTGAAAGCAATACTTCCTTTAAATTTTCAGCATCAAGCCCTTCTATATTTATGCCATCTATAACCTGTTGAATATGAGAAAGAAATTTAATTAACTTAGGCCTTAAATTATCACACTCAGTGTTTTCTCTTGTCTTTATTACTTGTTGGTTTATAGAATCCAGCAATAGTAAAAACTCTTTCCAATTTCAGGTATCCGACTTAAGAATATTAAATGCTGGATATCGTGTATTGATGGGAACAAACGTGACATAAATCGACCATGAACAACATTAAAATTATTAGTAATCGCATCATTTGTTAACACTACAGGGTGCATCCTCTTAGCCCTTAGTTCTGCTAAATCATCAGCTGAAGTCGTTCCTAAAATCGGTGTAGGGCGAATTGAGTACTCTTCTTGCTCTAATATTTCTTGAGTTAAACTGAAAACGGGGCTTAGTAAGTCACTATTAATTTAATCTCCTTTAAAAATGATCATTTGTTCATACTGACTAGAGTTCACAGCGACTATAACTGTGTGCCAGTTATAGCTGTACTTGTAAGCCAACATTGATTGCCACTTGAGTAAAAAAACCATATCTCTGATAGTGAGTGTATTCTTAACAAGCAGCTTGATGAAAGATTAGTATTTGATAGAGATTAATTTATCGACCCATTGCAGCCTAGCTGAACTTACCTCCACTAAATATGCAATACCACCTAAAAATCTTGTTACCCCGCCTTAACTTCAGCTTGGATTAAGTATTTTGGCGATACTATTTCCCTTAGGGTCAGTAAAAAGCAAAAACCGCAGCAAAGGGAGGAAGAATGAAATTAATATTACTTATCGCAGTATTAAGTGCTCCAGCTATAGCTAGTATACCTATTAAGCATTTTGGTGACTGGAAGGTTTTGTTCGACGGAAAGCACCTCAAAGCGACTTCTGTGCCAGTCAATTCATCTAATCGGACTTTGGTTTTTCGTTGTGATATTAATCATCAAAATTGTGTCTTCACTTATACTGAAGCCAAGCCGTGCAACTCCCAAAACTTCCGATTTTTGCATTTATCAGCATTAGCCGGCAATGTCGCAGAAAACTTAAAGAGTCAGTGCAAAGATGGGCAATGGGTAAAAGATCCTTTTGTGTGGGACGATATGGATCCGATTTTGTATCACTCCCAAAAGGATTTTTCTATCAGTTTTTCTGACAACGCGGATACAACGACTATTTATAGTAAAAAAGGTGCAGAAGACGCTTTAAAATACATTTTAGGTATTCAAAATAACTTCAATTTAAAGTAATAACTTCAATCACAGAATGGCTCTGGAAAATCCAGAGCCACAGAAATCATTCACCCTTCAAGCGTCTATCTAACTGATCTTTCAAATTCGCTGGTACGCCTTTAATCAAAACAGTGTTAGACACTGGGTCGTAAATCACACGCTCACCTAAGTGATTACCATCAAAACTTAAGCTCACACCACCACCTGTGCCTGAGAACTTTTTGAGTTGTCGAAGCGTTGCTTTATCAGCGGGAAACTCATCATCCAGATCGTAATCACCTGTGTTAGCGAAATCATAAAATGAATCCATGCCATCTTCGGTGATTTCATCTGCCAAAGATTTTAAATCAATGTCTAGACCTTCATCGCTACGCTCTTTACAAAAATCGAATACCTTTTCACGTACTTCTTGGCGCTCTTCTTTTGTTAGCTCATTGCCCGCAACGAAGTCCTCAACGGCATTCATCAAATTCTTGTTTTGGACTTTAGTGTTTACGCCTTCAACGCAACCCATAAAGTCTAAGAAGAAGTCAGCCACCTTACGGCCAGCTCTACCACGAATAAACGATATGTATTTTTTCGATTCAGGATCGGCTTGAAGTTCAGTTAAATCAATTCGTGCCGCTAACTGAAGATTGCTTAAATCGAGGTGATTATTTTGAGTCAGCTCCATGTCATCTAATACTGTCATAGAAGATTTAGCATTAAGCAAAGCCACAAATAAAAATTCACTGGCTAAGCTGGTATAACAGGCCATTAACAAAAAACCACCTTGGCTGAAGTCATATTTAGCAAGTTCATCTTGCAATAACTTTCCAGCTTTACCAGAAAACTCAACAAAACCAAGATCACCTGAACGATATTCATCTAATGCATTAGAAAAAGCATCATTTGCCTCGGCATCACTACCTTCTGGCACACCAAAGTGTCCGAAGCCTTTCCCAGCTTTGCTGGTATAGGTCTGATGCAACTCTTCTAGCATCACTTCTACCGCTTGACCATTTAGAAGCGGCTGTGGACGTAATCGGCAAGAGAGCTTACCTTCATTGTTTTGAGTAATTTCGTGAATAATCGCTTGGTCAATGGTAATTGTCATAAGGCTTTGTAGTGATAGTCAGGTAAATTTTGGGTATTATATGCTGCTAATTCTTTTCTTTGTGAAACATTTTTATGGCTATTAAATCAAAATACGATAATCAGCAAGTAGAATCCCTTATTGCTGAGGTATTAGCAGTACTTGAAAAGCATGAATCTTCTACCGATTTAAGCTTAATGGTATTAGGAAACTGCGTTTCTCACTTATTACAAACTAAAATTCCAGAAGCAGCAAGAGCATCAATTACTGAGCAATTTGCTAAAGCCTTAACTCAGTCAACAAAATAGAGCTTTTATACTCGTGGTAATATGAACCTCGGGTATAATCTATGAGTTTATGCTATAACAACTTGGGCAACATTTAACAGGCCATACTTGAATGCAAGCAGATATTTTTGAACGAAAAAAACAACTTGGACGTGACAAGGTGTCAAACCTCATCAACTGGGGGCACTGGTTTGCATTTATAAACGGCCTGTTAGCAATGATGGTTGGCTGGCGCTACATCGCTAGCATTGGAGAGCCTGAAACCTTTATCAGCGTGGCCTATCTTTCACTATATACTTTAGGCCAATTTACCTTTTTAGCTTTTATCGTTTATCTGGTATTTATTTTCCCGATTACGATCTTTCTACCCTACTCTCGAATATTAAGAGGGTTTGCAGCTGTTATCGCAACACTGGGTCTGTGCACGTTAATATACGACACCATAGTATTTGAAGACTATGGCTTACACTTAAGTCCATTTGCTTTTGAGTTAGCGTGGGGAGATATTAGCTCCTTAGTTCAAAGTACCTCGTATCTTGCCATCCCGATAGCAATATTAATTTTCCAATTAACTCTTTCTAATTTTCTTTGGAAACGTATTGTAAAAATCCAACGGAAAAATTATGGCCCCAAAGTACTCTTTGTTGTTGGAGCCGCTTTCGTCAGCAGTCATTTAATTCATATTTGGGCTGATGCCACGAACTATATTGATATAACCCGTTACGATGATGCCTACCCTGTATCTTATCCTGCAACGGCTAAGACCTTTATGGAAAGCCACGGCTTTGAACGCCCTACACAAGTAAAACGTCCGCAGGGTGAAAAGGTATTAAGTTACCCAATGTCACCTCTTCAGTGTCAAGCCAACAGCACACCCAATATTTTAATGATCACTGTGAAGAGTTTGCGCAGTGATGTTGTCAATAACGACACTATGCCGTTTTTGAGCCATTATGCTCAAAAGAATATCTCTTTTAACAACCACCTTACCGGTGGAACACAGTTCAATAGCAGCATGTTTTCGCTTTTGTATTCACTACAAACCAGCTATATGGATAATGCAGCCTTTAACTACACCAGTCCCATTTTTACTCGGGAGTTAAAGAAAAAAGGTTACAATCTAGAGTTGTTTTCTACTAAAAGCCAACTGAATTACATACAACCTAAAGCCATGTTTGCTGACTTTGACAAAACCTTTGCTCGCCCTCACGCTAACAGTACGGTTTCTGATCTCGAGAAAATAGAATTTTTCCAGAAGTGGCAACATCATCAATCTAACCCTTGGTTTTCAGTCATAACACTGGATTCGACGTCAACGTACGATACGCCTGTAGGTTTTTTAGGTATCAAAACCATCAAAACCCCTAAAGATTACTCACCCGCACAACGAGTCTTGTTTAATCAGTACCGCCAGTCTGCCCACTTTGTGGATAAACAAATCGAAATGCTAGTAGAAAGCCTGCCTGAAAACACCCTTGTAGTAATTGCTGGTATTAATGGCAACGTATTAAAGATTAACGATAATAATTATAAGGATTTGTTGTCACCTGATAACGTCAATGTGCCTCTTATCATGCACCTCCCTAACTCTGGTAGTAAGGTTATCAATTACCGCACAAGTCACTATGGTTTGGTACCAACCGTGCTAACTCAAGTGTTCGGTTGCACCAACCCTGTGTCAGATTACAGTAGTGGCAGCACTCTACTTAGTCCAAGCGACCATAATTGGGTATATGTGGGTGATCAGCGTATTTTTGCCATCTACCAAAAAGATGAAACTACCATTATTGATCGTCATGGGAAGTATCGTATCTATGATCCTGAGTTTAAACATCGATTAAAAAAGAAAATGAGCGCACCAGAATTAATACAAGTGATGCGTGAAGGCCGTCGCCTTTACAACAATTAACGAGTAAAACTTATGTGGATACAAAAGCGCTTTTCAATCTCACCAAAAAAACGAGGTTTTCATTTAATAACTGAAGAAGTAGTTGCTCAACTACCGGAGTTAAAACACTTTGAAGTCGGGCTGCTGAATATCTTTATTCAACATACTTCGGCTTCGTTAACCATTAATGAAAATGCCGATCCGACGGTTAGGCAAGACTTTGAGAGCTACTTTAACCATCATGTTCCTGAAAATGAGCCTTATTACCGCCACACTTATGAGGGCAGTGACGATATGCCTGCTCACCTTAAAGCCAGCCTATTAGGTAATAATGTGACGATTCCAATTTCAAACGGACGCTTGAACATGGGAATGTGGCAAGGAATATACCTAGGGGAACACAGGGATCACGGTGGCAGTAGAACTCTAGTTGCAACCTTACACGGAGAGTAAGTTCAGTTGTGTGAGAGTATTGTCATACTCTCACACCAACAGTATCCATTAGCTTTTTAAATTCTCACGTTTTTTCACTAATAAATTTAACACTTCCTCATTCGGGTAACCATCAGCAACTAACCCTTTCTTTTTCTGGAATTTTTGTATAGCAAGAATCGTGCGTGAGCCAACAATCCCATCCGGTTTTCCTGTGTCATATCCCAAAGCATTTAATGACTTCTGCATGGCTTTTAAATCACCTCTTGGAATTCTAGGTAATTTAGGTGGTTGAACGACTAGAGAGGTGCCACCAGCAATTCGATCAGCAAGATGGCCGACTGAAATGGCATAAAAAGCACTGTTATTCCAACGCATAATGATACTAAAGTTATTGTAAGCTAAAAAAGCTGGCCCTGTGTGCCCTGACGGTAAGTAAAGTTTTGCTTTCATACTCGCTACGGCTAAAGGTCGTCCATCAGCCATGGTTACACCAAGCTGTTGCCACTTCCTCAACTGGTAGCCTTTTTGTTCGCCGATAGGGCTATAGTCAAAGTCCTGAGGTAATTTCACTTCTCTGCCCCAACGCTCACCTCGAGTCCAACCTAAGTGTTGCAAAAAGTTAGCTGCCGACGTTAATGCATCAACTTCACTACTCCATAAATCTGCTTTTCCGTCTCCGTCACCATCTACTGCATATTTAGCATAAGCCGTTGGCATAAATTGAGTGTGCCCCATTGCCCCTGCCCATGAGCCTTTCATTTTCTCGTAACTGAAGCCATTCTTTTGTTTGATTTTTAATGCCTGAATCAGTTCTTGGGTAAAATACTTCCCACGTCTTGGTTTACAGGCAAGGGTCACTAATGAATCTATAACCGGCATCTTACCTTTGTAACCACCGAAATTGGTCTCTAAGCCCCAGAATGCGAGAATATACTGCCCAGGAATACCATACTTAACCGTAAGTTGATTTAGTAACTTACGATGCTTACGCCACAATTTTTGACCTTTACTGATCCGCCAAGCATTCACCCTACGGTTAAAATAATTTTCAAAGGTAGCGCTAAATTCAGGTTGATTTTTATCAAGCTTAACGACTTTCGGTCTCGGCTTTACTCGATTTAAAGAGTCAGCAATAGTTGCTGAGCTTATGCCCTCTGCCTTGGCTTTCAGCTTTAAATTAGACAGACATTGATAAAACTCTGTATCTTGAGCGTTCACTGCTGTTGAGCTAAATAAGAGGCAAAATGCTAATAGGCTCGTCTTATTCATAAAAAATTGCTCCTTAATTTCCTGTTCTTAGTGATGAACTTGGCCTTATAATACTATTCACATCAATTAACTGTGGTTAAAGAAGAACGTTAGCAAAGGAATTACAACGATGTAGTTTCAGAGCTAAGGCTTCATCTAAGGCATAATTAATTGGTACGAATGGTATAATGCCTTAATTCAGTTACCTTTGAGAACACATTATGACAGATATCGCACCAACCCTAACGGCTTTTATTAATAACATAGAAGAATCACAGCTATTTTGGGCATTACTTGATGAAACTGGCGAAGGCTGGGTCGTATGTGATTCATCTGAATATGAAGAAACCGATGTAATGCCGGTTTGGTCTTCTGAAGAAGAGGCAAACAAACATTGTATCGAAGAATGGTCTGGGTATAAGCCTGCTGCTATCAGCATTCGTGAATATCTTGAAATTTGGGTTGATGATCTTAACAACGACGGTGTGTTGATGGGCATTAACTGGGTGTTAGATGGTGATTGCCATGAAATTGATCCTATCGAACTTGCCAAAAATTTAGTTGAAATTGAAGCAGAAGAGCACTAACTCTTTGTTGAGCCGACTTCTTCGTCGGCTTTCTTATTAAACCCAAATATAATTAATCTAAGCAACATATCTTTTTAATCATCTAGCGATATACTGGTTGTTCTATTTCTATAGAGAGCAACGCTATGAAACAATCAATGGTATTAGGCACCATGCTTGTGGGTAGCATGGCTAGCGCATCAGTTTTGGCTTATTCCCTTCCTTGCATTTCAAACATTCAAGGTACTGGTTCGCAAAGTTCACCTTATGTGATCAAAAACAATACAAAGTTTTGCGACCTCACTCTACCTGCAGACTCAATCACTTATTTTGTATATCAGAATCCTGCTACGGCAATGGGAGTTTTTAAATTATTCTATGATGATAATGGTGGTCAGGGCATCATTAATGGTCAGATTGAAAGACAAGGACTAATATCTTCCGCACCGGATCACTTTCAGGCATCAAAACACAAAGGGACTATTTCTGATTACGAGTATTACTCAATTTCCCCCATGGCTGCGGGCAAATGGCTCATGACAATAAGCACTAATAAATCAGGGGCGCTCAACCACGCTGATTTTAGTGCATATGTGTATTATGAAGAAGCAAACCCTTATCAATTAAATGTAGGGGAAAGTGTTCATTACTAGTATATTTCAGCAGACGACCTCATTAATACAGGCAGTCTGCTGGAATCGAGTTTTACTCAACTTGAGAGGTCAACATAGGAGAATTATGAGTCTTCGACTTAAGATAAAAGTTTGAATATTGAGGTGGTGTTACCCATTTAAATTCAATCACGCCTGCTCCTAACAAACCTCCGTGTGGCCCTCTTTCTAACTTACCATTTGAATCAATAAAGCGTTTTATTTGCTGCTCTTGTTTGATACTCACTTTAAGTACGATGTTACCAGAGAAGTTATTTCCGCCATTCTCAGGCTTGTTATACACACAACCAC
The DNA here is from genome assembly GCF_056591735.1 of Parashewanella sp. 2210YD4-3. Lineage (NCBI taxonomy): Bacteria > Pseudomonadati > Pseudomonadota > Gammaproteobacteria > Alteromonadales > Shewanellaceae > Parashewanella > Parashewanella sp. 2210YD4-3. Next base: position 132,052 of record NZ_JBWQOG010000008.1, on the reverse strand, counting down.
CATCATAAAAATTAAATTGATTTCCAGAATTATTTCCAGCCTTATCATCTTTAGCAAGTCCACATTTTGCTTTTGTGCTTTCTTCTACAACCGTAAAATTAGCACTGCTTTTTTCATTGACCACCATACTGATTAATAAACCATTCCCCCCAAGAGAACCATAAGGTACATCTTTATAATCATATTGAAGGTAAATACTGTCTTGTGGATAGGATTTATTTTTAGCTTGTGGATCTTCGTCCTTTTTATTCACCAAAGTGATATCACAAAAGTCATAACCCAACACCATCTTATAAGGGTTTGATTTGGTACCGTCTCCAAGCTTAGCTGGAGTGCCGGGGTCTCCTAAGCAAGGTAGTTGGGCTAATGTAACGTTTGAGAATAGGCATGCCATTATAAGAAATGACAACTTAAGTAGTTTGTTTGCCATCACTCATTCCTCACAGAATAAAAGACATACTCCATGTTAAAGAGAAAGGTAATGGCAGCAACTAATTTTGTTGATTCGTGAACAAAGCTTAATACTTATAGGGTCTAAGCTCTTATAAAATTTCTTTCAATCTCTCTTGTACTGCTTCAACTAGTACATCAGGCTGAAACTTAGAGATAAAACGATTAAAGCCAACTTTCTCAGCCAACGCATTATTAAAACTGCCACTTAATGAAGTATTAAGTACTACATGCAAATCTTTTAGAGCATCGTCAGCACGAATTTCATGAACTAACTTGTAACCGTCCATTTCAGGCATTTCAGCATCACTGATCATCATTAAAATTTCATCAACGACATCTTTACCTTGCTGTTTCCAACTCTTAAGCATATTGAGAGCCTGAAGCCCATCCGAGGCTTCAATAATTTCAATACCTAATGGCGTTAATGTTTCAATAATCAAGTTTCTCGCTGTTGATGAATCATCCACAACGAAAATCTTACGTCCATGCATTTCATTGAGCAATTGAGTGTCCAATACATCCTGAGAAATTGAAACATCGTACGAAATGATTTCCGCCAACACTTTTTCAACATCAATAATCGACACCAATCGATTACTACCTTGGTGATCAACTCGAGTGATGGCTGTCAGGTAACTGTTTTTTCCGACCGATTTAGGGGGTGGCAGAATGTCTTCCCAAGTCATATTAATAATATGTTCAACATCACCGACTAAGAAACCCTGTACTGTCCTGTTATATTCGGTGATGATAAGGTTGGGTTGTTGATGCTCTGGCAAATGAGTAAAACCAATCGCTTTTCGCAGATCAATGACAGGAATGGATACACCACGTATTGTCGCAACCCCTTCAATATGAGGGTGACTTCCAGGCAAAGCATTTAGCTTCGGAAGCTTAACTACTTCTCTTACTTTAAACACATTAATCGCAAACAATTGCGTCGCATTAATTTTAAACAATAAGAGTTCGAGGCGGTTCTTACCAACTAATTTGGTGCGTTGATCGACACTATTTAATACGTTCGACATCTATATCTCTGCTTTCCGCTTATATTATTTTTGTTATCGGATTATAAAGAGAAAACTTAAGCTGTAGAAAAGGATATATACAGAAATTTGATGTGATGAAGATAGAGTGTTCGAATATTCAAAATTTTTTGAAAGAAAAACTAGATTGGATATACGAATATCGACAGTGTAGAAAAAGCATAAGTATCTGATAAATGTCATTTGAACACATTTGTCGAAAAGCTGATGACTTTTCTAAATCTTCTGAACAACAACCGCTCCGAGCAAGTTAAGTAAATGCTTATCTTCAATTATCTTAAACCCTGAATCGACTAACTGAACGACTAGTTCAGAGTGATCGAATCGATTTGTTTGCGGATGCTCAAAGAGTCGTTTAGAAATTGGGTTACAAATGGATAAGCGATATAAATCTTCAACAACAAAATATCCATTAGGTTTAAGGACTCTATATACTTCTTGTACCGCCTTTTGCCAGTCAGGAACGTGATGAAAAACGGCAAACTCAAATACCATATCAAATTGCTCATTTTCAAATGGCAATTGAGCAGCATCGGCCTGTTGAATAGTGATATTATTTGAACCCAAAAAACGTTGACGAGTAGCCGTTACCATTTCATCGTCAAAATCAACTGCGGTTATATGCTCAGGGTTTAAATGTCGTTTTATCACTTCAATGCCATTGCCATAACCACAACCGATTTCTAATACAGTAGTGGGTGCTTGAGGTGGTTGAGCAAACATCGACATCAATGTAGGCATTTCAATACGGTTTTGTACCCAAAACCTAACCGAACTGTTCACAATAAGTTTTTCAAACGTGTTTAATTTCATGATTTAAAGTATTTTTTATTGGTATTTCACAGTATAACTGGCTCACAGAAAATCAGAGGGGTAATATAAGGTAAATACGCAATTTTTAGAGAAAATGGAATGACTGAAGCAACTTACTCTTTAGATGACATACGACTTCGCCTTAATAAACTTGACGATGAACTGCTAAGTTTACTTTCTGAACGTCGTAAGTTAAGCCTTGAAGTAGCGAAGAGTAAAGTTCAAACAGCCAAACCAGTCCGCGATGCAGCTCGGGAACAGCAACTTTTAGTAAAACTGATCAATGCTGGAAAAGATAAATATCAGCTCGATGCTGAATACATTACCAAGCTCTTTCATACCATTATTGAAGACTCGGTATTACTTCAGCAAGCCTACTTACAGAATTTGGCCAACCCAGAAACCTGTCGTAAACCATTAGCGAGAGTGGCATTTCTTGGTGATAAGGGCTCATATTCCCACCTTGCAAGCCAAGAATATTTTAGCCGCAAAAACACCGACCTCATCGAACTTAATTGCCAGCACTTTAGAGAAATTATCAAAACTGTTGAATCAGGTCATGCCGATTATGGTGTTTTACCAATTGAAAATACCAGTTCAGGCTCTATCAATGAAGTTTATGATCAGCTTCAACATACCACGTTATATATCGTTGGTGAGCTAACTTTGCCGATAGAACATTGCTTAGTCGCGACTTCAGAAACTAAGCTCGAAGAAGTGACAACTTTATATTCGCACCCTCAGCCATATCAGCAATGTAGTGAATTTTTAAGCCACTTACCTAATATTAATTTGGTTTCTTGCTCCAGCACCGTTGATGCTATGAGTAAAGTTAAAGCGCTAGACAAAAAAGATACTGCGGCTATAGGTAACGCAACAACCGCTAAGCTATATGGATTGCAACCTATCAAAGGCAATATTGCTAACCAGACAGAAAATCATACTCGATTTATTGTAGTGGCTCGTAAACCTGTTGAAGTGTCATCACAAATTCCAGCAAAAACCACCTTAATCATGTCTACGTCGCAACAAGCGGGTTCCCTTGTTTCCACTTTGCTTGTATTACAGAAATTCGACATTAATATGACCAAACTCGAATCCCGACCAATAATGGGTAATCCTTGGGAAGAAATGTTTTATGTTGATTTAGAGGCTCACCTTAACCATGAGAATATGCAACAAGCCTTAGCAGAGTTAACTAAGCTAACTACTCATATAAAAGTGCTAGGCTGTTACCCTAGTGAAAATGTAAAACCAACTCAGGTGAGACTTTAACAGTCTCACCGTTCATCTATACAACATTCATCTTTTAAAAAGCCAATAACCGTATCTAAAGCTTGGTACTGAGCGACACAATACAGGGTTCGACTCTCACGTCGTTGTGAAATCAATCCAGCAGAAACCAAGCTCGATATATGATGAGAAAGCGTGGAGCCTGGAATTTCTAACGCCTGCTGAATCACTCCAACCGCAACGCCATCATAACCAGCACGAACCACCTTTTTATATATAGCCAATCTAGTTGGATGCCCAAGCTCTTTCAAACACTTAGCAATTTCTTCGATTTTCATATGCAATTTAATAAGGAATTTATATTTCCATATTACTAGAAATAACTTGATCAATCTAATTTAAATCTTTATATTTCGAACATTCCAGAAATATAGAGATTTAAATTATGTTTACTCAAACTCAGCTGCAAGAAACACTACACATGTTTGCATTCTTGGCTTTCGAACTAAGTGCTTTGTTCCTGTTGATCAGTTATATCGTTGGTGTGCTTCAGGAATACATTCCCCCGTCAAAAATACAAAGTATTTTAAGTAGCAAGAATGGTAAGGGTTATATTGTTGCAGGATTCCTTGGTGCCATTACTCCATTTTGCTCTTGTTCAACCATTCCTTTTTTAAAAGGGCTACTGAGAGCTAAAGCTGGATTTGGAACCATGATGGTGTTTTTGTTTGCATCACCATTACTTAATCCAATCATTATCGGATTATTTACGGTAACTTTTGGTTGGAAAGTAGCACTATTTTATTTTGTGATGGCAATGGGAGTCTCTGTTATTGCAGGCTATCTGCTTGAAAAACTTGGGTTTGAGAAATACATCAAAGCTGAAGCTTATCTAGCGCCAGAACCAAGCTGCTCTGCTGGCTGTGGCGCTTCAAGTAAACCAATAAAAAAATGGCGAAAAATTTGGAATGCTACTTGGAAAGACTTTAAAAAAGTACTGCCCTATCTGTTCGGTGGTATTGCAATTGGTTCAATGATTTACGGATTTATGCCGACCGATTTTGTTGCGCAATATGCAAGCAAAGACAACCCGTTTGCAATTCCTGTTGCGGCAGTAATAGGAATACCTTTATACATTAGAGCTGAAGCGGTAATTCCTTTGAGCGCCGCATTAGCTGCGAAAGGAATGGGCTTAGGTGCTGTAATGGCGTTGATCATTGGTAGTGCTGGAGCAAGTTTGACTGAAGTGATTTTATTGAAATCTATTTTTAAAATTAAAATCCTCCTAGCTTTCTTAGGTGTAGTAATCACGATGGCTATCGTATCAGGTTACTTATACGACTTATTGTTTTAAACAAGCTTTACCTAATCAATAACATCTTTACCATCGCTCCAGCTTTGAGCTGGAGCGCATTTTTACTCCCTCATTAAGCTCCTGTTGAGCCTCTAGGCTCGAAAATATTCAAAAATCACAAACCTAGATAGAAAATGTCAAAGAACAATTTCCAAGTAATCAAACCAAACTGCATAGACTTTCTTTCCACTTTTAACACCCATAACGTAGAAAATCAGCCACAATGGAAAAATCACAACTTATTTTCAAGCGACAATATTTTACGGTTTTGGGTTGATAAATTTAACGGAAATTGGGGAGCAAAAAAGCTCAATTTGATGGGACAATTCTATCAATTGAAAGGAATCGAACTTGGAGAACAAGCGAACCAGTTTCCACCCACATTACAAACTCATGATCGCAATGGTAATAGAATTGACATCGTAAAGTATCACTCCAGTTATCATCAATTGATGCAATATGCCATAAATCACCAAATGCACGCCTTACCTTGGATTGAGGAACAAGTAGGTTCTCATGTGGTACGAGCCGCAATGGAATTTCTACACATGCAAGCTGATGCGGGTTCAGGGTGTCCTTTAACCATGTCTTTTGCTGCTGCAGCGATTTTAAAGCATTCCCCTAACCTAGCCGAACAATGGCTACCTTTACTGACTTCTAACGCCTACGATGACTCAGACAGACCCTATTATGAAAAAAAAGGCGTAACGATAGGAATGGCAATGACAGAAAAGCAAGGTGGCTCGGATGTTAGACGCAATACCACTTTTGCCGAACCGATAAATAATAGAGGCAATGGCGAACCTTACTTGCTTGTTGGACACAAATGGTTCTGTTCTGCCCCGATGTCAGACGCTTTCTTTGTGCTTGCTCAAACCGATAAAGGTCTATCTTGCTTTTTATTGCCAAGGTGGACGCCAGACGGTGAGAAAAATCATTTTCAAATTCAGAGGCTTAAAAATAAGTTAGGCAATCACTCTAACGCATCATCTGAAATCGAATTTAGAGGTGCATTCGCATGGCTTATAGGTGAAGAAGGCGCAGGTGTAAGAAGTATTATTAATATGGTTTCTCTCACTCGCTTTGACTGTATGATTGGCTCTTCGGCTCTAATGCGTTCAGCGTTATCTCATGCCCTTAACTTCACCTCCCAACGACACGTTTTTAATTCAGTATTGAGTCAAACTCCATTGATGAAAAATGTATTAGCCGATTTGGCGCTCGAGTCTGAAGCCGCTACAGCCCTTTCATTTCGAGTCGCACATGCACTTGATAAAAAAGATGACCCTATTGAGAAAGTTTTTATTCGACTTGCCACAGCCATAGGAAAGTATTGGATTTGTAAACGTGCACCACATTTCATATACGAGGCAATGGAGTGCATTGGTGGAATAGGTTACGTAGAAGATAATTTTTTACCTAGACTCTATCGAGAAGCACCTGTCAATGCGATTTGGGAAGGTTCTGGAAACATTCAATGTTTAGACATAATCAGAGTCATACTGAAACAACCTAAAGACCTAGATTGTATATTGACGTTATTAAAAGGCTCTTGTGGTTTGTACGAAAATTACGATTTATTGCTATCAGAGATAATTGATAATAAAGACACGATAATACAAAAAGAAACCCAATTAAGAAGTATTATGGATAAAATTGCCAAGTTACTTATCGCCAATACATTTATTATCTATGGTGAATCTAAAGTTGCCGAAATCTATTGTGAAGAAAAGTTAACACCTACATGCACTCAAAACATAGGCACACTTTCTGAGCATGTTGATTTTGACTTTTTAATAGAAAGGGCTTTATAGCTCAAAACAGCAAAAAAAGAGCACTCTATATAGAGTGCTCTTATGATAAAACTTACAAGAAGTATCGTTTTATATGCCAGCTAAGGCTTCTTTACATAACTCAGTAACTCTATCCCAGTCACCTGCTTCAATAGCATCAGAAGGAGCAATCCAGCTTCCACCGATACAATCAATAAAGTCTAACTCAAGGTAATCTTTATAGTTTTTAGGTGAAATTCCGCCAGTAGGACAAAAATGAATGTCTTTCGGAAGTGGTCCTGCAAAGGCTTTCAACGTCTTAACGCCACCCGAAGCTTCAGCTGGAAAGAACTTTAAGTGCTTATAGCCAAGCTCCAAAGCGGTCATGATTTCAGAGATCGTAGCAACACCAGGGAACATTGGAACGCCAGACTGTGTGCCTGCTTTTAATAAATCAACAGATGCACCAGGTGTAATAATGAACTCAGAGCCAGCATCAATAGCTTGTTGAAGTTGCTCTTCATTCAATACTGTACCAGCGCCCACTAACGCTTCAGGTACTTCTTGCTTAATCAGCTTAATTGCTTCTAATGCACATTCAGTTCGTAAAGTAATTTCTAATACAGAAATACCACCGGCGACCAAAGCTTTTGCCAAAGGAACGGCGTGCTCAAGCTTTTTAATCACCATTACAGGAACAACAGGACTGCGCTTAAATACTTCAGCTGGTTGTAAAGACCAATTATTATTTACCATTTTGTGTTCCTTGTATTAATACAGTTCATCAACTGCTTGTGTGCAACGAGCACCCGTTTCAGGGCTACTTAAATTGTTTCTTAATGCACTAAACAGCTCTCGTCCCATTCCATAGTGAGACTTTCTTAAATCGATTGCTTCTGCTTTACGATTTGATAATTCATTATCATCAACCAACAAAGATAACTCACCCGTTGTAGCATCGATTCTGATCACATCACCGTCTTCGATCTTGGAGATTAAGCCACCATCAATGGCTTCAGGTGTTAAGTGAATGGCGGCAGGCACTTTACCTGAAGCCCCAGACATACGACCATCAGTAAGCAATGCAACACGGAAGCCTTTATCTTGTTGAGAGCCTAACAAAGGTGTGAGCTTGTGGAGTTCTGGCATGCCATTGGCCTTTGGCCCCTGCCCTTTGACAACAACAACACAATCTTTATCTAAACCACCAGCATCAAAAATAGCTTGAAGCTTATTTTGGTCGTCTATAACAACAGCTGGAGCTTCTACAATGCGGTTTTCAGGCTGTACGGCCGATACTTTAAGTACTGCACGACCCAAGTTGCCTTTCATTAACTTCAAACCACCGTTTGGCTGGAATGGAGACTGAACACCTGTCAGAACTTCTTTATCTAAACTTTCAGTTGGCCCATCAACCCAAGTTAATTTGCCATCAATCAGTTTTGGCTCTAGGGTATATTTTTTCAAACCATAGCCAGCGACAGTGTTGACGTCTTCATGCAATAAACCAGCTTCAAGTAACTCATGGATCAGGTAAGCCATACCACCGGCTGCATGGAAGTGGTTAATATCAGCATGTCCGTTTGGATAAACACGAGCTAATAAAGGCACAACATCTGATAGCTCTGAGAAATCATCCCAGTTAATGATGATGCCTGCCGCTCTAGCAGCAGCAACCATGTGCATAGTTAAGTTAGTAGAGCCACCAGTCGCAAGTAAAGCAACAATTCCGTTAACTAAAGACTTCTCATTAACAATTTCGCCAATAGGAGAATATTGACCACTGTGTTCGGTTATACGGCATACTTGATGTGCGGCCGTTGCATTCAGAGCAGCTCGTAGAGGATCATCAGGATTGACAAACGAAGAGCCCGGTAATTGCAGTCCCATTACTTCAAGCATTAACTGGTTAGAGTTTGCAGTACCGTAGAAAGTACAAGTACCAGCACTGTGATATGACTTAGACTCGGCTTCTAGAAGCTCATCACGACCCACTAGGCCTTGAGCGAACTTTTGACGAATACGTGCTTTTTCTTTATTTGGAATACCAGACTTCATTGGTCCAGCAGGTACAAATAACATTGGTAAGTGACCAAAACTTAATGCACCAATCAATAAACCAGGAACAATTTTGTCGCAGATCCCGAGCAATAAAGCCCCATCAAACATATTATGAGATAGACCCACGGCGGATGCCATCGCAATGATTTCTCGGCTTAGAAGACTTAACTCCATACCCGGTTGACCTTGAGTCACACCATCACACATTGCCGGTACACCACCAGCAACCTGAGCAACACTGCCTACTTCGTTACAAGCTTTTTTCAGTATTTCAGGATAATCAGCATAGGGCTGATGAGCCGAAAGCATGTCGTTATAAGCAGTAACGATACCAATATTGGCTTTATTAAATTGCTGTAGCGAGGTTTTATCTTCTGAGCTACAAGCCGCAAAACCATGTGCAAGGTTACCGCAGCTTAACGAACTACGATGAACACCTTTTGCTTGTGCATCCTTCAAAGCTGCAAGATAGTTAGCGCGAGTATCTTTACTGCGCTCAATAATCCTGTCAGTAACGGATTGAATAACTGAATGCATGTTTGCCTCCTACGGGCTTTTATATATTTCTCAATTAGATGCTTGTATCAGCAAGCATCTATTGCCTTAATGAACTGCAAAGGCTGGAGCTCCCGACTATAAGCTGGGATGGATTAGTTTGAGAAAATTAACAACTCCAATAAACATCTACTGGGGTTTGTGACTGAGAAAGCACTGCACGAATCGGCATCTCGCTCACATCATCGCTTTGCTGAGATTGACGATATACATCAAGCTTAGACTCACCCACTAAATGTAAAAATACTTGGCGACTAGAAAGGATCCTTGTTTTAGTCAGAGTAATACGCTCATGTGTAGCACTTGCTGGAGTGACAGCTACACAAGTCTTTTCACTTGTGAGCGCATTCTCTAACTCCAACGATGATGCACATGGGAACCATGAACATGTATGACCATCATTTCCCATACCTAAAATGACAACATCAAACTTGTCTGGGAAATGCTCCAATTTTTCACTGGCTAATGCAGCACCTTCACTGGCAGTTGCAAACATATTTTTTAGACCAGTAAATTTGGCAAACGACGCTTTATTTTTCAGTAAATGCTCACGAACCAAAGCTTCATTCGAAGCCGAATCATCAACATCAACCCAGCGCTCATCAGCCAAAGTGATATACACACTTTGCCAATCGATATTTTTGATACTCAATAGTTTAAACAGCTCGATTGGGGTTGAGCCACCAGAAACCACTAGGCTGGCACTACCGCGATTATCAACGCCTTCTTGTAATAAGGTCGCTATTTTATCAGCAAGCTTTTCCGCCAATTGTGTTGCACTATCAAAAGACTTAAATACAGCTTCTTTCATTGTATCCAATCCAAGTTTTATCATTGCAAAGAAGCTAAGCTTCTTTGCAATTAATTAGTTTATTCGTCCCAAGAACGACCATCTTTACTGATCAAAGCAACCGAAGCTACGGGTCCCCATGAGCCTGCTGGGTATGCTTTAGGTTTTTCACCTGCATGATCCCACGCCTCCATAATGCCATCGACCCATTGCCATGCTTGCTCAACTTCATCACGGCGTACAAACAAAGCCTGATTGCCTTTCATTGCTTCATGAAGCAAACGTTCGTAGGCATCAGCAATTCGATCGTTTTTGAAAGTGTCAGAGAAACTCAAATCTAATTTGGTGGTTTGTAAACGCTGTTTTTGCTCCAACCCAGGCACTTTATTCATCATCTGAATTTCCACACCTTCATGTGGTTGTAACCGAATCGTTAACTTATTGGGTGGGAGATTGCGATAACTGTCACGATATAAGTTGTGTGGAGGGTTTTTAAAATAAACCACAATTTCAGAGCTTTTTAATGGCATGCGCTTACCGCTTCTTAAATAAAACGGAACACCTGCCCAGCGCCAATTATCAATATCAACTCTTAATGCAACAAAGGTTTCAGTGTTAGAGTCAATATTTGCACCTTCTTCTTCTAGGTAACCCGGAACGGCACGGCCTTCTAGAAAACCTGAGCTGTATTGTCCACGAACAGTATTTTCATAGACATTATCTTGGTTAATTCGACGTAAGGATTTAAGCACTTTCACTTTTTCATCACGGATACTATCAGCGTCAAGGTCAACAGGTGGATCCATTGCCACTAAAGATAAAATCTGTAATAAGTGATTCTGGATCATGTCTCGCATTTGACCCGCTTTGTCAAAATAACCCCAGCGCCCTTCAATACCAACGGCTTCGGCTACGGTGATTTGTACATGATCAATGGTTCGGTTGTCCCATTTAGACGCAAATAACGAATTAGCAAAACGAAGTGCAATAAGGTTTTGAACCGTCTCTTTACCTAGGTAATGGTCAATACGATAAATCTGAGATTCATTAAAATAGGTGGAAACTTGATCATTGATGACTTTTGAACTTTCAAGATCATTACCAATTGGTTTTTCTAGAACCACACGAGTTTCAGAATTGATCAATTGTTGTTCATTCAGACAGCGACATATGTCACCAAATAGAAAAGGAGGCGTTGCAAAATAATTGACCATAACGCGTTTTTTAAGATCAATTATGTCATGAAATTTCTCGTAACTTTCAGCGTTTGTAAATTCAGCACCAATATAAAAACAACGTTTCACAAACCTTGATAATGTCTCTGGACAAAGGTCTTCTTTTACAAATTTTTCCAGTGCTTCCGTTACTCGTTGATGATACTCCTCTTGACTAAAATCGTCTTTGGCAACACCAATAATTCTTGTATCTTCAGCCAGTAGATTCGCTTTATCTAGCTGATATAAAGATGGCAAAAGCTTCCTTTTTGCCAAATCACCTTTAGTACCAAACAATACAAAATCACAAGCTTTAGCGTCTGAGTTTTTTTTACCCATCACCAACCTCACTCCTTTCAATATCTGTGACACTTGCCAGAGAAAATTGGCAAATCATCACACAATTTTGTTGTAATATAACAACAGAATCGACCAATTGCACCTGTAAATTGAAAAAATACAAGTTTTCTTATGTAGCCAGTTCTGATCAAAATCTGGTATTCTTTTTGTTCATTAATTACTGTAGTTATAAAAATCTTTTCAGATTTGATACAAAAAGTTACGCGCATGTTCATTTCAGGGAAGAACGTATAGTTAAATCAATATAGATTGGCTGCTCTGAGAGCCCTAATTTATGTCGATTTAGCTATAGAATTATGACAACTTATATAGAGCGGACACATATAGCATGAACACCCTAGAAAAAGTTCAAAATAGCCTAATCCACTTTAGTAAATCAGAGCGTAAAGTTGCTGAAGTTATCCTAGCATCACCTCAAACAGCTATTCACTCAAGCATTGCAACCCTAGCCAAAATGGCCGATGTAAGTGAACCTACGGTTAACCGCTTTTGTCGCCGCTTGGATACTAAAGGTTTCCCTGATTTTAAACTGCACTTAGCCCAGAGCCTAGCCAATGGTACACCTTATGTCAGCCGACATGTAGAAGAAGATGACTCTGCTGATTCTTACACCACTAAAATCTTTGAATCATCGATGGCTTCTTTGGATTTAGCTCGTCAAAGCCTTGATATGAATGCGATTAATCGCGCTGTCGATATCCTTACACAAGCTAAGACCATTTCATTTTTTGGTCTAGGCGCATCTTCATCTGTTGCTCACGATGCTCAAAATAAGTTTTTCCGTTTCAATGTTCCTGTAATTTGTTTTGATGATGTGTTGATGCAACGTATGAGCTGCATCAACTGTAATGATGGTGATGTCGTGGTGTTGATTTCGCACACAGGGCGTACCAAATCTCTTATTGAAATTGCCAAGCTTGCCCGTGAAAATGGTGCAGCAGTAATAGGCATTACAGCAAGAAACTCTCCGCTATCTCTTGAGTGTTCCTTAGCAGTTACTATGGAAGTGGGCGAAGATACTGATGTATTCTTACCAATGGCCTCACGTTTAGCTCAATTAGTTGTGGTAGACGTATTATCAACAGGCTTCATGCTTCGTCGCGGCCCTCGCTTTAGAGATAACTTAAAGCGTGTGAAAGAAGTATTGAAGGAATCAAGAATCAATAAAGATCTGACCGAATAATAACTAGGCTTATCCTAAAATGGCAGAAGTAGAACCTGAACTTCTGCCACCCTTTCTCTAAAATTTTGTCATTGCTCACAAATAATTCTATAAAACCCATCATTTTGGTGTAACTTTCCTACATTACAGTAAGAACTTTGGTAAGATATTTCAAAATTATTCAAGATGCAGACTTTCAGTATTTCAAGAGATAGGTATTGACTAGTTGCATGTTGAATAATTTTTTTAAACAGAATTCTTCCATAATTTTGATTCATTAACGGAGTATCTCATGTTCCGCAGAACTAAGATCGTTACCACTCTTGGCCCAGCTACTGACCGCGATGATAATTTACGTAAAATCATTGCAAAAGGTGCAAACGTTGTTCGTCTAAACTTCTCTCACGGCTCACCAGAAGATCACTTAAAGCGTGCTAATGATGTTAGAAGCATTGCTAAAGAACTTGGTGTTAACGTCGCTATTTTAGGTGATTTACAAGGCCCTAAAATTCGTGTTTCTACCTTTAAAGACAACAAAAAAGTACAACTAGACCTTGGTCAGCCTTTCGTTCTTGATGCAGAACTAGCAAAAGGTGAAGGTGATGAACACCAAGTTGGTATCGACTATAAAGAACTTCCTGATGACGTAAACATTGGCGACATCTTGATGCTTGACGATGGTCGCGTTCAATTACGTGTTGAAAAAGTAGAAGGTCGTAAAGTACACACAACTGTTACTGTTGCCGGTCCTCTTTCAAATAACAAAGGTATCAACAAGCAAGGTGGTGGCCTTTCAGCTGCAGCACTTACTGACAAAGATAAAGCTGACATCATTACAGCAGCTGAAATCAAAGTTGATTACCTAGCAGTTTCTTTCCCACGTACAGGTGCTGACTTAGACTATGCTCGTCGTCTAGTTAACGAAGCAGGTCACGCTCCAATGATCGTCGCTAAAGTTGAGCGTGCAGAAGCCGTTGAAACTCAAGAAGCGATGGATGATGTGATCAAAGCTTCTGACGTTGTAATGGTCGCTCGTGGTGACTTGGGTGTTGAAATCGGTGACGCAGCCCTAGTTGCAGTACAAAAGCAGTTAATCAGCCGATCACGTCAATTGAATAAAGTTGTAATTACGGCAACTCAAATGATGGAGTCTATGATCACCAGCCCAATGCCGACACGTGCTGAAGTAATGGACGTTGCAAACGCTGTACTTGATGGTACTGATGCGGTAATGCTTTCTGCTGAAACTGCTGCTGGTGACTTCCCAGAAGAAACCGTAACAGCTATGGGTAATGTGTGTGTTGGTGCTGAAGCTCACCCAAGCATTCGTGTTTCTAAACATCGCTTAGATCAAACTTTTGATTCAATCGAAGAAACCATTGCGATGTCAACCATGTATGCTGCGAACCACTTAAATGGTATTAAGGCTATTGTTGCGTTAACTGAGTCTGGCTCAACACCTCAGTTGATGTCTCGTATCAGCTCTTCATTGCCTATTTTTGCACTTTCTCGTCACGAAAAAACGCTAGCAAAAATGGCGCTATACCGCGGTGTAAAGCCAGTTTACTTCGACTCGACAAAATGCAGTGCAGAAGCTTTAGCTAAAACAGCATTAGATGAGTTAGTTGGAACTGGTGACTTACAATCAGGTGACATGGTTCTTATGACTAAAGGTGACGCAATGGAAACTGTTGGCGGCACTAATACTTGTAAAGTCGTCATTGTTGCCTAAAAGCATAGATATCACACGTTATTGAGGAAGCCAAATGGCTTCCTTTTTTATAATGGGTCCATAGTAAGTGGTACAACAGAACTTTCTTCATAGGATTTCAAAAATTTTTCTGCAAATGCTGACTTACCAACAAACCGAGCAATATACCTAATAGGTACGGGGTCGACGACTCTATACATACCAAAGTATTTAGTGCCTTGATAATAAAACGTTGCCAATGAGTTCCCTTCCTCTCGAAAGAGTGAGAGTGAAACTTTCCCACCTTCCGAAGTAACACCTTTTGTTTCTAAACACACTTTCGCATTTTTAAGTTTTCCTTTTTGAGTTTCTGCATAAAACTTATAATGAAAAAATAGATGCGTTTCTTTCTGCTCAATAGGATTTTTTGCTTTTCTATCAATAAATTCTTGAGACTCAGGCATATCACCAAAAAAAAATAAGAGTCGCTCTCTAGAGGGCATATTTTGGCTACACATAATTCCATGGAAATCACCTTTAGTGTAATAGAATATATTTCCTTCTTCTTTTGAAAAGTAAACCTGATATATGTGTGTTAAACCCTGAGTAGTTTTAAAACACTTTTGTTTGAGCAAAGAACTATTACTAAGGTTCTTTTCTTTCATTACTGGGAAGAAGAAAGAATAATCGACACTTATTATTTTATCTTCACTCATCACGTAAATAAGTATCCATAAAACTACGTAAGTATGTATTCATAAAATCAACAATCTCATGATGCCCACAATCCATAGCAAGACTCAGAGGTTTTCGTTTGCTTGTATCGAGAACATCAAGGTTAACCCCTTGATTCACCAGCCATGAGACACACTCTTTATGGCCATAAAAAGCAGCGAAATGTAAAGGTGTTCTTTTTGATTCTAGAGTTGGCTTTGAAAGCACTGCTCCAATTCTTGATAAATGCTGCAAACACTCCAGCCTTCCTTTTCTAGCTGCAATACTAGCCGGTGTATGTCCGTCAACACTGGCCTGATTTATTAAGTCTGGTCTTAAATTGCAAAGTGTTTTTAATGTATCTAAATTACCATAGAGCGCAGCGATATGAATAGGCGTACGCCCATTATCAGGAAGAGTGCTTTGTTTATCAGAAAAATGTGGATTTAGCACTTGAATGCATGCTGAATTGCCATATGCCGCAGCTTTATGAAATAAAGAATAACCATCCGAACTATCAATAAATTGCGTAAATTTGACTTTTTCGGTCACACCTTTGGATACACACTGACGTAAGTCTTCATTATTGGACTCTTCAACCGCTCTGAACATTTGATAGGCTAAAATCTGATCCCTATTCTCAGCCTCACTTCTTAATAAGTTAGAGACACTTACATCATCCTGCTCTTCAATGTTAATAAAAGTATAAACTAACTTCGCTGCTTCTATTTCTCCCGATCTCAGTGCTAGTAGAACATCTAGATTTGTTACTTGTTCTAAATTATTTTCTAAAATTACAGCGTTTAATTCACGGATAATAGCAAGATGCCCTTCTTTTAATGCATAACTTAAAGGCGTTAATTGAAAACGATCGGCTTGGTTAATATAAAGTAAGCTCTTATCTAGAAGTTTTTTTACACATTCATAATGACCATTTCTGACCGCCAAATGTAAAGGGAGTCGGCCTTTATGATCCAGCACTAAGCAATTTGCGCCTGCTGCTAATAATTTATCAAGAGCCTCTGGCTTATTACACTCAGCAGCTAGATGAAGCGATGTTTTTCTTTGAGCATTTCTTAGATTCGGATCCGCTTTCGAATCAAGCAGAATCTCAACAAAATCAACAGGGAAATATGCCACAGCAATCATTAAGAGCGTATCACCATTGCGCACACGTGCATCAACGTTAATTGGCTGCTCCAATAAAGCGCGTGCCTTCTGAATATCATCAGCCTCAAGGCATTGATAGAATTCATCAAAATTTGGAACTTGTTTGTCATTAAAAAAAACAGCAAATAATGCTGGGGATGTCGTCTCTGGTAATGTTAAGACTGACATTGATGAACATTCTTGAGCTTCATATAAGGTTGGGCGCTCAGGAGGGGTATGCACACCAATCAATCTAATTCGATCTTCATAAGCACGCTTCTGTAAAGCAACCCCATCCTTATTAGTAAAATATGTTTCAAAAAAGCCAAAGTTTTGAAATTGGAGTTCAGATCCATGGGCAGTTCGATTAACACTGAAAATGCTATAAGCTTTCTCTCCATTTTCGTCCCAAGACACCATCAACAGCTTTTTCTGCTGAGCAACTGCTGTAATCAACGCAGCGTTAAATGGAATACAGTTTTGATGACTTTGCGCTTGCCCAATAGGGACTGTTGAAGAAGTAGCCATGATTTATGCCTCTAAAAATTAAACGTCAATACGAACAAGCTTGAGAGAAGAAAACCGATAGGAAGATAATAGAGTAACATTTCGAATTTAAGTCTGATAAATCATTTAGTTATATTTTATTGGCGAAATAAACAAAAAACGCCACAACTAGTTAGTTGTGGCGCTTTTATTTATTAGACCAGCTAAGTCAAACTATAGCTTGTCAAAATCATCAACATGAATGGCTTCTAACCTCAGATCATCCGCTTCTTTAAGTTGATTAAACTCAGCTTCAGAAATTACATTACTCTCTAATGCTGATTCAAATAACCCCATACCCCTAGCTTTACGCTCTAAAGTGCCAGCTTTCTGTGCCGAAGAAATTTTGGCCATGATGTCACGACACTCATATTGTGCGATAAATGCATTTTCAACTTCAGCGATACCACTGTTATCCCCTTCAAATACACGACTTAAGAAGGTTAATCTCTCTCTAGCTGGTGACGGTTTGCTCATGGACTCTGCAAGTTTAATGGCTAAGTCATCTGCTGGCTTTTCAAAATGATTGCCCAATGGGAAAATCAAGCCTCTCAAAATCCATGCAATTGGGCGATTAGGGAAGTTAGCAATCGCTTCTTGTAGAGCCTTAGCCGCCAAGTGTAAACGCTCTTGCATAACATAGTGCACTAGAGGAAGCTCATCTTGCTGATGACCATTATCTTCAAAATGTTTCAACGTTGCAGAACCAAGGTACAACTGACTCAACACATCACCAAGTCTTGCCGATAGCATTTCTTTACGCTTCAAGTCTCCGCCAAGAATTAACATGGCAATATCACTCATGAAAGCTAATGCCGAAGAAAGTCGAGTCATGTTTTTATAGTATTGCTGGGTCTCACCTGCAACCGGTGCAGAAGCCAAACTACTACGTGAAAGCGCATGACCTAAGCTGCTAAATGCATTTCGACAAGCATACCCAATATGACCCATTAACAAGCGGTCAAAGCGATCTAATGCTGCTTTTTGGTCTTCCATTTGTGCGGTTTCCATTTCAGGTAGCACATATGGATGACATCGAGTGGCACCTTGACCGAAGATCATTAAAGAACGAGTTAAGATATTCGCACCTTCAACGGTTATCGAGATTGGAATTCCCATGTAACCATGACCAAGATAGTTCTTTTTACCTAGTTGAATCCCCTTACCTGACTGAATATCCATTGCATCATTCATCACATCACGACCCAATTCTGTCATATGGTATTTAGCGATTGCCGTTACTACTGAAGGCTTAACTTTTAAATCAAGTCCAGTTGTCGTTAGACGCCTTGCCGCTTCAAGTTGATAAGTGTTTGCAATGATGCGCGCCATTGCTTCTTGCACGCCCTCAAATCGACCAATGGATAAACCAAATTGCTTACGAACATAACTATATGCCGTTGTAGTTTGAGTCGTAACATGCCCAGAAGCGGTTGCAAGTGCAGGTAACGAAATTCCACGCCCTGCAGATAAACATTCCACCAGCATACGCCAGCCTTTGCCCGCATATTGAGGACCACCGATAATCCAATCTAAAGGAATGAACACATCTTCACCGTGCGTCGTACCATTCATAAACGCTAAGTTCATTGGGTTATGGCGACGGCCAATGCTCACCCCTTCATGACTTGTGGGTATTAAAGCGCAAGTGATCCCTAAATCAACGGTATCTCCAAGTAATTTGTCTGGATCTCGCATTTGAAATGCTAAACCTAGAACCGTAGCAACCGGTGCAAGTGTGATATATCGCTTGTTCCAAGTTAAGGATAAACCAAGCACCTCTTCACCTTCGAACTCTCGACGACAAACAATACCAGTGTCAGGAATGCCACCTGCATCACTCCCTGCTTCTGGTCCAGTTAAAGCGAAGCATGGAATTTCTTCACCGTTAGCTAAACGTGGCAGCCAGTAATCACGTTGCTCATTCGTACCATAGTGAGTTAATAGTTCACCGGGGCCTAACGAATTTGGCACCATCACGGTCACAGCAGCACTAATACTGCGTGTTGCCAGCATGCCAACAATAGTGGAGTTGGCGTATGCCGAAAACTCTTTACCACCATATTTTTTCGGAATAATTAATGAAAAGAAGCCTTGAGACTTGAAGTAATCCCACAGCTCAGGAGGTAAATCCTTTCGCTTGTGGACGATATCGTAATCATCCATCATGGTCATCGAGGTTTTCACCTGATTATCAATAAAGTCCTTTTCTTCTTCCGTAAGGGTTGGTTGACCATAGCCATGGAGTTTATTCCAATCAGGCTTTCCTCGGAATAATTCACCTTCCCACCAAACATCTCCTGCCTCCATTGCCTCACGTTCTGTATCTGAAAGTGGTGGCAATACGCGTTTAAAAAATGCAAACGCAGGACGAGTGATGAGACGCATTCGAATGCTGTGAACACCAAAAACAATGGCAACAGCAATTAAGAGTAAAACAACAATGCTCATAACAACAAAACCTAAATTAGTTTAGAAAACGGTCTCTAAAGGGTTATTTTAAATACTCTTTATGAGTTAGTTACGCCTGAAGCCATATAAGGGATCAGTTTTCGGATTACAGTTTCAATGTCGTTGTGCTCCTCAAAATCAGCCGCAGCAATTTCCATCAAAGCATCCGATGAAGCCATAGTGAAAACCACAGTGCCTAATGTAAAATGCAATTTCCAAAACATGTCTGAATCAGGAATATCTGGAGCGCAGCTTTTTACGGCATCAATAAAGATTGAAAGAGAGTCTCCATAATGGGTAGTAAAAAACCAACGTAAATGGCCTTGGCTTTCAATATAACCACGACTGATCAATTGCAAAAAATTACTGGTGCCATCAGGATGTATGCGTTTTAACTCTAGCAATGGATTTACTAAGCTAGAAAATACATCCTCCAAACTACTTTCGTCAGGTAGTTGCTCTAATGAAGCAACTGCCGCTGGCATAAAAACATCGAGATACCTCGCTAATACAGCACGTATCAATTCTTTTTTGGAACCAAAATGATAGTTAACTGAAGCTAAATTCACTTCTGCTTTGCTGGTAATTAAACGTAATGATGTTTCAGAAAACCCGCGTTCTGCAAATAGCTTTTCTGCGGCATTGAGAATTTTGGTTTTTGTGCCTTTCACTGACGCCATACCATTAACTCACAATAAAAATTCAAACAGTTGTTTAAAATTATCGTTTAAAGATGAAAATGTCAAACAAAACGAGGATTTTATTAGTGACTACTGAAGTTTCTGAAAAGCTTCGACTAATTGTTGTTTATCCGCTCCATTCGCAAGTTCTATAGGAGTAAAACCTGTTTTATTTTTTTGTGTCAGCAAACCCTTTAGCAATTTAGGTTTCACATTGTTAACCAACACTTCCAAAGTATCTATTTGATCTTGCTCAGTTGTTTTATCAAAACGCAGCAATGAGTGTAATAAGTTTTCACTATCTGAATGTGAGGATTTATCAATTTTTGCACCATGCTCAAATAATAATTGCAGATGTTGAGGTTTCCCACGGGCAACTGCAACTTCGATAGCGGTAAAATTTAAATCGAAATCTCGAGTATCAATATTCTTTACAACTAAATCTTGTTTTAATGTTTCACGAAGCCTGTCTATTGGATAGTCACACCAAATGTATCTATGCAATTCTGCAACGTGTTTTCTCGCATCTAACTCACCTGAATTTTCTGATGGCTCACTCATTACAGGGCGATGTTCCAGCAAAATAGCGAGAACTTGATCAGGTTTGAAAAATCCCCAGTATATCGCCTCCAGTATTGGCGTTCTGCCATCAGCGTTTTTAAGGCTGTAAAACTTATGATCACCGCTATATAACTGTACCAGTTCAACCATATTATTCATTGCAGCCTGATGCATAATTGTGTTTTTAGTTAGTTGTGTTGGCAGGTAAATATTTGCACCATGTCGTGTAAGAATCTCTAACCAAGCATATTCTCTTATGAATACTGCAAGATGAATAGGAGCTAGGCCTGTTGGTCCAAAATATCTATTTACAAATGTATGAGTTTTCTCAGTTTGCTTAAGCCATTCAGTTATCTGATCTGGGGTTGGTTTACTACACAAGAATACAAACCATTCTTCAACTTTCTTTTGTTCTTCTTTGGATAACACTACTAGCTCAACTTGTTGCAGTTGAGGTAAATCGCTTTCAAATAATAATTTATACCCAGTAATAGCAGGACTTTTGAGCAACACTTTCATTTGCCAAAATTGAATGTCACTGGGGTTTCTTTCACCTATATATAATTCTAATGCTGTCTTACCCCATTTATTTCTATGATTTGGATCTGCTCCCGCTTTTAATAAACAAGCAACGCATTCAAGAGAATGAGCAATGACATAAAAAAGAGGTGTACAACCGAACTGATCAGAAGCATTAACATTGATTTTTGCTGTGTTAATCAGAAATTCTAAATCTTGGCTATCTATTTGCTCTAAAAAACCCTTCATGTTCCCTTGTGCGTAAAATTGCCCCTTAGTAAAAAAATGAACTACTCTGTCTATTTTTAAGAGATACTTACAATGTTCGTATTCTTTTATAGATAAATAATTCCAAAATACTTGCAGCCAATCACGAGTTTCAAGGTATTTAGATTCAACCCTAGCATCCACTAGCTTATAGATGAGTTGTGGGTGGTTATGGATCCGATACAGAATTTTCTCTGCATGAGGCATTTCAACGAATAACTTTTGCGTTAATAACCAGGCAATGGCTTTAATTGAGTTATTCTCGTAAAGGAACATTACTACCTTAAATTGTGCATCAAAATCGAACTCATCAGAGTTCATTCTTGCAATCAGCAAAGACGCGGCTGGGTAATTACCCCTATATAATGCGCTAAACAATGGCGGATGATCATGGTGATTTTTTACGTATAAGCATTTTCGTGCTTCTGGTAAAGACGTAGGTTGTTCCTCACTCCCCAATTGATGTTCTAAAAGATAACTTAGAACTGATGTAGACTCTTTATTCCTTATAGCTAGATGAATGGCAGATAAGCACTCTTGAGGTGACGCACAAAGATTAAAAAGATCGACTCCTTGCGAAACCAAAAACTTAACATTATTTAATTGGTTTGCGAGAATTGCGTAACCCAATGGTCTGTATTTTATGAATTCTGCTGTAGCACCAAACTGATTAATATATGGCTCAAATAGAACAGTTACTTCAGCGTCAGTCATAGTTGCTATATAAAATATCGGCACTTGTTCAATCAAAATACTGGTTTCACGCCCTAAATTGGGGTGATTGGTAATAATTAGTGCAACAATTGGCGAACTTTTAGACCAAACAGCCGCTTCTAAAGTCAAAGCCGAAACGGATTTGAGATCAAATTTTATGAGTGCATCAAATACAAAACAGTCACCACATAGTGCGGCGTATTCTAATGGGTGCTCTTGATAAGTTTCAAAAACCTGTTTTAAAGCAACAAGAAGGACTTCATTTTCCTTCTCAAACACAACCTGATGTACTTCTTTAAAGCTTGCTTCTACTGCGGAAAGACAACTGGCGCTTTGCTCACTTTGAGGATGAGGTAACAATAAAAGTAGTGCTTCCAATATGTCATTTTTATGAGTTTGATTAATAGTGCCTTGTTGAAATATATAATCCAATATTAATCTAACAACTTTACGTTCTCCATTCTTACAAGCGATGTACAGAGCACTTCCTTCATTTGCATCCTTAGCTAAACAGTCAACACTTTTAACGTCATTATTTTGAGACTTTGCTGACAATAATAGGGAATTGACTAAATGAATGTTTCGCTGACCTACAGCTAAATGAATGGGTTGAGATGAATCAGAAGCACGAGCGACTCTAGGGTCTGCACCATTGTTTAACAGAAGCTCAATTAAACCGGGATTTTCTTGCTCAACAGCAATATGAAGTGCTGAAAGACGTTCTTCATCATTAGTTGATGCGTTGATATCATATCCTAAATGTATCAGATGTTTAACCACCTCCATATGCCCATTTTTACAGGCAAGATGTAAACCATTAAGTCCATTAGAATCAAAAAGGCTATTATTTACCCCTATTTTAGAGCAGAGTGTTTTTAAAGGGGTTAAATTTCCAGCGCTGCAATCATCGAGAAACTTATGATTTAACTCTTCGATTGGAGTGTTATCGATGCCACCTGAAAAAAGTGTTCTAACAAAAGAGGCGACCATATTTATTACCAAGTAATAATATATTCACTTCACCTTATAATATTGTTGCTGAATAGACGCTTTTAAATAGCAAAATGAAATCGTTACACTGTGTTAGATCGAGAGTCTGTCGCCGCATATGGGCTGCTAATGGTATTGGAAGTCTTCAATAATGGAATGGCATCTGTAAAACCAATCTGTTGCGCAATCATTAGTGGGGTGCTGTGATTATTGTCTTGGATACTCAATATCCCTTCAGATTTCGATAACAATTGAACAATATCCATTCTTTCGAAACTCACTGCGAGGTGTAAGGCCGTTGCTCCATTGTTTTCCTGTTTTAAAGGATCCGCACCTAAAGTAACGAGCCTTTGAATGATCTGTTGGTCGCAGCGTTTGTAAACTGCGAAATGTAACAAGCTACAACCTGACTGCTCATCGACAATAGCAACAACAGCAGATGACTCCTCTTGATCTAAAAGCCGCATGATGGTTAGAGTATTTTTGGGAGTGGCAAAGATTACATCGATTAATTGATTATATATATGCCTTGGATGTTGAGGCTCTTCATCCATTTTATTCGAGCTTATCTCGTTCAAATCTTCATAGATTTTCTCTTCCGTTCTATTCGATTTTACCTCTTTCAAGCCATAGACTTTCTCTTCAACTTTTGAATAGGTAACCCTTGGTAGCATCACTTTTGGAGTAACAACTTGATGGAATAACACAGTTAATGATGTAAGCTGTAAATGCTGAGCTAATTCAATTGGTGTCTGCCCTTCAGCATCTTTTTGATTCAACATCATCCTTATATTAGATGAAGGAATATGCTCAAACAGCACGCTCCATATTTTATTACAATCTTCGATATCACTGTAAACAGTTAAACATAAAAGGTGGAAAACATTGTGTCTGTAATCTGGCACTAAAGCTTTGTAATCAGCACCAGAGACAAGTAAACAACGTACATGTTCTTCACGTTTTCGAATAACAGCAACCTCTAATGGATTATATTCTTTGCTCGATAAACGTTTATTTACGATGGCTCTGTATGAACGTTGTGATAATAAATCTTTAAGCACATAAGCATCATAATCACACCAGATAACTCGAACTAGTTCATTAGCCTTTGGTAAACTTGTAGATCTAAGTCTTTGTATCAAGGTTGTGTTTTTTGATTTGAGCTCTCTATTTCTCGATAAAATATCAAAAACACCATTCTGCTTAAAATGATGTTCTTTTATCGCCACATCGTACGCACCATTACCATCAATATTTTTTATCCAATACAACTGTGGGAATCTGGCCAAATAGGTAGTTAATCCGGCATTATCCATCCTGACCGCCCAGTGCATCACCGTTTCTTTGGTAATTTGTGTTCTTTTTAAAGGGTCAACGCCTCTTGCGATCAATAGAGGGATCAGATCGAAGCGATTTAAATGAACGACATAGTGTATTGTAGTCCAGCCCGTGATCCAGAAATACTTATTCAAGTATTGATAAGCATTTGGGTGTTCATCTAACCAAGATTCTACTTGTTTTTTAGAAGGTGCATGTCTTAAAAAAGCAAACCACTCACGATGTTCTTCTCTTAACGCCTCTGAGAGGTGTGTCATTTGGGCAGTAGGTTGAGTTGAATTAACTCTATCAAATTCACCTAAAAATGCATTTAATACGACAGGTTTATTAACGAGTACATCTAATTCATCAAGATATTTATTATCATCAAAAAAAGGCTCTGACTTTTGCAACACAGTATAAAACCCTACTGCACCAGTGGATTGTCGTTTCAGCGTAACTCCTCTGCTTAATATAACTGCTGTAACTTCAAGTGATGTTTCGAAAGCATACTCAATTGTTTCTTTTCCATTTCTATCAACTTGATCTACTCGAAAACCATGACTTAATAGCAACAAGAGCAGGTTTAAATTCATGTTCTGAAATAGTTTTTGATAGTGTTTTGTTATTTCATCAGAAGCAATAAACTCAGCAACAGGTTGAAGTTCTAACATTTTTTGGCAGCATTTAATTTTTGAGTTTGAACAAAAAACCACAAAGCAATGGATCAACTCTGATGAGTTTAAGAATGGACGTATTTTTTGGATTTGAACAAGGAAAGCAAACATTTCAGGTGAATCTTGGCACAGCTCCAGCATTTTCCAACTTGAAAGAGCCTTAGAAAAGTCAATGTATTTCATCAACAACCGAAGAGCATTAATATTCTTAGCCGATATAACAGCATTTAATAAACCATTATGGCTGTATCTCAATTGCCTTGATTGAATTGCTTCTTCTAATTTAGACACTAAATTATTTCGTAAATAGTATCGAGCTAATAAGTTCACGTCATCAACTACCAGTTCTTTTAGAGGAATCCTAGTCAGTAAAAAATCCACAGCATCACGGTGATTATCTGCAAGAGCTAGTTGAAGTGGTGTTCTTCCTTGTTGATCTTTCATAAAAAACAAAGGAGTGATTTGATTTTTTTGAGAAGGCAATTGCGGCGATTCATGCTTCAGTATGATTGCCATTGCCTCAGGATCATTCAGTAATGCAGCATAGTGCAAAGCTGACAGTAGCTGAGTCGGCTTGTCACCATATACTTTTGTGTGTTCATATCCTTTTTGAAGTAAATGATGAAGAAGTTGGTATCGACGCATCAAAATAGCCAAACCAACAATATTTAAATTTTGAGAACGAAATACTGGCTCAATGACTTCCAGAGTCGAATGTTCGATTAGCTCTTTCGCAGTATCTATACTCGAAGCTAGCCCTATGGTTTGCAGGGAAAACGGTTTTATCACACGGCTTGTTTCTAATGCTGCTTTAGAATTTTGTTCTAATAATAAAGCTAAGATTTCATGACTCTCAAACCAAATTGCGAGTTCAACATACGATAGGGATGAACTTGACTCTTCTGCTTGCTCTACACCTAATAACATCAATTGAGAAAAAACAAATTCATCATCAAAGATCACGGCTACTTGCAGACACGATAAAGACTTCCTATCTCTAGGATCGGGTAAGGAAATATCACTCTGCAGAGCTTCTTCAAAATGCTTCCTATGTATTTCCATCATAGTGTATAAAGCATTTGATGCTCTACTGTGTTTTTGCTGAGAAACAAAAGAGCTAGGGCTTGGTAATAAAAAAACTAGACCTTGAGTAATTGATTGAATATGAGATTTTTTAAATTCAGCCGTAAAATGATTTAAGATCAATAAGGCAATAGGTCGCAATTGTCGTTCACACACCAACTCAAAAATACTTTGTGGGCACCACTTACTAGCGGCAAAAGGGTTTATTCCCTTTTTAAGTAACATACTAACGATTTCAGGTTCTTCCACTTCAATCGCTAGCCGAATAGCTTGACTATCATTCAATGCGCAGCAAAGCGACTCATCAGCATCATTATTTAACAGTAATTGAACAATTTCTTTATGCTTACAACGAATTGCGATGTGTAGAGGAGACTCCTTGTAATCATTCTTTGTTTGGAAATTAACATTCATGCCTTTTTGAATTAAAGTTTTGGCAAGGTTTAAATGACCATTAAAGCAAGCAAGGTGAAGCCCATTAAACCCATTATCATTCACTTGAGCATTTAAATCATCAATACTATTTGAATACCGCTCAGCCACCGAAGTATTACCAGCTGAACAAGCAGATAAAAAATGAGTTGAAGGCTCATCAAGAGACCTTGACACTAATGATGCTTGCAGAACAGGTTGAACACTCATAATTTTCTAGTCTAAATGTGTTTTGCTTACTATAAGACCACTTTGCTGAACAAATACTTATCCAATTTTTTATGTATTTCGTTTGGTCCAATTGTTACGGCCATGACTCTTAGATAAAATACAAGCGAAAATAAAAATGAGGAATCTCAGATGAAAGCCTTTAGTCAAAAACCTGCGCGATTGTCATTGCTTATTGCACTTAGCATTGGATTAAGTGCCTGCGGCGGACAAAACACAAAGGAAAATGCTGCTACAAACACCAATACAGAACCGACACCGGCTCAAGCAAAAGAATTTATTCATAAAGCAGAAAGCAAATTGGCTGATATGTCTATTGAAGCTAACCGCGCTGAATGGATTTACAGTAACTTTATCACTGAAGATACAGCGGCATTGGCTGCAGCTGTTGGTGAGAAGTACACCGCAAATTCAGTAAAATTCGCCACTGAAGCCGCTAAATTTGCTGACGTCAAACTCGATCCTGTTAATGAGCGAAAACTAAACATGCTCCGTACGAGCTTGGTATTACCTGCTCCGTTAGATCCTAAAAAGAATGCAGAACTGGCTAATATCAGTGCCGAACTAAATGGCATGTATGGTAAAGGTAAATACTGCTTTAAAGATGGCAGGTGCATGACTCTACCTGAGCTGTCTGCCATTATGGCTGAGTCGCACGACCCTAAATTACTTAAAGAAGTATGGGAAGGTTGGCGCGAAATATCTAAACCAATGCGTCCTTTGTTTGAACGAGAGGTTCAGTTAGCCAATGAAGGTGCCCGTGACCTAGGCTTTAAAGACCTTTCTGTTTTATGGCGTAGCCAATACGATATGAAGCCTGATGATTTCTCACAAGAACTTGATCGCTTATGGGGAGAAGTTAAGCCACTTTATGAATCATTACACTGTTACGTTCGTGGTGAGCTTAATAAAGAATACGGCAATGATGTCGTATCTAAAAAAGGGCCGATTCCTGCTCACCTTTTAGGTAATATGTGGGCACAGTCTTGGGGCAATATCTATGATGATGTAGCACCAGAAAACGGTGATCCTGGTTACGATGTTACAAAACTGCTAGCTAAGCACCGCTACGATGAAAAGAAAATGGTCAAACAAGCAGAAGGTTTCTTTACTTCTCTTGGTTTTGATCAATTACCAAAAACGTTTTGGACTCGCTCTTTATTTACTCAACCTAAAGATCGTGACGTAGTGTGCCACGCATCTGCATGGGATCTTGATAACAAAGACGATATTCGTATCAAGATGTGTATCCAAAAGACAGGTGAAGAATTTACCGTTATTCACCATGAACTTGGACATAACTTCTATCAGCGCGCTTATAAAGAGCAACCGTTCTTATTCCAAAATAGCGCTAACGATGGTTTCCACGAAGCCATTGGCGATACCATTGCCTTATCAATTACACCAAAATATTTGAAAAAAATCGGCTTACTTGAACACGTGCCAGATCAGTCAAAAGACATTGGCTTACTATTAAAACAAGCACTTGATAAAGTCGCATTTTTACCATTTGGGTTAATGATTGATCAATGGCGCTGGAAAGTATTTAGTGGTCAAATCAAGCCAAGTGAATACAATAAAGCTTGGTGGGAATTAAGAGAAAAATATCAAGGTATTAAACCGCCGGTTACTCGCGACGAAAGCGACTTTGATCCAGGTGCGAAATACCATGTTCCGGGTAATGTTCCTTATACTCGTTACTTCTTAGCTCATATTTTGCAATTCCAATTCCACAAAGCTTTATGTGATATTGCTGGGGATAAAGGTCCTGTTAACCGTTGCTCAATCTACGGTAATAAGGCCGCTGGTGAAAAGCTTAACAAAATGCTTGAAATGGGCGCAAGTAAGCCTTGGCCTGACGCTCTTGAAGTGGTTACGGGCAAGCGCGATATGGATGCTCAAGCCGTTTTAGATTACTTTGCACCGTTAAAAGTATGGCTAGATAAGCAAAATAAAGTCCAACATAACCAATGTGGTTGGTAATATCTTAATAGCTCAAATAAAGCCTGCTCTGCAGGCTTTATTCATTAACCACCTACAATAATTCGTTTTTTTTCAACATCAGAAATGTTAAAGACTTCTATCGATTGTAATTCAGCTTCGGCCACCCTATCGTTCCATTGATAATCTTGTTTAACTTTTGTGGTGCTGGTAATCGCTCCCTTTTGACTCCATAGGCGATTTCCATAAAAGATATACCCTAATTTTTGAATATCTTTTACCAATGACTCTAGCTGCATTTGATTTTCAGCTCCGACGACTTCTGCCCAAGGGGTGAAAGCGGTAATTGGATAATCTAATTCGGTAACTGGATTATCCACCTCACAACCATGATGAACCACCTTTTGAGCGCCAAGACCCGCGACACCATTGTTTATTTCGTTTCTTATCGTTAACGTAAAAGCAGTAACTCTACCGAAGTTAGGAAGCACAAACATACGTTCTTTAGCTCCAGTAGCTTTGGAAACAGCGGTTACCGCACCTTTAAAGCGATCGCCATTGTTCTTAGCTGCACCACCGAAATTTGATAAATGAGGCGTTACTGAAAAGAGATCATAATCAGCAGTCAAAGGTAACCCTGTATGTTGATCTGCTAATACCAACATAATTTCCCAATCTTTTTCACCAAAGCCATGATTAATTTCAGTAAAGACCCAGTATCCGTTTTGCAACTTAGGCACCTTTTTAACCATCCTTGAGGCTTCCATTCGATATTTTTTATTAACCAACGCATGATCGCCAACAGGCATTTGCAGATGCGGATACAAAAGAAAATGGACATTAGGCTTAATAGGACTGAATACCTTTAATATGCCCTTTTCTTTACTAATCGTTTTGATTTTTTTTTGCTTTTCTAATTCCAGGATTCGTTCGCGAGAGATAATCAAGGGCACTGCTTGGGCGTAATTTCCAGCAATACTTTCTTTAACTTTTTTATTGAATGCTCCAATATCAGCACCAGCCTTAGTTGCCAGTTTACTGTATGCTTGGTTACAACAAATAAAACCAGATTGCGGGCCCCAATTGGAACTCTTTCCTTTTACATGAAGATCTTTAGTGGCAAATCCTTCTTCGATCAAAGAGGTTGAATCTGGGTTAACAGGTCGAACTAAAATTATGGCGTTATTTCGTTTTGCTACATCGAACATAACAGCAGCATGAGATGAAACGACGCCAGATGCTTCTACAGCGTTGTTTGAATATTTCATTGGACTAACTCTTAAAATTAAATACCAGTACAAATAAGAGAAAAATTACGAGAGAAAATTGATTTGTTTTTGAACAGAGAGCACAGAATAATCAGTCTGACACACTTTGTAAATATTATTTTCTGTTGCTAGCTGAGGCTTTAATTTATAGTGATGTCAAGTTTTTAAATATGATAATTTCATGCATTATATTCTGTTTTTTATCAGTATTTTTTTATTTAGCCATCACTCACTGGCTAGCCCACAACAGCTAGTCAATCAAAAAATGAACCTCAATTATCAGAAATATAGTGAAGCATTTTCTGCTCTTGATGCAGCTAGATTAGCTAATATCTATCATAAAGATGCCATTTATCTTCCTGAACATCGTAAAAAAGAAATCGTTTATGGAAGCAAACAATTAGAGCAGGTTTATCAAAAATTTTTTAATCGTGTAAAGCACAAAAATGCTAAGGTCAGCGTTGGATTTCGTGTTGTAAACCGCGAAATAACACAAGAACAAGTTACTGATATTGGATACTTTTTGATTAGAGTATTTCCAGCTTCTCATACAGAACAAAACGTTGCTGAATTTTCTGGTAAATTTTTGATTATTGGCGACAGAAGCGACCCAAATTCCATTTCATGGAAAACTGAAATGAATAGCCACGCCAAGCCCCAGCTTTACTTTGGACTTAATCCCAAAAAATTGTTATTTTTCAGTGATACCAAAAAGCTCGCTAAGGAATAACCATGAGTGATACACAACTTTGCCCTTGTGGTTCTCAAGAACCATATCAGGATTGTTGTTACGCATTACATAATCAAACACGCCATGCGAACTCCCCAGAAGAGTTAATGCGCTCTCGCTATTGTGCTTTTGTAAAGAAAAACTTTGAATATATTATTGCGACTCAAGATGAAGCTCTTCACCCTGGGATTACAGCAGAGCAATTAGCAACGCCTCCTCTACCTCTCTGGCTTGCATTGAATGTTATTGAGTCAACACAAAACGCCCACTCAGGTACTGTCACCTTTAAAGCTTGGTATTGCCTGTCAAACCAGCTTGATGCCATTTTTGAAAAATCTAATTTTATATTGAAAGATGGACGGTGGTTTTATACTGATGGGGAGCACTTTAAGGTTACGCTTCCTACTCGTAATGATTCTTGCTTTTGTGGCAGTGGGTTAAAATTCAAGAAATGCTGTTCTAAAGTGATTGAGTCTTTTCGGTTCTAGACCACAGGTGCAGAATAACTAAAAAATGAGAGCGCTGGATTACATGACAAATTCAGCTTTTTCTTCCTCAATCTCAAGAAACTTCATAAAGTCCGCTTCTCGAATAGCAGGACTGTATAAGTATCCTTGTCCTTGATGGCAATGTTGTTCAATCAAATACCCTTCTTGCTCTCCTGTTTCAATCCCTTCTGCTGTCAAAGATAAATTCAATGCTTTTGCCATCGCAATAATAGCATTAACAATTTCTCGACTTTCATGGCTGTCGGTAATATCCGAAATAAACGAACGATCAATTTTTAATTTTGAAATAGGCAGCTGTTTCAAGTAACGCATAGAGCTATATCCCGTTCCAAAATCATCAATAGCTAAACCAACACCTAACTCTGATAATTGCTGACAAAGATTAGTAGCCATTTGAATATCGGCCATAATTTCCGTTTCAGTGATCTCCAAAATAAGAGACTGAGGCGTTAGCTGATATTTATTAAGCAGATTCCAGACTTTTTCAAACAAGTCGCCGCTGAATAATTGGCTAGCGGATACATTAACATGCATGGTCAAATCGGGCTTTTGATGATGCCATAGGTTTAATTTCCGGCACGCTTCTTCTAACACCCAATCTCCCAGAACATTAATAAAACCGGTTTGTTCTGCAATTTCAATAAAGCTCCCAGGGAAAATGACACCTTTTTTAGGATGATTCCAGCGAATCAAGGCTTCGGCTCCGGTGTATTCTCCGGTTTTTAAATCACGCAATGGCTGGTAATAAAGCTCAAATTGGCGATTACTTATCGCTTCATGTAGATCTTGCTCAATCTGTGCTTTTTCTAAAAATGAGGATAATAAGTCATGGTTAAAGCTCTGAATGGGTATCGTCACTTTTTTCTTGGCAATTTGCAAAGCCAAATCAGCGCTGGTCAAAGGTGAAACTAAATTTGCCACTTCAGCAATATCTACAATGGCCAAAGCAGGTTTAGGCTCAACACTTTGCCGCTTAATTTGAATTTTACTACTAAGATTTTGATAAAGTTCTAAAGCTAAACGTTCAATCTCATCCATCGAGAATTTACTGCTTAAGATAATGGCAAACTCATCACTACCAACCCTAGCCACTTCTCTTGCTTTTTTAACTTCAGCGAAGTGTTTAAGCTTTCTCGCCACTTCGATTAACAGTGCATCACCTTTTTCATGCCCATAAGTATCGTTAAAGTGCTTGAAGTTTTTCAGATCAATTAATACTAAATAACCATTAAAGCTGCGATCTAATACACGATTAAAGTAAGTTCGGTTTTTTAAATTAGTGAGCGTACAATTCCATGCTAAACGCTCTAACTCTTCTTGTTGCTGACGTTTTTCAGTAATATCTTCATTATTAATGAGGGCGTATTTATTGCCTCTTGAGGTCATGAAAGGACTGCAATGATACCTGGCCCAATAACTTTTACCCGATGGTGTATCTACTTTAATTTCACCAGCAACCTGCTCATTCTGCTGAAGACGTTTAAACATTTTCTCTGCGACTTCAGGCTTAGATTTAAATACCATCAACTCAGTTATTGGCTTAGCTACAAAAGAATCTTTAGGTTCTCCGGTGATTTTTTCATAAGCATCATTTACAAACTCTACCATTCGGGTTTCCATGTTTATGATCATGAAAATTTGCTGAGCTTGTTCGGCGGCGCATTTGAACAAAGATAACTGCTCATCCTGTGCATAGGTATTCTTGGTAGCTAGAGTTAATGCTAATTGGTCTGCAAGCTGAGAGGCGATATCAATTTCGCTATCCGTCCAATTTTTTTGCTCATCAGTTCGCTCTATATTAATGACACCTTCAAGATGACCATTGATACGAATAGGCACATCTAGAAAAGACTTAATATTACTAGGCTTAATATAATTGGCGATAAGCTCTTCGATTCTTGGATCTTTCGAAGTATCGTTAACATCAATGACTCGGCAGTTTTTAAGTTGCTTTAAATAATTTGGGTAGATGCTAATTTGGACGAAATTTTCACCATCCTTGATGCTTTTCAGCCCACTATGAGAAACTAGACTTAGCGCCTCTTGAGCACGATTAAACAACCAAACACTGACACCAGTGATGTTTAGGTGCTTAAGTAACAACTCAGTAACCAACTCGGCTGTTTCTCTGAGGTTCCCTTGCTGCTTTTGCTCTGAGTTAACTATGGTTTCAACAATGTGCTGATACTTACGACGCTTCACATATATCCCTTATGAAAGCCAAACCTTCAATGAGGCCAAAGATTACTTTATAAAAAGAGTGTAATTCAAGCCTGCACTGTCTAAATGACAATATTTTATGCTAGTTTATTTTGCATTTGAAAGAGCATCTTCTCTACCGCAACAGCAAAATCGAGAGTTAATACTAACTCATTGCTAATCGAATCAAGATGATAGCTCACATCGCTAAATTGACTCGTAGCTGCTCCGATTAAATGCTGAGCTTCTTGCTCAGCCCTATCACCAGATAAAGAAACCACTAGCTGTTTATCATCCTCACCAATAACGGCACCAACATCAACAAAAGCACCACACGTATTGCATGTATCATTTACATCCAATGACTGGTTTTGTTTAATGCTTTTCATGGCAGACCTCTTTATTTAGAAAGAGTCGGCATTATATGTCACCGACATCTTCCTCAACTCTGATTTAGATCACTAAATCGAGCATTTGCTCCTGCTTTTGAATGCTCTCGACCAAATTTAGCTCTAATTTTTTTTGGTTTTGTTTGGCAGAATTATGTTTTAGCTGAACATGGATGTCACAATTTTTAATGGCTTCGTGCAGACCAAAGCACCTAGCCCCTCGAGTAATAAGAGCTTCTGGCTTTAGTTCATTCTGTAATCGGAATTCCGTTAATCCATGTTGCTGAAATACAGAGCCATGATCGGTTGGGGCTGAATCTTTTGACATATCGGCCACTAGACTTTGGCTGCATGATTCAGAAAAGGGCGCCATGGCTCGAACGTCTTGAGACATCAGTGTCAGTAACAGCGAAAACTCGCTGCGATGGTTAGATGTGGTGGCCTTATTTAATTGGCCTCCTATATCTAACTCATTTACTATTACTGGCGTCAACTGCATAAACTTTCATCAAATAAGACGTTCTTTGATAGTTTATCGACCATACGAGCTAGAACTTTAGCTTTATTTGACTTTCACCCTTTACAGTTTGAGAAATTAACACTACTATTGCCGCCGCAAAATAAGGAGGGGTTCCCGAGTGGCCAAAGGGATCAGACTGTAAATCTGACGGCTCCGCCTTCGAAGGTTCGAATCCTTCTCCCTCCACCATTTTGCACACAAAATAGAAATAAATAGTCATGGAGGGGTTCCCGAGTGGCCAAAGGGATCAGACTGTAAATCTGACGGCTCCGCCTTCGAAGGTTCGAATCCTTCTCCCTCCACCATTTATTTATTCTTATTTTGAAGTAACAAACAATTCCAAATGTGGAGGGGTTCCCGAGTGGCCAAAGGGATCAGACTGTAAATCTGACGGCTCCGCCTTCGAAGGTTCGAATCCTTCTCCCTCCACCATTTCTCTACCTTAGTAGCTTTTTCTTCTGTACTTATTTATTCTTTGATAAGAATGTCATTTAGTCGGAATTTTCAATGAGCAACTCTTGGGTAAAACAAGCAATACAAAAAATCGAAGCTGATTATCAGCGAAGTGCTGACACTCACTTGATCAAATTAGATATTCCTAGCCTTACTGGCATTGATATTTACCTAAAAGACGAAAGCACTCACCCAACAGGGAGTTTAAAACATCGTCTTGCACGCTCTTTGTTTCTTTATGCCATCTGTAATGGCTGGGTAAAAGAAGATACTCCGATTATTGAGTCCTCCTCTGGCAGTACCGCAGTTTCTGAAGCCTATTTTGCAAGACTGCTCGGTCTACCTTTTATTGCAGTGATGCCAAGCAGCACGGCTAAAAAGAAAATCCAACAAATTGAGTTTTATGGTGGCAAATGCCATTTTGTCGATCACTCCAGCGAGATTTATGCCGAATCAGAACGTTTAGCTGCAGAATTGAACGGTCATTATATGGATCAGTTTACTTATGCTGAACGTGCCACTGACTGGCGTGGAAACAACAATATTGCCGATTCCATTTTCACTCAAATGACACGAGAGCCACACCCTATTCCTAAGTGGATTGTAATGAGCCCAGGAACAGGGGGAACATCAGCAACCATAGGTCGTTATCTTCGTTATCAGGCATTAGACACTAAGCTCTGTGTTGTGGACTCTGACAACTCCGTTTTCTACGATTACTATCAAACTGGTAATAAAGCACTTACCTGTGACAATGGCAGCAAAATAGAGGGGATTGGTCGTCCACGTGTCGAACCGTCTTTTATTTCTGGTGTGGTTGATCATATGCTGAAAATACCTGATACAGCTTCAATCGCGACAATTCATTGGCTTGAACAAATTATAGGGAAGAAAGCGGGTGCATCAACAGGTACGAATTTATATGGTGCTTTGCTGCTTGCTGAAGAAATGAAAAACAATGGTGAAACAGGCTCAATTGTCACCTTACTTTGTGACTCAGGAACCCGATATTTAGATACCTATTATGATGACAAGTGGGTAACGGATAATATTGGTGATTTGTCAAAATCTGTATCTTGGCTGGAACAGCTTAAACAATAATTAACTAGGATTTGTAACTCGTTAATATAACAATGAAACAAACTTATTATTTGTATTGTTATGGCTACTCAACTATCAGCTAACCTCACGGATTCCGCCCCTCAACCCAATGGTGTAGCCGACGGCTACCCTCCAGCTGTAACACTAACTTTGGATGTAAAGTATCAAGTAACAGAGTCAAACGGCCCAACAACACAGAATTCAACATTTCACACAAATGTACAAATCATACAAGATCCAGAAAGGCAGGTTTTCTACGGAAAGCCTAAAAATACTGACGCTACGAACTCAAAGCAGTGGACAATGAAGGACAGTCGAGTTGTGTCATATTCTCTTATCCTTGCATGTATATCTGGAAGCTTGGGTCTAGGGTTAATCATCATTTTATTTCTGCTTGATCAAGCAGATAAAGCTTGAGTTATACCTATGTTTATTCGTTTGTTAAACAAGAACTCATTGTGGATTAGCGATTAGATATCGTAAAAATGATGCTCACTTGAATAAAAGAAGTTAGGGCGTGTTGATCTTTCAATATTAAATTCTGTGCTATTTGAGCAATGTTCTGTTCAAGGCGAGAGCAGTGTAGCTTAGCCATCTAATCAAGCGGCTCACAACAAAGAACAAGGAGTGCTCAAAAGCATCGAAGACAGCCTAAACTGGCCATCACTTAAACTCTGTTTCAATTTATTTCTTTAAATATTTTTCAGGGATTAGTTTTACTTTTTCTCGGAACTTTTCACTCGTCATATTGATTCCCAGCAAACAAGCCACTTCTTCATCATCAAATACAGGGTGGTGCTGAAACAATAATATCTGGCAGAGAACATTTTTATGACCTTCGAATAAAACTCGCTTGCCCGTAGCGTAAATAAGGGCTGAACACTCTGCTTCTATAACTTCACTAATACAATGATCCATTGGGAAATGCAGCAAAAACAAAACATCTTTTCCAGCATATTTTTGTAAGGTTTTCACAATGCTCTTTTTATATACAGTAACATCAGGCCAAGGCATTTCTGGTTTACACATGTCACTAGCGGCTTCTATCTGTATATACTTTCTAAGAGCAGCAGTGGCCATTCCTCGCCCAGCCGCCACTTCGATGCGATATTCAGAAACATCTTTAATACAATCAGCAACTTCCTCCGCATGTTTTAGAGAATACACCTGATGAATTAGAAAACCAATAATCAATAAACGAAGATATATACTTGAAAATTGATTTAAATTCTCATTCACCACTTGAGATCTAGAACTTTTGGGGCTTGATTTTTCTAATAGTTCTTGTAGCTTTAAGTATCCCATAAAAGAATCTGGTATCTCATACTTTACAATACCTTGAAGCGACTTAATTTCTTCATTCACTGCTCTCCATGTCGAATCAGGCAAAGTTTTTTGGTCTTTAAAGAACGACAAGTAAACAGAGAGTGCAGCTAAGCAACCTGCTTTTTCTCGTAGTTTCGACTCCATTTTGTCAGTAAGATGACCTGAGAGCTTTTCCTCTTTAATTTGCTCATAATGAAATAAAGCAAGAATCGCATGCCGGACCATATCTGCAGATTTTTTTAAACTCTCTGTATATAGACCAAAAATTTTCAGATGATCTTTAGCCAAAGCAGTAACCTCAATATACCTATGGTCTGTAGATCCTTTTACATAATGAGAAATTAAATCCTTTTTCTCGTGGCTAGACGTTGGTATAGGAGAGCTAACGTAATAAAAAGCAAAAGTTCCATCGGTCATGCTTAAGCGCATAACCGTTCCTTGCTTAAAAGCGTCTTGATTAGAACAGTTCAACGCTTCACTCGGTGTGAAGAAATTGACAGCATTAAAAAACTCAACTCGAGATGTAGGTGCGGAATTGGTAATAGACATAATGAAACAATAATAACATTGGCGCTTCAAAATTATTACAGATGACTAAAGCTGTCACGTTAATTTCTATTAATCAATCTATTACAATGAGTAAATATCAATCAATATCTAAATATTTATGAGTTTGAATTGATAAACGCCAGTTTCGAGCAATACAGGTTGCCATAGCTAATTCTGTAGCCCTAGGCTTTTGACTAATAGGCTGTAAACAAATTGTCTTTTCAGACACATCAATGCCGTCAAGTAACTCATCTAACTCATCAATATGCCCTTGCTTGGCTATTGGATGCTTAATTTCATTAGCTCGTTTTAAGGCTTGCTGTAAAACTTTATATCCGCCTTTCATATTGATTTTTGGTGATACCGTGACGTAAGTTTGCTCATCACACTTAACTTCAAATGTGCCGCTGGTTTCAATTTGGGCTTGATAACCGTTGGCATGTAGCCCTTGTGTTAATTCCATTAAGTCATGAATACAAGGCTCACCACCAGTTATCACAACTAATTTGGCAGTAAATCCTTTATCTTGAAAAGCGGACATTAAAGATTCAGCGGAATGCATTGCCCAGCGCCCTATCGTGCCATCAACCTGAATGACTTCTTCTGGTGCGACTTTATTGTGTGATTCTTGTTCCCACGTTTGTTTAGTATCGCACCAACTGCATCCTACAGGGCAACCTTGAAGGCGCACAAAAATGGCAGGAATTCCAGTATGACTACCTTCACCTTGAATGGTTTCAAACACTTCATTTACTGGATATTGCATTGAGACACCGATTTTACTGTTGAGCTATGAATTAAGGGACGCTGTTATAGAGGATTTTTACTTTAGCTGCAAGTACAACCCTCTCAAAAGCGAAGAATAAAAGATATTAAATCGTCCATACCGCAAATTCATTTCCGTTAGGATCTGCAAAGTGAAAACGTCGACCTCCGGGAAAAGAAAACTCTGGTTGAATAATACTCCCACCCGCTTGTTCAATATCCGCTTGAGTCTGAGATAAATCGTCACTAAAAAGCACAATTAAGGGGCTACCTTTTTCTACTGAAACATGAGTATCAGCTAAATAGAAACCACCATTCACTGTTTGGCCAGTAAAGCTGCAATATTCTTCACCAAAATCCATAAATTCCCAATCAAAAACTTGGGTAAAAAACGCTTTGGTCACAGCAATATCTTTGGCAGGTATTTCGAGATAATTCACTTGATTATAAATATTCATTTCACACTCCTTTGTTTAAGGATCTACTTTGATATAAAATCACCATAAAAGCAAAACCCTAGATTAATCTAATAAATAACCACACATTAGTGTGAATCCAATCAAACTAAATACCTGATTTACTTTTGCTTGCATTCGCCCCCTAAGCTAAACTATCGCCTCAATATTTTTAATGAAGTATAGAAATGTCTAGCATATCTAAAGCAGTGATCGTGTTTAGTGGCGGTCAAGATTCCACTACCTGTTTATTTCAAGCTATGGCTCATTATGATGAAGTTCACGCGATAACTTTTGATTATGGCCAAAGGCATAAACAGGAGATAAAACAAGCTCAATTTCTAGCGAAGAAGTTGAATGTCGCTAGCCATAAAATCATGGATGTTTCATTACTCAACGAACTGGCTATTTCTGCTTTAACGAGAGATTCTATCCCAGTATCACACACACTAATGGAAAATGGCCTGCCGAACACATTTGTTCCCGGTAGAAATATCCTGTTTTTAACCCTAGCAGGGATTTATGCATATCAACTTGGCGCCGAAACAGTAATAACTGGTGTATGCGAAACAGACTTTTCAGGTTACCCTGATTGTCGCAATGACTTTGTTAAAGCAATGAATTCTGCTTTAGTTCAAGGCATGGATTATAAGCTCAATATCGTCACTCCTTTAATGTGGCTGGATAAAGCTGAAACATGGGCATTAGCCGATAAATATCAAGCTTTAGAAACCGTGCGCAATGACTCTTTAACTTGCTATAACGGCATTGTTGGAGATGGATGTGGTGATTGTCCTGCTTGCGATCTAAGACTAAAAGGCTTATACCATTACTTACATAATAAAGAAGAAGTTATGCACTCATTGGAAGAGAAAATACGTGCTGAAATGGCTCAATAAATTACTGCCAAATTCGTTATATTTTGCCTTAGGGATTTCCGCTATCTCTGGGGCTTTATACTTTTTCGGTTTGAATAACCCATTCATTGAAGATTCACTTGCTTACCAACGTCCTGAGATTAGCCACGGTGAACTTTGGCGCATAGTAACTGGAAACTTGCTTCATAGTAACCATTGGCATTTATTGATGAATCTTGGTGGTTTATGGGTAATTTTATCTCTTCATGACATGCACTATAACCGTAGAGGTATTTGGACGCTATTTGCTGTTTTATGTGTGCTTGAGGGGCTTGGTCTTTACCTGTTTTACCCATCGACTATAGGCTATGTTGGTTTATCGGGTGTACTTCATGGCTTATTTGCTTATGGTGCAATTATGGATATTCGAGCCAAGATGCGAACAGGTTGGTTGCTGTTTATTGGTGTCATCATAAAAATTGCTCATGAGCAACTCTATGGTGCCAGTATTGATGTAGCAGCAATGATTAACGCGCCTGTTGCAACTGAATCTCACCTGATTGGAATGATTGTAGGTTTTGCCGTTGCACTGTTTACTCTAGCCTTCAAACAGCTAAAACAATAAAGATATATTATAATTTTTATTATTTATCAATGAGTTAAATATTTTAAAATGACAAGTTTTAATATATCACCAGCGTATAACCTATAGATAATCCATCTAACACACTTCCTAAAATAAATGTATTTTTCATACACCTATCCTTTCAATGGTAATCAACTATGGGAGCGAGTGGAGTAGCGCATAAATTAGCCCCACCGACACATACCCTTTTTGTTGTTAATCCCGCAGCGAATAGTGGAAGATGTCACGCTGAATTTAAACGGCTAAGCTCCGTCCTAGATTCCAGTGGTATAAAATACAGTGTCATATATACCACTGAAAAAAATCACGATGCAGGAAAGGTTGCAGCCGAATGGTTTAAAACAGCTACTATTAAAACTGAATTATCTGACAAAAACCCACTACGAGTTTTTGCTGTCGGCGGCGATGGAACATTCTCTCCAATCATTAGAGAGTTTCACCAAAGAAATGATGTTCAAATTGGTGTATTACCATTTGGAACGCTTAATGACGCAGCTCATGCACTCAATCTTAACCCCAAAACACCTGAAGACTTCCTAGAAATCATTAACAGCCAAAATGCCGCAAAGATAGGCAGCTATACCATTAACCAACTTACACCTGAAGGAAAGACTACAGAAAAAGAATCCGTTGCTTTTATTGATGCATTTGCTGGTATTTCTCGCGCAACGCTAAAAAGTAAAGAAGCGGCTGACGAAACACCTGACTGCCTTGCCCGTTGTCGCTGTATTATAGGCAGTAACATGGAAACGAACTTTAGGGCATTATGGGAAACGCTAAAATGGCAAGGGCTTTCAATCAGAATTGTGAATGAGCAAGATGAAGAGCTTTATAGCGGGCCAATTGGAAACTTATCCATGACTACTTTGGGCTTTATTGGTGACTTGAAACTTAGCCCAGATATTCATCCTCAGTGGTACGACAATGGAGAGACTAAAGGTGAAGTCCATATCGCAGAGGATGGGGGCATGTTCATAAATCCATACCGCCTCCTACGACTGACAGGGGAATCTCATAGAAATGGCTGCAGTTGGAGCCAAGGTTTCCCACTTAAGCATAATGAAAGCATAATCATTTATGGGAATGATGCCGAGCACACGAAAATCGAGCTCGAGAATGGAGAAGTACTCGAGTTTCCTATAAAAGTGACTTGGAAAAGTAATCAAGCCACTTTAGTCGCGGGCAAACCACCGGAGAAATAAATTTTTAGCTACAGTTATGAAAACTGTAGCTTTCTATATCCTGCCAACAACATCAAACTAAGTAAACCCATGAAACCAATAGCGCCACCGCCACCAGAATAGCCACTTCTATGCTCTACTTTCGCCACTTTTTCTTCTTTTACTCGCTTTTTAAATCGAGCAAGTTCACTCTGTAAATTAGGGATCATGTTGTCTACGGCTTTCTCGAACTCTGCAGCACCTTGCTTGTTCATAACTTCCTTGGCATTTATGGCTGTAGAGTTATCATCAAGCTTACTGATCCCCGGTGCTCTAAAGAGCATTTTTCGACTATCAATATCAAAAACAGCAGTATCCACAAAGGTTTGAATGGAATTACTGTTACCAGGGATCACGTACATTCCAACAATGGTTAAGTACAATAACGCCGCTTTGTTTTCATAGCTTTGTCGTAACTGATCATAAGACACTAAAGCCATTACATCGACATCGTATAAACGTTTGACCTGATCTAAAGTATCAAATCCTCCACCTTGACTTAAATAAGTACTCGGTATGATCTCAATGCGATCTATGTATTCATATTTTGCAAAAGACTTTTTGACTTTTTCGAGTAACGCAATTTCTTGTTGACTACTTAACGTTTCATTTCGCCATTTTACTTTACCCGGAACGAACGCAATTCCCACTTTTAAAGGTAATCGCAAAGTTGGAACACTAGGCTGTTGTGCAACTTGATCCGATTTTTTGGGGTATAAAAAATCCATTAGGCTGCTCGATACTGAACTTCTGTCTTTATGACCGTGCATTAAATCTGCGCAACCGACTAATCCTACACAGAATAATAAAATCGTAAAAAAGTACTTTTTCATAGCGCATCCTTGTTGTTAAATTAATTAGCTTCCAGCATTCGTTCACGAAGTTGCTTAACTTGATCTCTAAGCTCAGCCGCTTGCTCAAATTCAAGATTTCGAGCGTGTTCTAGCATCTGCTTTTCAAGGGCATCAACCTCACGGCTAAGCTGTGCAATATCTCTAACATGATATTGCCCTTTAGGCTCGGCGACTTCACGGTATTCAGAAATAGAGCTTTGTTCTTCAACGCTGTCACCCACATCCATAACATCAGTAATGCGTTTTACAACGCCTTTAGGAGTTATGCCGTGTTTTTGGTTGAAGGCATGCTGTTTTTCTC
The DNA here is from genome assembly GCF_056591735.1 of Parashewanella sp. 2210YD4-3. Lineage (NCBI taxonomy): Bacteria > Pseudomonadati > Pseudomonadota > Gammaproteobacteria > Alteromonadales > Shewanellaceae > Parashewanella > Parashewanella sp. 2210YD4-3. The sequence goes on along the minus strand of NZ_JBWQOG010000008.1, from coordinate 89,138 downwards.
GTCGCCTTTCCGTTTCATCCATGGCTTTCTTCATGGATTTTGTGATTTTATCGGCATATAAAATCACTTTACCATTGATGTTACGAGCTGCACGTCCAATCGTCTGGATCAAAGATCGCTCTGAACGTAAGAAGCCTTCTTTATCAGCATCAAAAATACATACAAGCGACACTTCTGGCATGTCCAAGCCTTCTCGTAATAAGTTAATGCCGACTAACACATCGAACTTACCTAAACGCAAATCACGTATAATTTCCACACGCTCAACAGTATCAATATCCGAATGTAAGTAACGGACTCTTACGCCATGTTCATCCAGATATTCACTCAAGTCCTCTGCCATTCGCTTGGTTAAAGTAGTAACTAATATTCTTTCATTAACCGCAACTCGCTTACCTACTTCAGAGAGTAAATCATCAACTTGAATTCCAACCGGTCTTACTTCAATTTCAGGATCTAATAACCCTGTTGGACGTACCACCTGCTCTGCGATTTCACCTTCACTTTTCTCAATTTCATAATCACTTGGTGTTGCCGACACATAAATGGCTTGCGGCATTAAGTTTTCAAATTCTTCAAACTTAAGTGGGCGATTATCTAATGCTGACGGCAAACGAAATCCATATTCAACCAGCGTAGTTTTACGTGAACGGTCACCTTTGTACATAGCACCAATTTGCGGAACAGTAACATGAGACTCATCAATCACCAGTAAACCATCGGCTGGCAAGTAATCCAATAGCGTTGGCGGTCCGTCACCTTCCGCTCGACCAGAAAGATAACGTGAATAGTTTTCAATACCTGAACAATAACCTAGCTCGACCATCATCTCTAAATCGTATTGGGTACGCTCAGTGATCCGCTGCGCTTCAATTAACTTGTTATTTTGAAGTAACTCTTCTTTGCGTAACTTGAGTTCTTCTTTGATTTTTTCTGTAGCGCCGAGAATCGTTTCCCTTGGAGTTACGTAGTGAGTTTTTGGATAAATCGTGGTGCGAGCTAAGGTTCTTACTTGTTTACCAGTAAGAGGATCAAATTCACTGATGCGTTCGATTTCATCATCAAATAACTCTACCCTAACTGCATCTCTGTCTGAGTCAGCAGGAAATATGTCGATGACCTCACCTCTTACTCTAAAAGTACCTCGCTGCAATTCAATATCATTTCGAGTGTATTGAAGCTCACTTAAGCGTTTAAGAATATCTCGCTGCCCCATAAAGTCACCTTGGCGAAGATGAAGCAGCATTTTCAAATAAGAATCAGGATCACCTAAGCCATAAATCGCAGATACAGATGCGACAAGTACCACATCTCGTCGTTCTAACAAGGCTTTGGTGGCAGACAAACGCATTTGCTCTATGTGAGCATTTACCGATGCATCTTTTTCAATAAAGGTATTAGAAGCAGGAACATAAGCTTCTGGCTGATAGTAGTCATAGTAAGAAACAAAATATTCAACCGCATTATGGGGGAAAAACTCTTTCATCTCGCCGTATAACTGTGCTGCCAAGGTTTTATTGGGTGCCATGATGATAGTTGGGCGACCTAACTCTGCAATCACATTAGCAACAGTAAATGTTTTACCTGAGCCCGTAACACCGAGTAATGTTTGAGCAGCGATACCTGACTCTAAGCCCTCTTTAAGTTGTGCAATCGCAGTAGGTTGATCTCCAGCGGGTTTAAATTTGGATTCTAATTGAAAAACTGAGTCAGACACTTATGGCTTCCTTAAAATATGAGCTGAAGTGATTTTAATTGTTTAGGTTTTTTTGCACAAATAGATCAAGCCTTCATCTATTGACGAATAATACCTGAAAGTTTTTTAGATCTATTACCTAAAAATTACAGAATGGCGATCCGATTAAGTTTTTATTGACATGCAGTTATAACAAGCATTACAGCGATCTTTTTTGTGATCTTTATCAATTTCATACACATTTTTCGCCCTTCAAGATATTACAAATTTGAAACATTTAAGAACTAAGGCAACCTCTTATCACACAAAGAGTAACGCATTGATAATAAAGGCTATTTTTTCAAACCGCAAAAACAGTACGATTTAAGTACAAACCAACAGTATCAGGGGTTACAGACAAAAACTGGACTCTTCTCCACAAGCTTATCCACAGTTTCAGTGGATAACTCTTCGCAGGCTTGTCACAAAGGGTTTTGCTTCATTTTCATTAACAAATTAAGGCGCCCATATTTATGTAATAAAATTACATAGTTGCCAGTTATTTATCCGCTATTCTTCGCGGAATGCATTCTATCTAAGTCAAAAAAACACTAAGGTTATTTTTTAATCGACCGCAGAATTTTGCACGAAATTGTTTTATGGTAGATAACCATTTGTCACAAACAGAGGCATTCCTATGAGCACTAGTAACAAACTAAATTCCATTTCTGTGATCTCTGCCCTGTTGTTAGCATTGGGCATTGCAACTGCAGGCTACTTTATCAGTGAAACCGTATATAAATCAAAAGTTGCACTGAATACCGCACAAGTAAAAGGTTTGGCTGAGCGACGCGTCGAAGCTGATACAGCCTATTGGACAATTCAATATAAGGTAAGCGGAACATCTAAATCGAATATCAAACAAATGTATCAACAATCAGAAAATGACCAGAAGATTATTACTCAATTACTGAGTCAAAGCGGTTTTTCAGAAGACGAAATCAAACCTGGCGTTATTGATTACCGAGCTCAAGAATTTAGAGATGAAAATCAAAAACTGGTGGATACCAACTATTTCCTTACCGGAAAAATTGATGTTGAAACTAAAAAAGTCAAACTGGTTGCTAAAGTTAGAGCCAAGCTCAACGCTTTAATTGCACAAGGCTTAGATATCCAAAACCAGGAACCCAGCTACTTCTTTACAAAGCTCAACGATATAAAACCTGCCATGCTCAAAGAAGCTACCCAAAATGCTCGTTTAGCCGCCAACGAATTTGCAACAAACGCAGGCGTAAAAGTGGGTGGTATTCGTAGCGCCAGCCAAGGTAGCTTTATCGTAAGAGATGTTGGACAAAGTTATGGTGACTCTCGCAAAATAGAAAAAGATGTGAGAGTAGTGACTAACGTAACCTTCTTTTTAACTGATTGAATTTTTCACAATACTGACACACTTTAACGCTAACAATGCTAAAATCCCCTCCGTTTTTAGTCAGAGTAGTTGATAGGAAGGTTTTTATGTCTGGAAAGGGCATTAATTGGTACCCGGGGCACATGCACAAAGCCCGCAAAGAAATTGAAAAGGTACTGCCACAAGTTGATTTAATTATTGAAGTATTGGACGCTCGAATTCCATACAGCAGTGAAAATCCAATGATCCAAGAACTTCGTGGTGATAAACCTTGTATCAAGCTACTTAACAAAAGTGATTTGGCCGATCCTGAGATCACCGCTCAGTGGATCGAATATTTAGAGCAAGAACAAGGCGTGAAAGCCAGTGCTATTACCACCTTGCAATCGGCTATGGTCAAAAAAATCCCTGATCTCTGCCGTAAATTAGCGCCTCACAGAGATACTGTAGAAAAAGACATTCGCACCATGATTATGGGCATCCCAAATGTTGGAAAATCTACCATCATCAACACCCTAGCCGGTAGAGTGATTGCTAAAACAGGTAATGAACCTGCGGTAACAAAAACTCAGCAACGCATCAACCTTCGTAACGGCATTGTGCTTTCAGACACTCCCGGTATTCTATGGCCAAAAGTTGATAATCCTTCTAGTAGTTATCGTTTAGCTGTTACAGGTGCAATCAAAGATACGGCAATGGAATATGATGATGTTGCTATGTTTGCTGCGGAATATTTCCTTGAGGCTTATCCTGAGGAAATCTGTAAGCGCTATAACCTTGACGAATTACCAAGACAAGATATTGAGCTATTAGAAGCCATTGGGCGCCGTCATGGTGCTTTGCGTTCTGGTGGCACTATTGATTATCATAAAGCTTCAGAAGTTTTACTTCATGATTATCGCAGCGGTAAAATCGGTCAACTAACACTAGAAACGCCTGCAATGGCTGAAAAAGAAAAAGTGGAAGTGGCAGAAATGCTGGCAATTAAAGAAGCTGAGAAAAAAGTTAAAGACGAAGCTCGACGCAAAAAGCATTCTGGGAAAAGACATTAGAGCATCACTTCTTTTGTATATTCTGCCCGAATAACCTTGTCGGGCAGCATCTAAACGCAGTTAATCTTTCATATTATACAGGCTCAAACAGTTGGATTAATGTTTAAAGCAATTTTAGATCATCCAACACCTTATCAGCAGGGAAATCACCAAAGTTTACTTCTACCTTCTCTATTGCTTTCATTTTTAATCCCATGCCCTTACCCTTCAATGAACACGGAGTAATACTTACTTTGCAAGGTAGATTAAATGAACCAAACTCTGTTTTATCTGTACAACTACTAACAATATAATTTTGATATCCTTCAAGCTCTTGAATTTTTGTAGATTTGACATCAGAGACAGTTTTCCAACCTGGCATTACATTACAATTTTCTTGAAGTTTTAAAACTCCTCTTTCTAATAGGTCAAACAGCTTTTTGTGAGCAGGTTTTAAGTCATGTGTGTCAGTTTCAGTAATAAATGTTTCAAGCTCCATAGCCATTGTTACTGGTACAGGTTCGGTGTTTGGTTTGTTGACAACGGCCTGAATTGTATCTTTTAAAATCATGTAACCGTCTACCTTATCACAGTCTTGAAAATATAATTTTGAGGAACTTACTAGCGTTTTTTTAACAACAGATGGTTCTACACTTGATGTTTGCTCAATAGACTGACGAACTCTGCTACTTGTTGTTTTAGAAGAATAATAAGATGAATCAGTAACCTCTTCGACAAATGTTTCTTGCTCATCACGCCTTTTACTTGCTGGCTGCGCTTGCTGCTGAAAGAGGAATAGCTTGTAGCATAAAACTTGCACGCCAGATTGAACAAGAGTACAGCTAACCACTTTGATTAGTTTATTATCTCCTAACCCTAACCGATCCAGTAATCTAGTTGTTTGTTGAGAACTAAGCTTCATTGCTAAAAATGTAGTCAAAGCCATAACCGTTTCTTTGATAAAATCAAAATTTGGGCTAATCGCAAAATTAATTGCAAGAGCTCCCACCAGTTTTGCTGATTCTGCAACAACAACTTTTTCAGTAGCACCAAGGAGCGATTTATTTACCAGCTCCTCTATACCTTTAGTGAAAAAAATCTCACAACCAAATTTTCCAACAAGTGAAATAGAAGTTGCGGTCACTAATGGTACACCTCCGAAAAAAGCAGAAATAGATAAAGGAAGTACGGTGTTGGCTAGTATCTTAGTAACAGTCCAAAAGGCACCATCATTGTCTACAGTCGATACTTCTTCTCGACTCTTCTGTTTTACTGAGCAGCCACTGATAGAGAAAAAGAAAGGCTTTAATGCATAAGAAGTCGAATGAGGGCTTAACAATACAAAACCTATTGAATTAAAAAGGAATATTGCTCAATGATATAAAAAGCTGCCTTTATAGATGCTGTACAAACCCACCTCAAAATATAATTTTATTCGGTACTAAAAAATTAAGGCTATTCAGCATATAGACATAAAGTATTTGATATGCTGGATTATTCTATAAATAACGAGTATTACCTATGGCAGACCCCATTGAAGCTATTGGAGTCACAGTTTGGTACAACAATAAAAGTAATAGTGTTGATTTATTTGATACAAAATCAATACCTTTAATAAGAAAGTGCTCCGAAACGAAAATTCTGCAGTTATCATTCAATTTGAAGTCAATCAATGTGGCGCAGGTCCGACTATAACTAATCCTAATTTCCATACAATAATATTTCGCAACCACAGTAAAGTAGAGCAGTCTAGTGAAATGGCTTTTAAGGCGAGAAAAATAGTTCATCAATCGAATATTGTCACCGCTTTTCTTCAAATGGTTAACGCAAAAAGAAGATAAGCCAATATTCTATACTTGTGATGCCTTATTTCGTTTACTATCAGATAATAAAAGCTTGAAGCAGACCACTTGAGTACCAGATTCTGACACTTTGCAACAAAAACTTGGATTTTAATACAACTGTAGTATTAAGAGGTATGAAGTACGATAGAGCAAGCTCAAAAGTCATTAAAAAAACTCATCAGAGCCATATTATTACTTGTTTTTTTCAACTGCTGAATGAACAAAACGAAAGTGGTTAATTTATTCATAACTAAAAAGCGCCTGCAGCAAAAATTGCAACAGGCTCAAGTAGTACTAAAACTCGTCTTGCTTAAATTCAGCGATAGTATCGCCTTTAAACTGTTTTTTAAGCTCAGACTTAGACAACTCGTTAATCTGCCCTTCAGAGCCAATAGTAAAGTGGTCGGTTTGATCCAGATGACGAGCCTGATAGAGCATAACCACCTGCAGCGCATGTTCACGCTGCTCCTCGGTAAGTGCAACACCGTTTTCCCACTTACCTAACTCCATTGCAGAGCGCATACGCAAGTACACTTCTTCAGGCATATCATCAATGATTTTATGTAAATCCATTAGACGCTCCTACGCTTGTGTAAGATGACTCGAACTCGAGTGACCAAATAACCAATAAAGCCGAACGTAAAGCACACAGCTCCCGCATACATGCGAGTGCCTTCAGCTGGCTCACCACCCCAAAACCAAATCACCACTCCAGCTACAAATAAGGTCATGGCTATAAAGCTGTGAGTTTGCAGTTTACTGGCTTGATTGATTTTAGCGATATTCAATTTCGCTTCATTGTCACCCGTCAATTTAGCATCACAATGCTGACATTGCTTAGCCAAACTGGAAATCTGCTTTTTACAATATGGGCATGGAATGAGTGCCATTAATTAACCTCAGCTTTGTATAATGAAAGCTACATTATTATGAATTATCAAAATATTTAAAAATTTTGTCTACAGTGCAGTTAATTAGGTGTAGTTCAAGGCAAAACAGGGCGTAATAGTTGACCTATTTCGGGCTGTTTTAACACAGAAATACGCTTAAGTAGCTGTGCTGTAGAGGTTTGCTTATGCAGAGCTGAGGTTATTACCTCAGTTTATCGACAACGGCAAGCATCGCTAATAATGATGCTTCACCAATATATACGCTGCGCTCAGGTGACCAGCCCATAAATGGATCAGGTAAGTTGTCATTATCTTTAAATGGCATTTCAAGCGTGTTCGATAAACAGTCAAAAGTATGTGCAACCCAATTAGAAGCCACTGTTAGGTTAGCTTGACCCGGTTCATCTTTGTCATAACCAAACTCAGTTTGGAAATCAGCAGAAGCCATTTGCAAAGCACTTACAAAATCAGCCTGTAGATTGGTTAAACGTTCGTCATAGTTTGGTACACCCTCTGCTCCAGCTAGGAATACATAAGGCAGACCTTCATCACCGTGTACGTCATAAAATAAATCCACACCTGTCTGCTTCATTTTTTCAGTAACGTAATACACTTCTGGGCTTTTTTCCAAGCTTGGTGATTGCCACTCACGATTTAGGTTTACACCAACAGCATTGGTACGTAAATGACCACGAACACTACCATCAGGGTTCATGTTTGGCACAATGTAGAAGTTAGCTTTGTCTAATAAACTCTTAGACGTTGGACAGTTTTGGTCAAGTAAACGGTGTAGAAGACCTTCTACCGTCCACTCAGCCATGGTTTCACCCGGATGCTGGCGAGCAGTGATCCAGATATTCTTTTTAGACTCATCACCATCACCGACTTTAACTAACGTCAAATCACGACCATCGAGCGTTAAACCTAAGTGTTCAAGAGAAACTTCTGGATGTAATTGCACTGAACTTAGCAGATCTAAATGACGCTCATAGCTGTAAGGTGCAAAATAAGCGATTTGAATGGCATCGCATTGCATCTCTAAGTTAATGGTTAATTTACCATCTTTGAATTTGGTTGGAATGCGGAACCAATTATCACGGTCATAGCTTGCTACGGCATCATACCCTTCCCAACCTTTTACATAAGAAGAGGTGCCAGCGTTTAAGATATTGAACGTGTATTCGCTACCCACTTGGCCTTGGAAGCGAAAGTTAAACCACTGATAAAACTCACCACCTTCATCTGGGCGAATATTAAGTTCAATGTTGTCTTTATTTTCAATGTTGATGACTTCAATATTGCCACCATCAAAATTATCGGTAATACGCATGTGTTTATTCTCTTTTAATTTTTAGCGAATATTATACCTGTGACGCATCAATATGCACGGCTATATCACTGAACTTGTGCAATCGCCTTGCAAATAACCGGAATATTACTTGTGGTCATTCCTGCCACACTGATCCGCCCTGAGCCAACAATGTAAATGGCAAACTGCTCACGAAGCTGCTGAACTTGTTCTTTATTCAAACCTGAAAAACTGAACATACCCATTTGTTGCTTGATAAAGCTAAAATCTTGAGTTACCCCCTCAGCCATTAGGGTATCAACAAAAAGCTCTCGCATCTGCGCTATACGAGTACGCATTTCTGCTAACTCTTGTTGCCATTGTTGGTTTAATTCTGCGTCACTCAAAATAGTACTGACAATAAGAGCACCATGAGCAGGAGGATTAGAATAATTAGCGCGAATCACACGTTTTATTTGGCTGTATGAACGAGCCGCGACATCAGTATTTTCAGCAACAAGGGTTAACGCACCGATGCGTTCATTGTATAAACCGAAGTTTTTTGAAAACGAATTAGCCACTATCAGTTCTGGCACTTTAGCAACAACGATGCGTAAGCCTTGTGCATCTTCTTCTGTGCCTCGTCCAAAGCCTTGATAAGCGAAATCAAAAAATGGTATCAGCTCTTTTTCAACGCATAAGTCAGCGATTATTTGCCACTGTCCATCATCTAAATCAATACCCGTAGGGTTATGACAACAGCCATGAAGAAGTACCAAATCCCCAGCATTGGCATGTTGAAGATCGGCAAGCATAGCGTCGAAATCTAAACCATGAGTACCTTGGTCGTAATAACCGTAGGTTTTGACTTCAAGCCCTACTGTCGTAAAAATATTTTGATGGTTGGCCCAAGTAGGATTACTGACCCAAATAGTACGAGATTGGGTATGACGAAGAATAAACTCTGATCCAACTCTTAATGCACCTGTTCCGCCAGGGGCTTGAACCGTTACCGCACGTTTCTGGGCTACAATATGAGAGTTATCACCAAACAAAAGAGTTTGAACAGCATGGTTAAACTGTTGAACACCTTCTATCCCTAAATAGTTCTTGCTTTTTTCTATTTCTAATAATTTAGCTTCTGCCTTTTTCACCACATTGAGAATTGGCGTTTGCCCTGCGTCATCTTTATATACTCCAACACCAAGGTTTACTTTCGTTTCGCGAGTATCGGCTTTAAAGGCGTCATTCAAGCCAAGAATAGGATCCGCGGCCGCTTGTTCAATATGGGTGAAAATCATGGACTTTTCCTAAGGAAGGTAAAATTGATGCTATTTTAGCATTAATCAAGACAGTAAGTTGAGATCTGATAAAGTAACAGATGCAAAAAAGCCCCAACAAATGTTGAGGCTTTTTCACTTATGATGGTACCCGAGGCCAGACTTGAACTGGCACGCTGTTACCAGCGAGGGATTTTAAATCCCTTGTGTCTACCGATTCCACCACTCGGGCAAAACTGTCGCTTTAATGCCGTTGCACTAAAACTTAATTTCTCATATAAATCTGGAGGCGCGACCCGGAGTCGAACCGAGATCGACGGATTTGCAATCCGCAGCATAGCCATTCTGCCATCGCGCCTTTCAAATCCAGTCTGGTTCTAACTTCACTTTCGTGCCGCTGTTCCCTGACTGCGAGATGCATTCTACGGTTTTCGACTTAAGAGTCAATCGAGATTTTACAAAAAGTGAAGATATTTGGTTTGTTTGAAGATTATTAAAGCAATAGTTTTATTTTTTCATCAACTTGATGATGTTTTATTCGATGTTGAAAGAAGTGATCGTATGTATTTTTCTCTTTGATTAGTTTCTATTAAGAATTTGGCGCGAACCTTTAGCTTTTGAATCATTTCTTCCTTACTCTTCTCATTGAAACTGGCGACAAAGTCATTCTTAATTTTCTCTCTAGTTTCTTGTGTAGCGGCTAAATGCTGTACTATTCTTTGTTGATATTCAGGAACAGCAAGCTTTTCATCAAATAGCCTAGAGCTCTTATAACGTCTCGGTGCTACTTCCTTAGAATTACTAGCACTTTCTTGTGATCTTTGCCTAACATACTTTGGAAGACTTGAAGCGAAAGTTACCTCTGTCACTGGAGAAGATAGCTCCTCGATGCTATGGCGTCTGGAATATCTACTTACATCTCTTTTAGTTTTTTGTTTTTCCACTAATTCTGGTAAGGAAGTGTTTTTTGATAAGTCACGAGCATAAAGTGTCACCACAGGTCTACCATTATGGAAATACTGCTCTAACACTTGACGTTTGGAATAGTCGATGTTTCGCTGTTCAACTTGAAATAGCCCAAAAGAAGAAGATTCCCCTCGGCGAGCTTGATGCAGTGACTGTCCTTGAAGCGGAAGTAAACTTGGCGAAAACAGTTGCTCACCCGTAGCAAACATTTCCTGCTGAGAAATCGAAATTTGCCTTTCCATTGTCTCACCTCAATTAGGTTTAAAACCTTTTTATGGTTATAAATCCATCAGCGAGAGATAACAAATTAATTTTTGGATCAAAAAAAGCCCCACACATAATGTAGGGCTTAAATAGACTAAATATAATCGATTAGTTATTTGGTAATGAAAGCGTGGTTAAACCAAGCATCTTAGCCATTACACTAACAACTTGGCAGCTATAGCCAAATTCATTGTCGTACCAAACGTATAAAATAGCGCGGTTATCTTCTGCAATAGTCGCTTGAGAATCCACTACACCTGCGTATCGAGAACCCACTAAATCACTTGATACAATTTCAGTCGACTCAGTGTAATCAATTTGATGTTGAAGTTCTGAATGCAACGCGATATCACGAAGATAAGTGTTCACTTCATCTTTATTCACTTTTTCATTCAAGTTTAGGCTAAGAATCGCCATAGAAACGTTTGGCGTAGGTACGCGGATAGCATTACCCGTTAGCTTACCTTCCATTTCTGGTAGAGCCTTAGATACTGCTTTAGCTGCACCCGTTGAAGTAATTACCATGTTCAGTGGAGCGCTACGACCACGGCGGTCAGCTTTGTGGTAGTTATCAATCAAGTTTTGATCGTTAGTGTATGAATGGATGGTTTCTACATGACCATTATTGATACCAAACTTATCATTCAGTGCCTTCAGTACTGGAGTGATGGCATTAGTAGTACAACTTGCCGCTGACATAATGGTGTCTTCAGCAGTGATGTCATCATGGTTAACACCATAAACCACGTTTTTAATACCGCCTTTTGCAGGAGCAGTAAGAAGTACTTTAGCAGCACCTTTAGACTTAAGATGAAGACCTAAACCAGCTTCATCGCTCCAGATACCGGTGTTATCAACAACAAGAGCATTGTTAATACCGTACTGGGTGTAATCAACTTCATCTGGAGAGTTTGCATAGATAACTTGAATATAATTACCGTTAGCAATAATTCCGTTGTTTTCTTCATCAATATATACAGAACCATTAAATGGGCCATGTACAGAGTCACGACGTAACAAGCTTGCACGCTTTTCTAAGTCGCCTTTACGGCCACCGCGAAGAACAATCGCACGTAAGCGAAGTAAGTTACTGCTGCCGGTCTTTTCAATTAATAGACGAGCAAGCAGACGACCGATGCGACCAAAACCATAAAGTACTACGTCTTTCGGTTCTTTATCTAAATCATTATTGATGCCTTGTGCAAGTTCAAGAGCCATATAAGCTTCGATGTTGCTATCATCTTTATGGTTACGCCAGTAGTTTACTGCTAGTTTTCCGATGTCCACTTTACAGTGTTTAATATCTAGCTTGCTTAACGCTTCGACAAAAGGGAAGCTCTCACGTAGACGAAGTTTGTCACCAACAAAGCGGCGAACCAAACGGTGAGCTTTAATAATTTCGATGGTAGAAGCATTAAGAAGCGGCTTACCATACATTACTACTTCCACACCTTGGTTTCGATACAGCTTACCTAGTAAAGGCTGCATAGCTTCTGCTAGTTCGAAACGTTCTTGCCAACTTTTTAGGTGTTTATCAGCGTTCATTAGTAATCCTTTATTTCACTTACCGCCATATCCAAGATAAAGCAGTGGAAATCTATAAATGTAGAGTTAGAGGTATCTGAAGCATAGCTCCAGATTGGCGGCAATTGTAATGAAAAAAGGGGCTGCAAGCTAGCTGACAACATTTTGCAACATTGTAATTTTATTAGAAAAAACAGCTGATTTTGCTCATTGATGAAATGGTTTTTGTAATAATTACAACAAAGTCACTTTTTTGCGGCAGAATTGCTTTTTTTGATGGTATAGATCAAGGATTTAAAAAATGAGAATGTAAAAATAATTCTATAAAATTTTTCTATTTTTGTTTTTATCAAGCTGAGATTTCAATCACGGAAACAGAATCTATCAATCGGTAAGATAAAATATTAGAGAGTCTGAGATTAAAATAAGCACGTATCAAAAAACTTGCCAGCCTGAAAACTTTTACCAAAATAAGTTACGAAAAACTCAAAATCTAGAGCTGAACAGCAAATTTATCGTGATAACTGTGCAAAAAACGCATTCAAGCTTGACTGTTTTCAACATTTTTGTAATTTTATAACCAGATTTATTTTAAAACCACTTGTTAGAGGGATATCGAATGACTATCCGCGTTGCTATTAACGGTTACGGCCGTATCGGTCGAAATGTTCTACGTGCTCTATATGAGAGCGAAAAAGATTACCCAATCCAAATCGTTGCGATTAACGATTTAGGTGACGCTGCAATTAATGCTCACTTAACCAAATTTGACTCTGTTCATGGTCGTTTCAACGCTAAAGTTGACCATGATGAAGAAGCCATTTACGTGAACGGCGATAAAATTGTTACTTTCCAAGAGCGTGATCCAGGTAAACTGCCTTGGGCTGACCTGAACGTTGATGTTGTATACGAATGTACTGGTATCTTCGCCTCTAAAGAAGCGGTTCAACCTCACCTAAATGCAGGCGCGAAGAAAGTTATCATTTCTGCTCCAGGTAAAAACGTAGATGCAACCGTTGTTTATGGTGTAAACCACGACGTTCTGACTTCAGATATGACTGTTATTTCGAATGCGTCTTGTACTACTAACTGTTTAGCACCATTTGCTAAGCCATTAAATGACGAGTTAGGTATTGAGTCTGGTCTTATGACTACGATCCATGCTTACACTAACGACCAACGTCTATCAGATGTTTATCACTCTGACTTACGTCGCGCTCGTGCTGCTGCATTATCAATGATCCCAACAAAAACGGGTGCTGCAGCCGCTGTTGGTTTAGTCGTTCCTGAGCTACAAGGTAAGTTCGACGGTATGGCGGTACGTGTTCCTACTGCTAACGTATCTCTAGTTGACCTTTCGTTTATTGCTTCTCGTGATACAACTATTGAAGAAGTTAATGACATCATCAAGCGTGCAGCCGCTCAATCTCCACTTTCAGAAGTACTTTCTGTAAACGAGCAGCCATTAGTGTCGATTGACTTTAACCATGACCCTCATTCTTCTAACTTTGACGCTACTCAAACACGTGTTAGTGGTCGTCTAGTTAAAGTAATGTCTTGGTATGACAATGAGTGGGGTTTCAGCAACCGTATGCTGGACAACACTGTTGCTCTAATGAACGCAAAGTAATTCGTTCATTTTCCAAATGACGTAGAAGCGCGACTGAGTTCGCGCTTTTTTATTTGGGCGAAATAAAGTAAAACCAATGTGGCAATCACTGATAAAACAATTCCTGGTAGGACTTTTAATTCAGGAAACTGCCCCCCCAATATTGCCACTTCAATAGCAACAAACACTGGGCTTAAATAAATATAAGTGGTCACTTCAACGGACAATAACTTTTGACTCGCTTTTTGGGTCAAATAAGAGGTCATAAGCGAAGTTGCAATAGCGATATAAAAGATTACTGAGACATCATGAGCAGACAAGCTAATCCAGTCTAAATCCACCCCCATGACGAGTGCAGCGAATAGTGTCACAATTAAGCCGCCGACAAGCGAGCTAAAAGTCATAACTATAGCGTCTTCACCTCTATGTAACATCTTCATCGATAATACATATAAACTCATGCATATTACAGCGCCGAGATAAATCCAATCACCAGAGTTTAAATGAAATCCTAGAATTGAAACGATTTCTCCTTTAAATACCACCCACGCCGTTCCAACCGAACCAATCCCATAAGCCAACATTTCATATCGATTAACACGATATCGCCAAATAAAAAAACTCAATACAGCAGTTAAGAAAGGAGTGAGTGTATAAAGTGTCCCTGTATGCAAAGGCGTTGTTTGTTTTAAAGAGATAAATAACAACTGAAAATAGGCACTGTAAAAACCACCTATAACCATCCCCTTAATCCATGTGTGTTTTAGCTGCTTACGATATTTCTGATTGAACAATACAAATGGAGCTAAGCAAGTCACTGCGATAACAAACCTAAGAATATTCAGTGAAATAACTGAACTATTTGAATTGAGCATTGCAGTTACAGGAAATGAACTCGCTATAAGCACTTGCGCCATAACAAGTAATAAGTGCGGTTTAAAATTGAAATCTCTACTGGCATTCATTGCTATTAACTATGAAGCTTAGGATAAAGTATTGTCTCAAGATGCTTTGGCTTTTCTGCCCCACTTTTACTTTCATCTTTATATTGAATATTTACAGAAGCCTCAGTGCAGCAAAAACCATTTCGCAACACGACAAACTCAGCTAGCCATTGAGAACTTTTAATTGGTTCCTCACATTTCGCAGCTTCAGCCACTCCTATTTTAAACTTAGATGAGAATTCTAATTTAAGTAAGATCTCGCCATTTTCCATTCTTGAGAATTTAAAGACAAAAGTATGACCATGAAAATTTATACAAACATCGCTTCGAATCGCAATAAAAGAGTGGATTAGCTCTTGAAACCCCAATGAAAAACAGTGAGTCTTAACACTTTCATCTGAAAAAAAACGTGAGGCATAGTCAAACTTTTCTTCCAATTTACGTACATCACCAGTGTAAAAATACCGATATGGCATTACACCACTTGAATCAAAAAAAGTATATTCAGCTCTATCTAAATCCATTTTAAATTTGTGCTCTAATTGTTGCTTAGTTTTCCTGCTGACATACTTCTCATGCTCATGGTTTAGTTCCTGAGCCTGCTTTGAAACTGTTATCGAAGTTACCTTAATTGCATCTTGTGCATATTGGTTAAAATAAATTTCTAATTTTTTGTTACCCGCTACTTGTTTAAAGGTTAATTCAAACCAATGTCGATAGTGAGGAGATAATGCCTTAACCAACTGGAAATATGCCTCAACTCTCACTTTGGCTGGTAGTGACTTATCTTGACAATTTGCTAGATACGAAAAGGCTTGCTTTGCTTGTGTTTTATCGTATAGCAAAGATTTAAGAACGGCATGATCAATGGCCTCAGAGCTCTCATTCAGCTGAATGTCCTGACTATGCGCTATTGATTCATCCAGAGACAAGCTACACATATCAGTTAGCTCTACAGACATAATTTACCTTAACCTGAAGTAAAAACAGTTAACTACCCAGACAGTATATGCGATCAACAATCATGATATTTCTTAATGAACAAAGCTTAACCCTAATAAAAAATATAGAGCTCTTACTTGAAGGCGATGTGCTAGCATGACATGCTACCCTCAATAAACTCACATCAAGATTACACTCGCTTTATGTTAAGTAACACACCATTGGACTCACTGACTACTGGCACTATTTTTTTACTCATCGCCGTTGCCATATTGGCCTTTTTATTTGGCATGTTAATCAACCAGCGTTTAACACGAAAACGTTGGGAACATGTCATGGAAATCAAACAAGAACTGCACGAAGCTGAGTTGGTGAAAACCCAAGAAAAGTATACTCACTTGCAAGAAGACTATCAGATCAATATTCAAGCTCTTGGTAAGGCGCAGGCTTTAACTGAGAACTTTGCAAAAGTCGAAGCTGATTTAAAAAGCATCCAACACAAAATGATGGAAGCACAGTTGGCATTATCAAAGTCCAACTCAATGCAAAAAACCTTAGTAGCGACTCATGAAATCGAAAAAAAAGCACTCGAAGATAAGATAGCTTTGCTCGAGTCTGCTGAAATTCGCCTTAAAACTGAATTTGAAAATCTAGCCAGCAAAATCTTTGATGACCGCAACGAAAAATTCAATAAACATAATTCAGAACAGATCAATCACCTGCTTTCACCTTTTAAAGAGCAACTTGAAGGTTTTAGAAAGCAAGTAAATGAATCCTATACCCATGAACAATCAGAGCGAAGTGCACTCAAACATCAACTTGAGCAACTTCAAGCTCTGAATCTAAAAATGAGCCAAGACGCTATCAACCTTACTAACGCTTTAAAAGGTGATAATAAGCAGCAAGGTAATTGGGGAGAGGTTATTTTAGATAGAGTATTACAAGAAAGTGGTTTGCGAGAAAGACATGAATATGACACTCAAACCGATCTTAAAAATGACGATGGTAAACGCTTTAAACCTGATGTCATTGTACATTTACCAGAACAAAAAGATGTTGTGATTGATTCTAAGATGTCATTGGTTGCCTATGAAACATTCTTTAACAGTGAAGACGAGATAGAGCAAAAGCAAGCGATTCAAGATCATGTCATCTCGATTCGTAACCACATAAAAGGTTTGAGTAAGAAAAACTATCAGCAACTCCATGGCATCACTAGCCTTGACTATGTATTGATGTTCATTCCAATCGAACCAGCATTCCTACTTGCGCTGGAACATGATCCTGAACTGGTAAACTTCGCACTCGATCATAATGTGATGTTAGTTAGCCCGACAAATCTGTTGGTCGCTTTAAGAACCATTCACAATATTTGGCGTTATGAATACCAGAATCAGCATGCACAACAAATTGCTCAACAAGCAGGGAAGATTTACGACAAGCTCTGTGGTTTTGTCACTGATATGCAAAAGCTGGGACGCGCTTTAGATACCGCTGATACCACTTATAAAGCCGCTATGGGTAAGTTATCTGAAGGAAAAGGAAACTTGTTGAGACAAGCCGAGCAAATGAAACAGCTTGGCGTTGATAGCACCAAACAGCTGGATAATATTCTCGTTGATCGAGCTATGAATAAAGGCTTAGACGATCAAACTGAATAAATAAAACAAACCAGCCGTTGATCAAGAGATTAATGGCTGGGTTTTCTCAGTTGATTCAGTGAACTTTCCTAACATAAACCTCAAATCTGGTCGCATTTGAATTAGGTGCAACAGATGTAATTTGTTTGCTCTGCTTGCCATGTAATGTTACTGGCGTCCACGCTTTACTGTCAGCATCAACTTCGTAATTTTGCGCATCAAACCATACAAAGCGATATTCTACCGTTTGGCTTTTTGAATAGTCACTAACAATGCTTGCGGCCCCTTGTAATTGAGAACCAACTTGACGAAGTAAACTATTTTTAAGGGAAACATCACTGGCGAAACGTCGATTATCGATTTGATAATTGCCTTGAGAGTCTATTTTAATACCCGCAGTTCTAGGCGCACATGCAGTAATAGCGACTGTAGATAGCAACAAACACAATGCAAGATTAAACCGTTTCATAATATTTCCTTAGCTGTATGTTTATTCAATTAAGAAATGAGCCCTAGCCGTAGCAATTAACTGCTTGCGACTACTTTGCCAGCAGCTGATATTCACGTTTGCGACCCTTCGACCCTGACGAGTAATGTGGCACTCCACAAAAGTATCTTTGTGGTAACCAGCTCGTAAATAATCAATCGAGAAGTCCACAATCTTAGGCACTTTTTCTGTGTGCATAAATACCATTAACTGCACAATTGCCGACATTTCCATAAACCCAGCAATCACGCCACCATGTATGGCAGGTAATACAGGATTACCTATATTGCTGTCTTTTGCAGGTAAACGGAACACTAATTCATAACCGAAACGCTCCACATCCATACCAATCCATTTAGCATAAGGAACATGGGCAAGTAACTGTTCAAAATCATTGGTTTCCGATGCTTTTTGAACGATGTCTTTTACCGCTAATGGTGCCTTAGGTGCTGTGGTAGGCTTTTCAGCTTTTTCAAATTGCGCTTCTTCTTGCATACGAAGCTGATTAAATTCAGGCCCTTCGCTTTCCCCCATGAGCGCTGCTCTAAACTCATCACCAATCATCTCTGGGCTGATACGCATAAACGCACCAACTGCGTGAGCAATAGGATAATCAATACTATCCTGATAGGCGATCGCACGAGTAAAGGCGATGCTGGAAGTCAAACGATAACATTCAGCCAATACAAAGACTGATTGGTGCGGCTTAGCTGATTTCATGTAGTCGACTCTTAAATCCAAAGTCGGCGAAATCTCTAATGAGTCGTATTTCTTTTTAATGGCACAAATGGTGGCGCAACCGCAAGCAGTATCCATAAGCGTGGTGATCACACCGCCGTGAATAACCCCTGTTTCTGGATAACCGATATGCTTCTCGCTGTACGGTAGTTCCATGAGTACATGATGCTCACTAGCCTCATGTACTTTTACATTTAAACGGCGACACTGAGTCAACTGATTGACAAAGCGCTCTGCCAAGGTAGTTAATGGAAAAAATTCTGGATTAACGGGAGTAGTACTGCTCATTATCTATCTGTGTTCCGAATTTAAATTGAAAGCATTGGGCCAACGTCCTGACCACCGATCAAATGCATATGAATGTGAAAAACTTCCTGACGGCCATGCTTATTACAGTTCATAATTAGACGGTATCCGTCCTCAGCAATGCCCTCTTGTTCTGCAATTTTAGCAGCAACTGTCATCATTCGCCCTAAAGAGGCTTCATCAGACTCTGTGACATCATTTACTGTAGGGATTAATTTGTTTGGAATGATCAGTACATGAGTCGGTGCACGAGGGGAGATATCTCTAAATGCAGTCACTAACTCATCTTGATAAACGATATCTGCAGGTATTTCTTTACGGATAATTTTACTAAAAATGGTTTCTTCAGCCATGGTAATTTCCCCATTCAAATAATTTTTTTATTATCACTCAAAATGTAATTGATAACCATTATTAACCCACTTATTCTGCCGTTTCAGGCCAACTTTCAGCCTCAACCTCAGCAAGAGCATGCGCTGCTCTTTGCAGGGCAGGTAAAAAGTGAAGAGCACTTTCTGGTTTTAATCTCATAATCGGCGCCTGAATAGCAAGACATAAGTTTGAGCGTCCTTTCTCTCGTGGCACCATTACTGCCACACAAAGTAACCCGGGTAAGAACTCTTCATTATCAATGGCATACCCTGCATATTTCACCTTATCGATTTCATTTTCTAATTCGTCGATATCAATAATGGTTTTTTCAGTGTATTGAGTAAGCACGGCATGAGACAGCATACGCTTGCGCTGTGATTTACTCATTTGCGCTAAAAATAATTTACCACTGGCAGAACAATGAAGTGGAACCCTTGAGCCGGGATGAAGATAAAAACGAAGAGGAGCTGCGGTTTCAATGCGATCAAGATAGACGATTTCACCGTCTGACATTGCTGTAATATTACAGCTTTCGCCGACCTCATCAACTAATTGCTGTAGGATTAAACGCCGCGCACTATGAGTGGTGCTGTTTAGGAGTAGGTTTTCGGCGAGTCTGCGTAAACGACCACCAGAGCTAAAGTGGCGCTCGTCGCCATCACGCTGAAGAATGCCCGCTGACTCAAGCTGATTTAACATTCTGTGTACGGTTGGCTTAGGCAAGCCCGTTTCCTCTACTAATCCTTGTAATGAAAAAAACTCATCCCGCTGCGCAATAACTTCAAGTAAAGAAAAAAGACGAAGTGTTGGGGTATCTCCTTCAACCTTTTTTTTGTCCATTTTAGTTTCCTAGCTGCCTTATTTTTACTCAATGGCCCATTATAACGATTTTTTTTGAGAATTGATTGACCAAATAAGCCTAAAGCGCATAATATTTTCATAAATTTTATTTATCGAAACATTTTGTCTCAATAAAAGCTTTTAAATAAAAACAACAAGAGAAGTATTATGAAAGTCATGGATCTGATCATACATAAAGCCAAACAGTCACCTAGAACCATTGTTCTGTGCGAAAGTGATGATGAGCGTATTATCCAAGCCGCAATAAAAGCAAGTGAAGATGGCATTGCCAATATCATATTAGTTGGCAACGCTCGCAATGTTTCCAAGCTAATTTTGAAACATCAGCCGAACATCTGCGAGAGTGAATGCCAGATTGAAATCATGGATCCAGCCTCATCACCATTGATAGATCAATTAGCTCATGCACTTGTTGAGAAACGTAAACACAAAGGAATGACGCTTGAGCGCGCGCAAAAAGAAGTATTAAAACCACTTTGTTTTGCCAATATGCTGGTAGAGCATGGTATTGCCGAAGGTTCCGTTGCTGGCGCTGTATATAGCACAGCCGACGTTGTCCGCAGTGCTATTCAAATTATTGGAACTTGCCCAAGCTCAAAAATTGTTTCTAGCTTCTTTTTAATGATCATGTGCCAGCCATTCCACACGTTCAAAGGTGGCATGATTTTCTCTGACTGCGGGCTAGTTATCGATCCTAATGCAGAGGAACTGGCTGACATAGCCATGGCTGCGTCAAAGAATGCTCAAGCTTTATTAGGCAAAGACCCCAAAGTCGCTATGCTTTCGTTTTCCACAAACGGCAGTGCTAAACATTCAGCAGTAGATAAAGTGGTACAAGCATCTCGGATTGTAAAAGAAGTGATGCCAGAACTTGCCATCGATGAAGATGTTCAGCTGGATGCCGCTCTCGTTGCTGATATCGCCAAAGTTAAAAAGCCAGACTCGAAGGTCAAAGGTGAATCAAACGTGTTGATATTCCCTAACCTTGAGGCAGGAAATATCGGCTACAAAATGGCAGAAAGAATGGCGCAAGCAACTGCCGTAGGTCCATTGCTGCAAGGGCTAGCAAAGCCTGCTAATGACTTATCTCGTGGTTGTAATGCAGATGATGTTTACAATGTGATTGCAGTAACTGTCGTCCAAGCTCAAGCAGCAGTATAAGCCATGATAACAACCTTTATTTTGCTGTTATTGATCATAGCAGTTGGTACTTATTTTCAAACTTCAACAGGGTTTGGGTTAGGTATTATTGTTACAGGTCTGGCAACGGCTTTTGGGCTTGCTGAGCTTAGTTTTATCGCCGCTGTAGTAAGTCTAGTAACTCTAGTGAATTGCTTAACGGTTATTCCAAAATCTTTGTATAATATCGATTGGAAAATCGCTATTTTTGCTGGTTTGGCAATCATTCCGGGAGTCATTCTTGGCGTTCAACTGCTTTCATATTTAAGTGATTCAGCAACAGCAATGTTACAAGCTTTACTTGGTTTGATGATCATTATTAGTGGTATTAGCTCAATCAATCAAGTATCACACAATCAAGACAAATCTCGTAGCCATATATCCACGTTTTCTATTGCTGGTTTTGCATCAGGTTTTACAGGAGGTCTATTCGGTATGGCGGGGCCACCTTTAGTTTTCCACTTCTATCGACAACCCTTTTCTATTGTTTCTATACGTAACCTACTGCTGCTTTTATTTGCCTGCTCCTCAGCAAGCCGTAGTCTGTTTTTATGGAGCCAAGATCAGCTTACAAATGACATCTTATTTCTCTCTGCGTTAGCGATTCCTTTGGTTTCAATCACCACAATGATCGCTGTGAAGTACCCCATACCTTTAAAGCCTCAGACTATGAAAAAAGTGGTATTTATATTATTAATGCTATTAGGAGGCTATTTACTGTTTAAATCTGTAGTGACTTTTAGCTAAGTCACTATAGTGCACTAGCTTCGCATCTAAACGAAATACATCTTGATTAACCACAAATTAACCTTCTCTCATAGTTACTGACAAGCAAACTGAGTTGATCTATTTTTCAGATAACTTAAATGAAAATATTTATGACATGACTTGTTAAGTCATAAAACGTGAGGTTTCAATATGGCAGTCCGTCATGATTATATTGGGCAACAAGGCTACTCTGCACAAGCTAATGATTACCAATGGCAGTATGAGAATTCACCACAGGATTATCAGTATCAAAGGTATCCCGAATGCCATAGACAATCTCATCATTATGATGAGCAATTTGACTATTCAGCAGATGAAAATAGAGCGGGTTATCCGCACGCTCCATATTCCCCAACAGAATCACCATATGAACCCACTTCATCAGAAGATATGTGTGGCATCAGAAACAACCACCGTTCCAAATATGAGGAGCGTTACTATTATCTACGCGATGGAGATTATGAGCATTTTACAACTAGAAGTAACCATAGCTTCTTTATTCGGCACCAGTTAAGATTCGCTTCTCTCGAAACCAAAAAAGCAATTACTGACTTTTTTAATTCCATGGCCTATCTAGACGATGCAGGAGAAAGTCATACAAAACAGTTCTCAGATAAAATTTATGGTATTTACCAAAATTTACAGCTTCAAGAGCCATGGTTTGCAATGGTCTTAAGGGGATTCACCCCCAATGCTCGACGTGTTATCCGAGCAATAAAGAAGATGCATGAAGAATTGAATTTTAGCACCCCCTGTCCACATAATGAATTTACGACCCGAAGTAAACCTAATAGTAGAGAACATCAAACAACTCGAATGCTTGCTAATTTAGCTCCACAACCAAAACCAGCAATTCCGCTACAACAAGCAGACGAAACGGGGCAATTTGTGCCAGTGCAAGAAACCCGACAGTTAGCACATGTAAAACAAGTTGAGGCCAAACCTATTCCAGTTCCAGCTCCTAGAACAATTTTTTTTAAATCCTAGAAACCAACCAATTCCTATTGTACATTTTTAACAACAAAATTAACCAGCTCCATCTAGTGAGTTTATCTGAATTTAGGACTAGATTAATTGGAGTAATATGGACTTAAGTCATTTTATTCTCCTTAAGAGAATTACACTTATCGATAGTAACGTCCTCCTATCGCGCATGTGTTCAACTCATTTTTCTGAAGTTAGACGTCATTTGTGCAACAAAAAATGTGGCTTCAGAAACCCCTTGATTTTGTTTAATAAAATTAAAGGCTGCGCATGATAGATGATTGAACCTCTCTTCTTCGCTTTTATAGTCAAAATCTTCAAAAAATCTATCAAATACCCAACCAAGTTTATCAAATACGACATGATTATCTGCATAATTTAAGCATGCTTGATTAAAGGCTAATGTTTCTCCAATTTGCTTCCAGCTGTTTGAATAAGCTTGAAAAAAAGATCTGACATTCACTGCTGTTAAACTTTGAGGTTTTTCAAAAAAAATTAACTTCCCAAGTAGAGGTTCTGAGTCAATAAAACTAATTTCTCGCTTCTTTCTCGAGAGCGAATAACTATGTTTAGTTCTTGATGAGACAAGGTTGGGCTTTATGCAAGCCTGAGGAATAGATAATAGTGTTAAATCCAAATTTAATAATGGGTCAACAGTATGCGACAACTTAACTAATTTTTCTTCGCTCCCCCTTTCTAAGCTCAACCAAGTCTCTATTAAAATTTCTAAAAAGCTTTTTACAAGAAACCAGTTATCAAACTTTTGTTCAATGTCATCCCTTTGTAGATAGGGTATTTCAAAGAGTTGAAACCACTCAGCATGTGACTTTTTTGCTTCTAACACTTTTATTTGCTGATAAATGGCTGATGAAGAAAGATCTCTATTTTTTGGAACTGCTAATTGTTGAATAATTGGCGAGGGTTCTGAAGCGACTGCAGCCATATTTTGCTCATTCTATATTAGTTCAAATACAAACCTTATTCTCGCAACCCTTTTATCGAAGTTCATTGAAAGTAAAGAAAAATTAATTTTAAAATAATCTATCAACAAGCTGCTTTAACGTTTTACTATTAAATTCGCTTTCTATATCTATAGCTGTATTTTTCGAATAGTATGTACTTAAATCAATCCCAACGCCAAGTCCAACCACCTCAATTCCAAGTTGGGGTTGCTGAGAAATGACAGCCTTTAAATGATTATCTAAATAAAACTTATCATTGGCTTGATTGGTTGCGGTATCCATGGGGCAACCATCAGACAGCACCACCAATATTTTTCGCTTTGTATCAATGTGTGATAACCGCTGACCCGCCCACTCAACTGCTTCGCCATCAATACCTTCTTTGTATATGTCTAGCTTTTGTAAACCGACCATGCCTAAGCGCGATTTTCTCCAACTTTGTCCGCTGTGTTTAAAAATCATATGACGAACTGAATTTAATCGCCCCGGATTTTCAGGGCTACGCTGACGACGCCATTGTTTTAGCACCTGCCCGCCATTCCATTCACCTGTGGTAAAGCCTAGTACTTCTGTTTTCACTTCTGCGATATCAAAAGCACGGACTAAGGTATCCAATAACAAGGTGATTTGCTTAGCGTGTGTTTTCATCGAGCCAGAACAGTCGACTAAAAAAGTAATCGCTGTATCGGTTTGAGGCTTGGGGCTGACTTGATAAAATAGTGCCGTTTCGCTGGGTGAACAAATCATTGAATTTAAGCGTCTGGCATCAACGTAGCCTTCTTCTAGTTCTGTTTGTCTATCTTCCATCACGGATTGATTCAATAATGAAGAGATATACCGAGCTAAGCCTCTAACGTTGATCTTTTGACTGAGGATGTTCTCATCTAATTGCTGACGATATTCTTTAAGCAATGCCTCACGAATGAGCTTTTCAGGGTAAATGGTTTTATCAAACTCAGTCGTAAACACCTTATATTGATGGCTAGACGCTTCAAAAACCTTACTTGTTCCGGTTTCAGCTTTCGAAATTGCCTCAAGCGTTTCCGTTTCTAACTCCAATAAAATTGCAAAACCTTTTACAACTTTTGGCTGAAGCTCATCGCTTTCTTCTTCATTTGACTCAAGCTCAACCATGGCTTCAATCAAGTATGCAATTTCTAAGGCATGCTGAGCATAATTAGCTTGATTTGAAAGTGACCATCTCATTGCATTTAACGGCTTGCCCACTTTGCCAGAAAGCGTGAAACGAGTATGTTCAATAAGATGCTCTGTTTCTTCAGAAACGGCTATTCCAAGTAATCTTGCACGGCTCATTTGCGCAAGCGTGTATAACAGAATACCCAAGCTGGACTCGGTTAACCCCGATGAATGAAAACAATGGCTCCATTGTTCAAATAGATTGTTAATGTTTGACTTCATGCCTATATGAGCATCAGAAATCAAACATTCCACTCGTAACTGCTCCAACATTTCAAAAAGCAATCCAGAAATTGAACCTTCGGGTTTCAGTTTTTGATGCAAATGAAGATCTGAATGCTGTAAACGAAGCGCTAATGCATCAATTCGACCGCGATATTCCAGAGTTAATCCCTCTGTGCCAGATTCAGGGAAGATTTCTGAAATTGACGCTAACCACTGCTGTTGAGTATGCGGCGCATAAAACGGTAATCTGGTCGTGCCTTGATACAAACTGCCTTGCTGATATTTATAAGCCGATTGACTCATTGAACTAGAACTAAGATCGGTAGCAAAACTGCTCACCACAGCTGATGCCAACGAATCTCGTGCTTGTTGTTCTGATCTGCTTAATGAATCGTTCATATCAATGTCTCAGTTGCTAACTCTTTATCGAAACAACGTTGGAAATATTCAGCAACTAATGCCCTTTCTTCCTCTTGGCATTTATTTAAAAATGATAACTTAAATGAAAGTTCGAGGTCGTCGAATATCTGATAATTTTCAGCCCAAGTGATGACGGTTCTGGGTGACATCACCGTAGACATTTCACCTGTTGCAAAACCTTTTCGAGTAAAAGTCGCCAGCGAAACCATAGCTTCAACAATATTTCTTTCTACTCCCACTTGCGCTAAAACCATATTGGTTTCATCTTCTTCAGGCAGGTAATTTAAGGTTGCTATGATATTCCAACGGTCTATTTGCGCATGGTTTAACACTTGAACACCGCGATAAAGCCCTGAGAAGTCTCCCTGCCCGACCGTATTTGCCGTTGCGAATAATCTAAAATCAGCATGAGGTGAAATAACTTTATTTTTATCTAACAGGGTTAACTTTCCATCTCGTTCTAACACACGCTGGATGACAAACATCACATCAGGTCGCCCCGCATCGTATTCATCAAAAATCAGAGCTACAGGGCGCTGCAGTGACCATGGCAAAATACCTTCTTGAAATTCAGTAACCTGTTTCCCCTCTTTTAGGGTAACTGTATCTTTGCCGATTAAGTCTAAGCGGCTGATGTTGCCATCAAGGTTGACTCGTAGACATGGCCAGTTCAAGCGAGCGGCGATTTGCTCGATGTGCGTCGACTTACCTGTGCCATGCATACCTTGCAACATAACGCGTCGATTATGTTCAAAGCCAGCTAATATCGCTAAGGTCACTTCTTTATTAAATTGATAGTTTGGATCAATTTTTGGAACATAATCATTCGATTCTTCAAATGCGGTTACCATCATATTTGATGAAATATTGAAAATATCTCGAACAGCCACTCTATTTTTAGATGAAGCCTGAATTGACACTTCGCTAGAAAACTCACTCATCAGCTACAACCTCTTATCTTATTGTTTTAGTTAATTTAAAACCGCTGAACAACATATATACCCTTCCACTTTTCAAGCTGTAAACTTATCATAAATTTCACAATTTAAAACAAAATGTATCATTTTTTTAACTTTTTGTTTGACATGATAACTGAATCTCAATAAGTTATCTGCACATCAATTAGTGGAACTTTTTATTCCACAAATGCTTTACTAGATATCACTCATACAAGGAATTACGCATTATGAGCAATGTAAATGACCGATCTTATGTGCAAGGTCCCACTAAGATGACCCCATCTGAAGCCTTCGTAGAAACTATGGTGGCCAACGATGTAACTAATATTTTCGGCATTATGGGATCTGCGTTTATGGATGCCATGGATATTTTCGCACCAGCGGGCATTCGCCTGATCCCAGTGGTACATGAGCAAGGTGCTGGCCATATGGCTGACGGCTACTCTCGTGTATCTGGCACTCATGGTGTTGTGATTGGACAAAACGGCCCAGGTATTAGTAACTGTGTTACAGCTATTGCTGCAGCGTACTGGGCACACAGCCCTGTGGTTATTGTTACGCCTGAGACTGGCACTACGACTATGGGTCTTGGTGGTTTCCAAGAATGTAACCAGTTACCTATGTTCCAAGAATTCACTAAATACCAAGGTCACGTAACGCACCCTGGTCGTATGGCTGAATACACAGGTCGTTGTTTTGACCGTGCATTAAGTGAAATGGGTCCTACACAGTTAAATATCCCTCGCGATTACTTCTACGGTGAAAGCGTTTGTGAAATCCCGAAACCTTCTCGTCTAGACCGTGGTGCAGGTGGTGAGCAAAGCCTAAATGAAGCAGCAGATCTACTTGCTGAAGCTAAGTTCCCAGTGATTATTTCTGGTGGCGGCGTGGTTATGGCTGACGCTATTGAAGAGTGTAAAGCACTTGCTGAGCGCTTAAATGCACCTGTAGTAAACAGCTATCTACACAACGATTCATTCCCTGCAAGCCATGATCTTTGGTGTGGTCCTTTAGGCTACCAAGGTTCAAAAGCGGCGATGAAGCTGATCGCTCAAGCAGACGTTGTGGTTGCACTTGGTTCTCGCTTAGGTCCATTTGGTACGCTTCCACAACACGGTATGGATTACTGGCCAAAAGATGCAAAGATTATTCAAATTGATGCTGACAACAAGATGCTTGGTCTTGTTAAGAAAATCTCTGTTGGTATTTGTGGTGATGCAAAAGCGGCTGCAGTTGCTCTGACTGAGCGTTTATCTGGTCGCACTCTTGCTTGTGATTCAACCGTTGCTCAACGTAAAGACAAAGTAGCGACAGAAAAAGCCGCTTGGGAAAAAGAATTGGATGAGTGGACGCATGAAAAAGATGCATTCAGCTTAGACATGATCAAAGAAAATGCAGAAGAAACGCCATTCTCTGGCGGTGAATATCTGCACCCTCGTCAAGTATTGCGTGAGCTTGAAAAAGCCATGCCTGAAGACGTAATGGTATCGACGGATATCGGTAACATTAACTCTATCGCAAACAGCTATCTACGCTTTGAAAAGCCACGTTCATTCTTCGCGGCAATGAGCTTTGGTAACTGTGGTTACGCATTCCCTACCATCATTGGTGCCAAAGTGGCTGCACCACATCGCCCTGCAATTTCATACGCTGGTGACGGCGCATGGGGTATGAGCTTAATGGAAACCATGACTTGTGTTCGTCACGACATCCCAGTAACGGCCGTTGTATTCCATAACCGTCAATGGGGTGCAGAGAAGAAGAACCAAGTTGATTTCTACGACCGTCGCTTCGTAGCGGGTGAACTTGATAACGAAAGTTTTGCTGAAATTGCACGTGCAATGGGCGCAGAAGGTATCACAGTTGACCGTTTAGAAGATGTAGGTCCTGCGCTTAAGAAAGCGGTAGATATGCAAATGAACGAAGGAAAGACCACTATCATCGAAATCATGTGTACTCGTGAACTTGGTGATCCATTCCGTCGTGATGCGTTATCTACACCAGTACGTCACTTGGATAAATATAAAGACTTCGTCTAACTCCCGACGACGTTAGAAGCCTGACTCGATGTTGAGTCAGGCGCTATTTTCCAACTTGAGGTATCAGCAAAAATGAGTACAAAACAATTACAAAAACCACTTCTCAATTTCAGTGCAATCCAGCTGATCCTTCCCGGCTTTATTCTTTGTTGTGTGATTGCAGCAGCAGCAAGTTTTGTTTCTAACCAATATGGCGGTCCTAAATTTCTTTACGCTTTACTTATTGGTATTTCTTTCCACTTCTTAGTCGACAACCCAAAATGCGTTAAAGGCATCGAAATATGCGCTAAAAAACTGGTTCGTGTAGGTGTTGCACTATTAGGTGTTCGCATTGCAATTAGTGACATCAGTGATCTTGGCTTATTAGGTGTTGTCGCCCTAGCTGGCGGTGTAGTGCTAACCATCAGCTTCAGTATGTTACTTTCTCGAATTCTTAAACTGCCTTCTATGCTTGGCTTATTAGCAGGTGGTGCTACTGGTATTTGTGGTATTTCAGCCGCTATGGCTGTGTCCTCTACACTTCCACAAAATGAAGACAATGAAAAATACACGTTATTAACGGCCATTGGTGTTGCTGCATTCTCAACAGCAGCCATGGTGCTCTACCCGCTTATTGTTAGCACCTTTAATCTTTCTACTTCAGAAGCGGGTTTATTCTTAGGCGGTTCAATCCATGATGTTGCACAAGTCGTTGGTGCAGGTTACATAATCTCACCTGAAGTTGGTGATGCTGCAACCTTAGCGAAAATGTTCCGTGTTGCCATGTTAATGCCAGTGATCATGTTTCTAGTGGTTGCCCTTCGAAGCGAACGCGAAAAGTTTGATGGCAAAGAAGGGAAGCGCCAACCACTAATCCCATTTTTCTTAGTGATGTTTGCGGTATTCATCGTTATCAACCAGTTCGGTTTTATCCCTGAAGCAGCGGTAACTCAAATCTCTAAGCTGTCTTCATGGTGCTTAGTTATCTCAATTGCAGCGCTTGGTGTTAAGACGTCTTTTGAGAAACTCATTGGCTTGGGTTGGAAGCCTATCGCCCTGCTATTTAGTAACACCATTTTTATCGCTTTATACATGTTAACAATGGTTTATCTAAGTCGTGTTATTGGCGGCTAACAGTACAGAAACATTAAACACTTGTTTGAAAGAGCACGATATATAAGCAACTGAACACCTTATTGGAATAAATTGCTTTTAAAAAATTGCTAGAGTTTAACAAATGAGATACAAGTTGGTTTCATTTTGTTAAACGAATGGAAGTCGGTTCAATCAATGAACTGCATAACAATAATAATTAGGAGTCAACAAAATGAATAATCAAGTCACTACTGAATTTTTAGATACCTTCTCTAAAGCTTGGAATGACCATGACATCGAAACACTAATGAGCTGCATGACCGATGACTGCGAGTTCCACGCTCCTGCTGGTCCTGAGCTTCTAGGTGCGAGTTTCAAAGGTTATGACGACGTTAGAGCGGCATTCCAAATGGCATGGACTAACTTCCCTGACGCTCAATGGCTAGATGCCGAGCACACCATTATGGGTGATACCGCCATTACCGTTACAACCTTCTGTGGCACTAATGCCGATGGCTCTCGTGTTGAAGCTCGTATGGTTGATGTCTTCACTCTGCGTGATGGAAAGATCTTAGTTAAGAATGCTTTCCGTAAAGCTCGCCCTGCTATTTAGTCTTTAATCACTAAGCAGTTTTATTCAGTCAAATGAATTAAGGATGATTATGAGCATTAACGTAGAAGCAACAGGCTTAAATATAAATCCTAACATCACAACTCGGGATCCTTATAACCCACAATATGATCCCTTAGTCCATACCACTCCTGGTAAAGGCCAAGAATATGCGCCGACTTACTGGATTGGTACTGCGGGAGAAGCACCAGAAGATGATGGCCCAGTGATGGGTGATATGAGTGCAGATGTTGTTATTGTTGGGTCAGGGTATACCGGTTTATGTGCTGCAATTTATTTGGCTGAACATTACGGTATTAAAGCGACAGTACTTGAAGCTAACCGCACCAGTTGGGGCTGTAGTACTCGTAATGGTGGCCAAGCTCAATGTGCATCAGGTCGTTTAAAGCGCTCTCAGTGGATTGAACGCTGGGGTGAAGAAACGGCTCTTAAGATGCACCAAGAGTGTCTTGATGGCATGCAAACCTTCAAAGATCTTATTAAAGATATTGATTGCGAGCCTCAATTTGGTGGTCACCTATATATCGCTCATCGCGATAAGATCATGCCGACTCTAGAAAAGGAAGCCAAGCTTCTAAGAACCAAATTTAACTATGACGCACAAATTTTAGATGCTGACACAGTTAAGAATCTATACGTTGGTGATTCTGAAGCGGCAGGTGCAATGCATGAACCAGAAGGCATTGGCATTCACGCTGGCAAGTTGGCTTTTGGCTATCTGAAAAAAGCGCGAGCGCTTGGTGTGAAAGTACATACTTCAAGCCCAGTTCTTGGCATTGAAACTCGTAATGGTAAACATTATTTAAGAACACCAAAAGGGACAGTAGAAGCACGCTCTGTTGGTTTAGCGACGGGTGGATATACATCGCAGAATCTGCATGGTCAGACCAAAAACCGTCTGCTTCCTGTTCTATCAAACTCAATCGTTACTCGCCCTCTTACTCAGGATGAACTCGACGCTTGTAATTTAAAGACAACTCGAGTGCTTACGGATACTCGAATATTACGTCATTACTATCGTCTTCTCCCTGACAATCGTGTGCAAATTGGCAGTAGAAGTGCCATCAGTGGTCGACATGCACCTAATGGTAAGTATCAACAATTCCTAGAGAACGATTTAGCTAAGAAATTTCCTGCTCTGAATGGTATAGACATCGATTATTCATGGTGGGGATGGGTTGACGTCAGTCATGACATGATGCCCCGAATTTATCGCCCAGATCCTAAACAAACGATTTACTACGCGATGGGATACGGCGGTAATGGCGTGATGTATTCAGCACAAGCTGGAAAACGTCTCGCACAATGGATTGCTGGTGAAGAAACGCAACTGGATTTACCGATCTTCCAGTCTAAGTTGCCTTTTCCAAATGTCCGTGAAGTTGTTGAATCTGAGATTTTTGCCCCTTTCAGACGTATTGGGCAGCGATTCCTATACAACTGGTATCACCTCAAAGATGAGGTTTTGTAATTGGTAAAAGCTTGGTAGCAAGGAGTATCCGCTACCAAGGTTAATATCCAATTAAAAGATGCAAATGAAATATCTGTAAACGTATTCCAATCAGATTAATAGCGTAAATTGAGAACAGTATTTGGCGAGCGGTATCAAGATTTCAAATGCTTAGGGGAAGCGAAGTTAATCATAGTGAATGGAATTATAAATATAACAAGAGGATACACCTATGAAATTTGTAAAACGCATCGTTCTACCATTTATTACTAGTATCAGTCTGCTCTCTGCGCCTGCTGCTTTAGCAAAAGATTATAAAATGGCATTGGGGGATGCCGCAGGGGGAACACAGTGGGAGCTTGGCACTAAGTTTGCTGAACTGCTTGATGAAAAGTCTAAAGGCAAACTTAAAGTAAACCTATTCCCAAATGGTCAACTAGGTGGCGAACAAGATACTGTTAATAACGCGTCATTGGGGTTGCTGGATTTTTCAGTCTTGGCCATTAACAACGTTACACCATTCTCTCCTACCGTTGGCCTATTGACTATGCCATACGTGATTTTGAGTCCTGAAGAAGCGAAATCATTGACTCAAGGTAAAATTGGTCAAGAACTTGTAAAAAATACCGTTCGTGATGCCAATGTCCGTATTGTTGGCTGGGCTTACTCTGGTTTCCGTGTTTTAACTAACTCAAAGCGTCCAATTAAATCTCTTAAAGATCTTAAAGGTCTTGTGATTCGTGTTCCACGTAACGAAATCATGATGTCAACCTATCAAGCTTGGGGCGTAAACCCTACTCCTATGGCTTGGTCTGAAACCTTTACAGGTCTTCAGCTTGGTGTTGTTGATGGTCAAGACAACCCATACATCACTATTGATGCAATGAAGTTTAACGAAGTTCAAAAGTACGTGACTAACATCCGTTATATCTTCTCTATCGAGCCACTCATTGTCAGTGAGTCTGTATTCCAATCTCAAAAGCCTGAAGTTCAAGCGATGATCCTTGAAGCCGGTAAAGAAGCGACAGAGCACAGCTATAACTTCCTGCTTGAGTCTGAAGAGAAAATCAAACGCTCTCTTATCGCTAAAGGTATGGAAATTCATACGCCAGTTAACGCTGAAAAAGAGTGGATTGATCAAGCAAAGAAAAAGGTATGGCCTAAGTTTTATGACAGCATTGGTGGTAAAGCCAAGCTGGATGAAGCACTAGCGACTCTAGGTCGTAAGGCTCAGTAATATCTATTTATCGGGACTCATTTTATTGAGTCCCTTTTTGTATTTAGAACTGGCGAGTGCGAATAATTTATACCAACTGGTATATCGACTATTCGCTTGGATGATACCAATCACACAAATTAAGTTGCTTTAGGTTTTTCGTCCTAAGTTAATTGGTTTGATTGGTAATAAATGTTTGATTAAGGACAAGAATATGTCTATTAAGCGTTCATTGATAAAGCACATAAATAACGTTGAAGAGTATTTATGCGCATTATTATTGGCTCTTTTTGTGTTGTTATTATTCGTGCAAATTGTTTTACGCCAATTGTTTCAATATTCATTACCTTGGGGTGATGAAGTAGCCACTTATATGTTTGTTTGGTTTGCTTACTTAGGTGCTGTTGTCGCCGCAAAAATGTCAGCCCATAACCGTGTAACGTTTCACTTTAGTTTTTTTCCTCCGATAGTAAAAACCGTCAGTGAGACCATTGCGGATTTACTTTGGTTAGTATTTAACGCTTTCTTTGTTTATTTAAGCTACGACTTTGTATTCAACAAAATGAATTTATTTTGGAAATCCCAAACCACTGGGATCCCAATGAAATACTTCTACATGATTCTTCCTATCGCTTTCACTCTGATGTCAATCCGTATCCTTTGGAACCTTTACCTTAGATTATTTAAAGGTGTAGACGTCATCGATCCTGAAGCAGAAGAATTAAAAAATAACGCTAAAAACAACTCTCAAAACAAGATGCAAGGCGAGGTGTCGTAATGGAAGCCTATCTCACTCTTATTTTATTTGGCGGCTTTATTGTAATGCTGATTTTAGGCGCGCCAATTACCGTTTCATTAGCTGGCGCCGCCATGGTTTCTTATCTTGTACTAGATAAAAATCCGATTGCACTGGTTCAAATCGCGTTTACCTCTGTCGGCAACTTTCCATTAATGGCTCTGCCCGCTTTCGTCCTCGCAGGGGCATTGATGGAAGCGGCAGGTATTTCCAAACGATTAGTCGATATTGCAGAGCATCTTGCAGGCCCAATTACTGGTGGTCTAGGTGCAGCAACGATTATCGCTTGTGTATTCTTTGGTTCGATTTCGGGCTCTGGCCCAGCAACAACCGCTGCGGTTGGTATGTTGATGATCCCAGCCATGGTTAAGCGTCAATACGACCGTAACTACGCATCAGCAGTAACCGCTGCATCTGGTGGTTTAGGCATTTTAATCCCACCTTCTATTCCGCTGGTTATTTTTGGTATTTCATCAATGGGCTTAAAGCCACCAGCAGAAGCGATTGCGCTACATGGTCAATTCGCCAGTGTTTCTATTCCTAAGCTGTTTGTTGCGAGTGTTATTCCTGGGCTGATCATCGCAGGTAGTTTGATCACCATGAACTACTTCATATCGAAAAAGAACGGCTACAAAGGCTTAACCGATACATGGTCCTTCTCTGATATCGGCACTGTGATGAAACGAGGCGTTTGGTCGCTACTTGCTCCAATCTTAATCCTTGGTGGTATTTACTCTGGTATTTTTACGCCAACTGAATCAGCCATTATTGCTGTGTTCTACTCGTTGGTTGTTGGTTTCTTTATCCATAAAGAGATGAACATAAAGCAGCTGTTTAAGTCACTGTCTACAACCACTTGGATCACTGGTCGCGTACTTTTAATTCTATTCGCAGCAACTGTTTTTGGTCGATTATTAGTAGAACAACGCATTCCGGCAATGATTACCGAAAATCTACTTAGCATAACTGACAGCATGCACTTGATTTGGATACTCATGATTGGATTCCTCATTTTCGTGGGCATGTTTATGGAAACCCTGGCAGCCATCATGATCATTGTGCCTGTACTGTTGCCAATCATGTATATGTTAGGTGCTGATCCAACCCATGTTGGTATTGTTGTAGTTGCCGTGCTTTCTATTGGCTTTGCAACTCCACCATTAGGCGAAAATATTTTTGTCGCATCGGGTATAGGTGGTTCCAGTGTTGAGCAAATTACATCAAGAATTCATCCATTTGTTATTGCTTCCGTTATCGGTGTCATCATCATCGCTTTCTTCCCGCAGCTAACCTTATGGTTACCTTCGTTAGTAGGCTATTAGAGCGGATTTTTGGCATGGTTCATTTTCAATTTAGGAGTGTGGTATGAACAATAAATTAAAAGAAAGTCTATTCATTGCTGGCTTAACTTTAAGCGTGCCTGTTGCCGCTGATGCCGTAAATAAGGAGCAACAAATGTTAGCGACACATATAGAAACCCATGAAGAAGTAAGAGCTAAGAACTTACTCAATAGAGCTGTAGAACACCTTATTAAAAATGGTGCTACTGCGGTTAAAGATTTCAATAATAAAGAAGCGTTCATCGA
This sequence comes from Parashewanella sp. 2210YD4-3, assembly GCF_056591735.1. Taxonomy (NCBI): domain Bacteria; kingdom Pseudomonadati; phylum Pseudomonadota; class Gammaproteobacteria; order Alteromonadales; family Shewanellaceae; genus Parashewanella; species Parashewanella sp. 2210YD4-3. The sequence goes on along the minus strand of NZ_JBWQOG010000008.1, from coordinate 53,583 downwards.
TAACGAGCTGTATGTTTTTTCTTTAACGGTTGACGGCAAGTTTTTATCGAGTGGTGGCTCATCTTTAGTGCTGGTTGGTGACACTGTATTAGATACCTTTGATATGTACGGTAAGTACTTCTTTAGAGAAATGGTACAAAAAGCCAAGCGTGATGGTGGTGGTGATGTTGAATATCACTGGCATAACCCCACTGACCGTGTTGCTTCACCGAAAAGAACCCTCTTCAAAAGAGTTGGAGACATTATTGTCGCTGTTGGATATTACCCAGTCAGAGCCAATGCTTTTCAAGCCAAAACATTATTAGATAAAGCCACTGTTGAATTAAAAGAAAACGTAAAACAAGCTTTGTTTAAGTTTAATAACTTAGATGGCCAATATGTTGATGGTGATTTGTATATCTTCGTCGTCGATACCGATTCTAAAGAGTATTTAGCTCATGCTATTAGTCGCAGTTTCGTTGGTCAAACCTATGAAGATGCATTAGATGATTCTGGTGAAGCCGCTATATCTAGAATGCTCGATGTCGTAAAAGAAAAGCCTGAGGGTGAGATTGATTATATTTGGATTAACCCAATCACCAACCGTAAAGAAACCAAACATACTTATTTTCGTTTAGTCGATCATTATTTATTAGGGGTCGGGTTTTATAAACCTAATTAATAAATATGATTTTAAATTGACATTTATGGGTGCTGAAATATATTTCAGCACCCAAAGATATGGAGGACGAATTTAACGGATTAATTAAAAAGTCGAAAAGTTTTCAAATAAAATAAATTAAACAAAATGATTAACGACTCTATTCTTACTTCTTTCTAAGCAAAGAGGTGCAAGGTTCGCTGTGTCTGAGTTATTAATCAAATAAAAAGGATAATAAAATGATGAAAAAACGAATTACACTTCCACTGTCTCTGACAGCATTGAGCCTAGCCGCTTTGGGATTTTCAACTTCTGCTTTAGCAGATCACTCTCATAGCCACACTCTTGAAAAGAAGATTGAGACATTAAATAAACGTATTGAGCAATTAGAAGGTAAAAAATCAGCTTCTAAGTTCAAAAATACCACCTTTACTTTGTATGGTACTGTTCGCCCTACTCTGCAATACAAAGCAGATAACAGTAAAGGCGATAAAGATTGGGATTTGGGTGATGCCCTTTCACATATGGGAGTATCAGCAAATACTGAATTATTTGATGGCTGGACTGCGATTGCTAAAGGTGAATGGAGTATTGACCTATCAAACAATGGCGACTTTGGTAAAGCTCGTCAAGTCTATGCTGGTGTTGAAACGCCATTTGGTACTTTCGCTTTTGGTAAACAGCGCCCTGCTGAGTATACCTTGATTGCAGAATATTTAGATATTTTCAACCACGCTTCAAGCCCATTTGCGTTTGATAGCAATGGTCCGTTCTTTGTAAATAACTTTGCGACCTATAAGCTGGTTCAGAATAACTTTACCATTATGGCAGCGGCGCAAGTTGATGGTGATAAAGATACTCACCTAATCAATACGGGTGTCGGTTATGATACTGATAACTTGCATATTGGCGTGGCTTACTTAAACCAAAATGACAGTACCAATGCTAATGGCACTGAAGTGATGGGCGATAAGAAAACCATGGCGGGAACGGTTGCTTACACCTTTGAGAATGGTCTTTATTTAGCGGCAAGCTATGCAGATATCGATTATGAATTCGATGTAAATGGATATGATAGAAGCGGTGGCACTTTGGATACAGCTTTAGCTTATCCGCTCAATGACGAATACAAAATCAAACTCGGATACTTTGATTTTGACGATGGTAAAAAAGATCCATCAAGTCAAAACTATACCGGTTACAACACAACCTTAGAGTGGAATCCAGCGAATAATGTTAGACTTCATCTCGAATATCTAACAAGAGATTACGACAACCTAGGCGACGATAAAATTCTTGCCCTTGGTGTTCGTTATGACTTTAGGCTTACTTGGTAATGTTTACCTCAGCTCTGCATAAGTCAACCTCTACAGCACAGCTACTTACTCGTATTTCTGTGTTAGAACAGCCCGAAATAGGCTGACTATTACGAACTGTTCTGCCTTGAACTACGAGTAATTAGCAGCACTGTAGATAAAAATTTAAGGTTGGTATTTAAAGTCAGGCCGTTAATGATTTTATTATACAGAGCTGAGGTAATTCTTTCTCCCTTGAGCGATAATCGAAAGATATCGCTCTTTTTATTTGTTTGGATCTCAACATGTATAAGAATCTAAAAAGCTTAGCTGTTTTAATCTCATTCTCCCTATTTTCAGCTCAATCTATAGCGGCCTCTCAATGCGATCATATGAAAGTACAAACACTCGGTGCTGGCGGTCCAGAAGTCACTGATGGCTTAGCGTCGGCTTCATTTCTAGTGTGGGTAAATGGCAAAGCTAAAGTGATGGTGGATGCTGGTGGTGGCAGTTCATTCAACTTTGAAAAATCAGGTGCCAAATTTATTGATTTAGATGCTATGTTATTTACTCATTTGCATGTTGATCACAGTGCTGCTCTACCCGTTTATATCAAAGCTGGATATTTTACTCATCGCACCCAAGCATTAAATGTTTATGCTCCAACTGCATCAGGAGATTTTCCCAGTACAATGACATGGATAAAAGGGCTATTTGATAATAAACCTGCTCGTGTATATTCCTACTTAAGCGATAACATCAACCAACAAAAATCATCTCAGTTTTTAGTAAAGCCACATAATGTCCAACCTAAAGGTAAAGTTTGGCAGCACAGCTTAAAAGGTGGAATTAAGGTTTCAGCCATCAATGTCAATCACGGCCCTGTGCCGGCTCTCGCTTGGCGAGTCGATTACAAGCAATGCTCAGTTACATTTAGCGGCGATATGAGCGGCACCAGTGGTAATTTACCAAAGCTGGCTTATAAAACTGACTTAATGGTTGCCAATAACGCCATTCCACAAAATGCAGGCAAAATTGCAAAACGCTTGCACATGACACCTGAAACGATTGGAAAACTGGCAAATCAATCTAAAGCCAAAAATGTAGTTTTAGCTCACTTTATGAATCGAACTATTAACAGAAAAGATGAGTCTGTTTCGTTCATTAAGAAGGAGTATGCTGGAAAGGTGTCTTTGGTTAAAGAACTTGAATACATAAACATTAAATAAAGATAAAGTTGGTTCATCACCGAAATTACTTTGTAGCTTGGTATACTCTCAACAATCAAAATTAAACGTGAGACAGCAATGATCCATTACCGTATTTTTCCGTCTGATCCTAAAGCTCATTTATTCTCAGTTGAAATGAGCATCAACTCACCTTCAACCGACTTACAGTTATGCTTACCAAGCTGGCTACCGGGCAGTTATATGGTGAGGGACTTCTGTCGAAATATCATTGGAATAAATGCACAAGATGGTAATGGCGCTCCTTTAGAACTAAAGCAATTAGATAAACAAACTTGGCAAGTTTTAGGTGAGCCCAAACAATTAATTGTTCGCTACCAAGTGTACGCATGGGACTTATCGGTTCGAAGCGCCCACCTTGATAGCACTCACGGTTTCTTTAATGGCAGTAGTGTGTTTCTAGCCGCCAAAGGTTATGAAAACTCAACTCATACGGTACAAATCGACAAGCCTTTTGGTGATGAGTTAAAAAGTTGGCGCCTTGCAACCAGCATGACTCGTACCTCTGGCGAGCACTTTGAATTTGGCTCTTTCAGTGCAGAAAGCTACGATGAACTTATCGATCACCCAGTGGAAATGGGCGATTTTACGTCAACAACTTTTGAAGCCAACGGCATTCCTCACGATATCGTACTCACAGGTAAACACTCTGCCGATTTGGAACGATTAAAAATCGATTTAAAAGCCATTTGTGAGTACCAACTTAACTTGTTCGGCGCTCCAGCTCCTTTTGAACGCTACTTATTCTTAACCACAGTGTTGGGCAATGGCTTTGGTGGACTAGAGCATCGAGCATCTACCGCCTTGGTTTGTTCTCGCAGTGATTTGCCATATCAAGGTATGGAGAAAATGAATAAGGGTTATCGCACTTATTTATCTCTTTGCAGCCACGAGTATTTCCATAACTGGAATGTAAAACGTATCAAGCCAGCCGAGTTCACGCCTTATCAACTGGATCAAGAAAGCTACACTCGCCAGCTTTGGGCATACGAAGGCATCACTTCGTATTACGATGACTACCTCACTTATCGCTCAGGTTGCGTCGATCAAGCCACTTATCTTGAAATGTTCAGCGAAACTTTTACTCGAGTCTATCGTGGACAAGGTCGCTTTATTCAAACGCTCAAAGATTCAAGTTTTAACGCTTGGACTAAGTTCTATAAGCAAGATGAAAATGCCGCTAATGCCATTGTGAGCTACTACACCAAAGGCGCATTATTTGCTTTGTTTTTGGATTTAACCATCCGTAAAGAAACCGACAACAAGCACTCACTCGATGACATTATGCAACAGCTTTGGCAGCAATTTGGTGTTACCCAACAAGGTACGCTTGATAACAGCCACCAGCAATTAGTCGAGCAACTATTAAACCGAGATTGCAGTGATATTTTTTCATATTTAGATTCAACTGATGATATTCTGTTAGCCCCATTAATGGACGAATTTGGCATTGAATTAAAAGTCCGAGCTGCTAATGGTTCAAAAGATACAGGCGGGGGCGACGTTAAAGGCGATAAAGTCGACTTTGGTGCCAGAGTGAAAGCTGAAGCGCTCGGCTTAAAAGTATTAGCCGTTGCCAACAACAGTGCCGCCCACCAAGCAGGTCTGAGTGCTGGCGATCTATTAATTGCCGCTAATGGTATACAAGTTAATGGCGAGTTTGAGAACCTATTGCAACAACAAACTATTGGCTGTGAAGTTAAACTTCATTGGTTTAGACGGGACGAGCTAATGACAGGGAATTTACCTATTCAAGCCGCAAAATTAGATACGGTTTCTTTATTAGTTAGTGATAATGAAAAAGCGAAACGTTGGTTAGAGGCCGTTCCCAATTAAAGGCTTTTTGATTTGTTACCGCCTAAAATTGGCAAAATCAAGGCGCGAAGAATGAAGTTTAGCGAGCTAAATGAAAGATGAGTAACGAAGAGTTTGCGAATTCTAGGCGTAACCCGAAGGGCTGCGTTTCTTTTTTGTTTAAACTACGTTGTCAAATGTTCATGTAGAGTAACTACACTTCACATTTTCCGCCTTGTTTAACCTAAAAAATTAACAGCAGCAAATCAAAAATCTAATTGAGAACGGCCTCTAGATAAATGAACGTGATATTGAAAAAATTGAAAGGTTTTTAATCACATTCTTTAGGTTTTCAATGAACTTGAGAGGAGCAATAGTGTGATAAGGCAACCGTCCGTGACAGGAAGTCACGGTCGTCAGCACATGGTTCTGCGCCTCTGTTGCTGTTCACTCTATTGCTCTCCTGATTCAGGAAAATTAACTCACATATCGGGTATATCGTATGTTTTTGTTCTGTACAACCTCATAAGCCCTTTGCACAACGAAAGCTAACAATATATCCCTGACCCTCTGGTGCATAAGAAGATCTAACTGAAATATCCATTCCTTCTGCATCAGGCATTAACCAGCTTGCTCCCTTAATGGTTTTAAATCCAGTACTAGTTTTTGGACCTTTAGGATCTCTAGTGGGTGAATGTTTGAAATATTCAGAATCGAACCAATCACTTACCCATTCCCATTCATTGCCGACCATATCAAAGACACCATATGGCGATGCTCCTTTAGGCTTACTATTAACTGGATTGGACGTCCCCATACCGCAACCTGGGAACATTTTACCAGGCTTAGTTTTGGCACTCATTGTTGCCAACTCACAACTTGGAGCTTGATTACCCCAAGGGTAGTAACGTTTATCGGTTCCCCTAGCCGCTTTTTCCCATTCAGCTTCAGTGGGTAAACGTTTATTCCCATCCCACTTACAAAATGCTTCGGCTTGATGATAAGTTATACAGTTAACTGGGTGGTTTTTATTCCACGGCATGCCTGAATCACAGCCACTTCCCATGTATAAATCCGTACACTTTCCACTTGCTAAGCATTCGTTGTAACGACGAAAAGTCACTGGGTATTTATCAATTTTGAATCCACTGATGAATATTTTTTTAGCTGGCAAGGCTTCTGGCATACACTCATAATCAGCTGTTCTGGTACAGCCACGAGTAAAGTCACCGGCTGGCACAGTAACCATTTCTTTATCATTAAAGTCAGCCGCTGAAGCCAAAAACGAATTGAGTAGAGCCACAGTAGCAGCAATACTAGCCATATTTTTTAACATTGAGATTCTCATTTTATGGCTCCTTACTCAGACTTAGCACAACGAGCGCCAATGGCTGGACTGATGTTCTTAGGGTAATAGGGAAAACGGCTGGTCGTTCTAAGCTCATAACCTGCGCGTGAGAAAAAATCACTGCCTCTTGTGGTCTTGTAAATACCAGAACTCGGTCCTTTTGGGTTCTTTTTAGGGCTATGCTCATAGTATTTTTCACCATACCAATCTGCGGTCCATTCCCAAACATTTCCTGCCATATCCATCGCACCATATGGTGAAGCACCAGCTGGCTTAGAGCCGACATTCATAACATTACCTGTGCCACAGCCTAAGTTACCACCATATTCAGAATCCATAACCGTTAAGCTACAATCAGGGTTTTGGTTGCCCCATGGAAACTTTCGGCTATCGGTGCCACGAGCAGCTTTTTCCCATTCAGCTTCCGTTGGGAGTCTTTTGCCTTCAAACTCACAAAAAGTTTTTGCTTGATGCCAAGTTATGCCATTAACGGGAAAGTTTTCGACGCCTTTTCTTCCATAATTCATCGCTCCGCCCACGGTTAATTTTGTGCATTTTCCAGCATCAATACATTTTTGGTAACGAGCGAAAGTTACTTCATATTTATCAATCTTGAATGCGTCTAAATACACTTTATGTTTTGTTTCATCTGTAAGGTAATAGCAAATGTCATCATTGCTTGGAGAGCATCCCATGGTGAATTCTCCTGCTGGAACATTAACCATCTCGCCAGAATTTTTATTGGATTCAGCTGAAGAGTTAAAACAAGTTAAAGCTGTGATCAAGATAGTGGAAGTGAGGTATAAGGTTCTCATATCTTTCCTCGTAATTATTTTGTCATAACAAAATTTTGATAGCTGAAGTTTACGCGACCACACGTTTATTTTCAACTTGAAAATAAACGTGTAATTAAAGAACAACTTTTGCCCTCAAACGCTAGACTTCTCAGCATCCAACTGATAACTTTTTGAAAAATGATGATAAATGGAATTTTTCATGCGCTTATTTACACTGCTACTTCTATTGTTTGTAACTACTGCTACTTCGGCAAAGGAGAAGATCAGTACTGTTGGTGTTAATGACTTTAATCTAAAGTAAACTGCAAAATCATGGGACTTCTTATGTGAGTATTAAGAGCTCATTACCTGATAAATCTTTTCCATATCACAATATTGTTCAATGGTATCGGCAATGCGATTTAACTGTTGTTCTCGTATTTGCTCTATATCCAATTCAGCATTAGCCGTTAACCCAGCCCAACTAAGTATGGCATTTAAGCATTGATGTTGGTCGAATAACCCATGTAGGTATGTAGCGATAATCTGTCCATCGTCTGAAATCACGCCATCCAGTTGAGAGTTAACGCCATCATTTATTTCAACAGCAGCTTGGCAGTTTTGAGTGTAGCTCGAAGCCCCGCAATGGATTTCATAACCCTTAACTTCAACGGTTTTATCTCCCACCAGCAATTGACCCGTTACGTTTTCTAGATGTTTTTCAGGCTGAAGTTGAGTATCAATCGGCAAATAGCCTAGCCCCATTTCACTGCCAATTTTTGTTTCTATTTGATAAGGATCTGAAATGCTTTCTCCTAGCATTTGATAACCACCACAGATACCTATGACTTTACCGCCATAACGTAAATGTTTTTGGATAGCATTATTCCATTTTGACGCTTTTAATGCTTGTAAGTCTTCTATGACGTTTTTAGTTCCGGGAAGAATAAGTAAGTCAGCTTGAACATTAGCAGGATCATCAGACAATCTGACATAGTGAAACTCAACATCAGGATGTAATCTCAATGGTTCAAAGTCGGTATGATTACTGATTCTCGGGTAGACCAACACCACGACTTTCAATTTAGTTTGAGTTTTAACAATAGGGTTTATTGGAATGGCATCTTCGGCATCTAAATGTAGATCATTCAGGTAAGGTAAAACGCCAAGTACAGGTTTACCCGTGCGTTGCTCTAACCAATCTAACCCTGACTGCAGCAAGCTAATTTCACCGCGAAATCGGTTGATGACAAACCCTTTTACACGAGCTTGCTCTGATTCTGAAAGCAATTCTAGTGTTCCAACTAAGTGAGCAAACACGCCACCTTTATCAATATCAGCAATGATGATCACAGGACAATCGACCGCTTCAGCAAAGCCCATATTGGCAATATCACCTTCACGTAAATTGATTTCAGCAGGACTTCCCGCCCCTTCAATCACAATGGCGTCAAATTCAGCTTGTAATTTGCTATATGAGTCAAGCACCGCTTCCATCGCCCTAGCTTTATAATGAAGTCCTTTTTTACCCCAAAAATCTTTTGCTTCAAGTGTGGTTAACGCTTTGCCTTGCACGATAACTTGCGCAGTTTGATCTGAACTTGGCTTTAATAGGATTGGATTGAAATCAATTTTAAGTGGCTGTTTAGCCGCAATGGCCTGTAATGCCTGTGCCCGTCCAATTTCACCACCATCTTCAGTAACTGCACTGTTTAGTGCCATGTTTTGCGGCTTAAATGGCGCAACATTCACTTTTTGTCTCGCCAAAATTCGGCAAAGCCCTGCTACTAAGGTACTTTTACCTGCGTCCGATGTAGTTCCTTGTACCATTATGGCTTTAGACATAAAAATCGATTCCAAAAATAAGGGCTAGTGATATTACCAGCCCTTTTTTAAAGAGGAAATAGAGTTACGAGTAATCGTTCTGTAGTGAAAATAGGTACGGATAAATAGGCATTGTATTTAATCATGATTTGTTTTTACAAAAGCGCCGTTACTTGATTAACTTACTCTTTATTTACAGAGGCCTAAATAATAATTAATTTGTTTTAACCCCTACAATTAATAAGGTTGGTCAACCATTGTTGAGGTAGCAAAGCTTTTGATTACCTTCAATATTCATTCTGTTTGATAATTTGAGGCTAAGTATGTCTGTAGAAAAAGGTATTGGCATAGATTCATCTGCAGCTTTTCCAAACCCATGGGCTCATGCCGCACCAGAGACACAAGCACTAATCGATTCTTCAGATGGGAATAGCTATGGAGTAAATTCCCCCACCCCAAATTCAACAACTCCGCCAGTATCAGATTTTCATAAGTCACCAAGTAATACAAAGGCGTTAGCAAAGAAGGTGTGCTGTTATACAGTAATAGGCCTCGCTTATGCTGGTGTTGCTGTAGCTGGTGTTGGGACATTAGCAATGATAGTTTTAGGTATTGTAGAGACGTTGCCTGACCAAGCATAATTATAAGTATGGGTGGTCGTTATTTCATTGTGCTTACAGTCTCCACAAATACTTTGAACTACAAGTCATAGTGTTCTTTTTAAGATTCTTTATGTGCTTAAATACACAATAAATATCTTAGCTTACTCTTTTTAGAATCTACAGGATGCTCAGTAACCGTAAAGACTAGGTTCTTCCGCTTTTCTTTAACATCTATGATCGTTGACTCATTCAAAAATTTACTCAGGCTCGTATAAAACTTCTCTTGCCGAGGTATATGAAGCTCTGTTTTTCCTCGATACAGATAAGCGTTTCGTACTCCCCCTGGATTTAGCGTTATTCTTAGCTCTTGGAAATCACGATCCTGTATATTGAAAAATTGACATCGAGTCACCTTTTGCTCTAAATCACTGAAAACAATTGATATTCTACCTACATCTTCAACCATGGCTACTCTCCTTTTTCAATCTAGAAGATAGACTTAAGTCACTTAAACAAAATTCTATTCACTTGGCTTTCTAGCAATTCCTGCTGCCCTGAAACTGGCTTTGGATTGATGTTAGTTTGTAGTGCTTGTTTAGCTAGCGCCTCTAGTGATAAGTCACCACTTAGGATTTTACTTCCTAATTCACCATTCCAGTCTTGATAACGCTTAGCAACTGCAGCCGATAAGAAGTCGCTTTCTATCATATCCACCGCTTTCTCTAGCGATTTGGCTAAGGTATCCATAGCACCTATATGGCCATAAAATAGATCTGCATTATCGATTGATTGGCGACGAAGTTTGGTATCGAAGTTAAACCCACCAGTGGTAAAGCCACCTGCTTTTAAAATCTCATAGATGATGAGAGCATTTTCTTCTACCGAATTTGGGAATTGATCAGTATCCCAACCAAGTTGTGGATCGCCACGGTTAGCATCAATGGAACCAAGGATGCCAAGTGCGGTAGCAGTGGCCACTTCATGTAAAAAACTGTGACCTGATAAAGTCGCATGGTTTCCTTCAATATTCACTTTGATTTCTTTCTCTAACCCAAACTGCTTTAAGAAACCATAAACTGTAGCCGTATCAAAATCATATTGATGTTTTGTAGGTTCTTGAGGTTTGGGTTCAATTAAAATCGTCCCTTTAAAACCAATTTTATGTTTATGCTCGATCACCATTTGCATGAAACGGCCAATTTGCTCGCGTTCTTGACGTAAATCGGTATTAAGCAAGGTTTCATACCCTTCTCGACCACCCCACAACACGTAGTTTTCACCACCTAGACGTTGTGTGGCTCCCATAGCATTAAAGACTTGAGTAGCGGCATAGGCGAACACTTCTGGATCTGGATTAGTAGCAGCACCTGCCATATACCGTGGGTGCGAAAACGCATTAGCCGTTCCCCAAAGTAACTTTAACCCCGTTTCTGCTTGTTTTTGCTCCAGCACATCCACCATGTGATGGAAATTGTTCACATATTCCTTTAGGTTACTGCCTTCAGGGGCAATGTCGGTATCATGAAAGCAGTAGTAAGGAACCCCAAGCTTTGAGAAAAACTCAAATGCGGCATCGGCTTTCATTTTTGCTTTTACCATTGGGTCAGCACCGTTAAACCACTCTCTGTTTAACGTTGGAGCACCAAAAGGATCATTACCTTGCCAACAGAAGTTGTGCCAATAGCAGGCAGCAAATCGTAGGTGTTCAGCCATGGTTTTTCCATGGAGTATCTTGTTTGCATCATAAAACTTAAAAGATAAGGGATTATTGGAATCTGCACCCTCAAACTGAATCTTTTCTATACCATCAAAATAAGCTGCCATTACGTTTTTGCCTTAATAAATTTGTATAGGCTTATTTTTGACCTCTCTTAACCCACTAGCAATTATGATTTTTGATAGTGGAGTTGATCTATTTGATTTAATAACCAAATTTCATAATGACGTTATCAGTTTAAATAATGTTTTTGTTCAATCACTTGTACCAAGATAACAGCATTTACCTCTTCGACTTTGAGCACTATGAGCAAATCTTTCAGCGTTATTCACCTGACGATTGTAGTGGCATTAGGTGGCTTATTGTTTGGCTATGACACTGCTGTTATTTCAGGTGCTACTGAAGCATTACAAGATTTTTTTAAACTTTCACCAACGGAACTTGGATTCGGCGCATCATCAGCGTTAATAGGCTGTGTTTTTGGTGCGATCATCGCTGGACCATGCAGTAGCTATATGGGGCGACGAGGCTCATTAATCATAGCAGCGATTTTATTTTTGATTTCTGCAATTGGCTCAGCCATTCCTGATCAATTTTGGGTATTCGTGGTTTATCGTATTATTGGCGGTGTCGGCGTGGGTATAGCATCAATGGTGTCCCCCATGTATATCGCTGAAATTGCACCTCCAGAAAAACGTGGAGCCTTAGTTTCTTGTAATCAGTTTGCTATCGTTTTTGGAATGTTAGTGGTGTATTTTGTCAATTATGGTATCGCCTTAATGGGGACTGAAAATTGGCTTAACATCACTGGCTGGCGATATATGTTCGCCTCCGAAACACTCCCTGCCCTGTTATTTTTAGGTTTGTTATTTACCGTACCAGAAACACCCCGCTGGCTAGCATTGAAAGGCCGTGATGATGAAGCTCAAAATTTGCTTACTGTATTAAACAAAGGGAAAAACATAGCCGCGCAATGGCAAGATATTCGCTCTTCAATCCACTCCACGACACAAAACAGTATTATTGCTTCTAAAATGATGGGAGTGCTTATCATAGGCATTATGCTCAGTATCTTGCAGCAAGTTACTGGCATTAATGTCTTTTTGTATTATGCGCCTACGATTCTAAAAGGTTTCAGCAGCTCTAGCATCAACATTGCTTTGCTACAAACTGTGTTGGTAGGTGCAGTAAACTTAACCTTTACTATTATTGCTATTTTTACGGTGGATAAGTTTGGTCGTCGACCTTTAATGATGTTTGGTGCATTAGCCATGGCTGTGAGTATGCTGGCTATTGGTACCGCCGCTTACTTTAATGCTATTGGAGGCTACCTACTTATTTTTGTTCTGCTTTATATTGCAGCCTTTGCGCTGTCATTAGGCCCAGTGGTTTGGGTGTTATTATCTGAAATTTTTCCCAATCATATTCGCTCAAAAGCTTTATCCATTGCTGTCTTTGCTCAATGGATTGCCAACTTTGCTGTTTCGCAAACCTTTCCGATGATGAACGACCCTCACGGCAGCATTTATCAAACATTCAATGGCGGATTCCCGTTCTGGCTCTATGGTGCTATGGGGTTATTTACAGTGTGGTTTGTCTACAAATGGGTTCCAGAAACCAAAGGTAAGAGTTTGGAGCAATTAGAATCTCTTTGGCACAAAGATTAAAGCGAGCGTTGCTCACGATAGTCTTTAGGCGTTTGATTAAGGTTTCGCTTAAACACGTTATACATGTATTGAAGTGATGGATAACCAGCAACTTGAGCAATATCAGCAATCGGAAGCTGGGTTGACTTGAGTAAAGTACAGGCTCGATTAAACTTCACTTGGTGTATTTCCTGATGCATCGAATGCCCGCGCTCTTGCTTAAACCTTACTTCTAAATTAGAGCGAGAGATACCAACAAAGTCCAAGACTTGATCCACCTTGATCCCTCTACACGCATGGCTGCGAATAAAGTGCATGGCTTGGATTACATATCGATCAACAATTGGATGAAAATCTGTACTTTGTCTTGCGGTCACACTGACTGGTGGCACCGTAATAGTTATAGGTTCAAGTGTCATGCCTTGTTGCTGACACTGAAATGCTTTATCAAGCAGCCTAGCCGCATTGTGCCCCATTTCCTTGCAGCCTTGAGTCACCGAACTCAGTGGGATTTTACTCAATGAGCGAGCAACGTCATCATCGTCTACTCCAATTACTGACACTTTGTCCGGCACCAATAAATTCAATTTTTCACACGCTTGTAAAATGAACCTTGCTCTAGAATCTGTAGTAGCAATAATGCCAATAGGTAATGGCAACCTTTGTAGCCAATCTGCAAGACGATTCATTTGATATTGCCAAGTTTTATGAGTCACTTCTTGCCCTGAAAATATGTAGCCAGAATAACCTTGCCCCTCAACGAACTGCCTGAAAGCCATTTCTCTTTCTTGTGCCCATTGTTTACTAGGCTCTGGAGCCTGACCATAGAAAGCAAAATTTTCTATGCCTTTTTCTCTTAAATGCTTAAACGCTAGCTCAATGATTTTTTGATTATCGGTGGCAACATAAGGAACGATAGGATAGTCAAAACCTTCATGGTTTGAACTTCCTACACCAACGATAGAAGCCGAAACAGACTGTAATTGAGTGCGAATAGTTGGATCATCAAAATCAGCGATTATTCCATCTACTTTCAGGTGATGTGGCTTTTCAAGGTGAGTGGTAAAGTCTTCAGGAATAAACAATTCCCAATCACAATCAGAGGATTGCACATACTCACCGATGCCTTGAATGATCTGGCGGTCATAAACCTTGTTTGCGTTAAATAATAGTGTGACTCTGTATTTCTTATTCATATCGACTGCTTTTTACAAATATGCATATAGCATAGTCGTAAAGCATCCATCATCAGCTTAAATATGATTAATTAAATCAGTGAAATTAATAATCAAATTTCATAATTGTTAGCATCAGGCTCAGGGTTGATACTTGATAAATCTTTATAAAACAGTGAGCCATCATGTATTTGGGAATCGATTTAGGCACCTCAGGCGTGAAAGCCCTCATCATTTCAACTTCGGGAGAGAGCATTGCAACAGCCTCTGCTACGTTAACAGTTTCAAGACCTCATGACCTTTGGTCCGAACAAGATCCTCAAGATTGGTGGGCTGCCACAAATGTAGCCATCGAAAAATTATCGAAGCTCGTTGATTTATCCCTAGTGAAAGGCATCGGGCTTTCGGGGCAAATGCACGGTGCAACGCTATTAGATACTAATGGCCATGTATTACGGCCAGCAATACTCTGGAATGACGGTCGCAGCAAAGATGAATGTAGACAGCTAGAAAACGACATTGAGGATTGTCATAAAATCACTGGCAACCTGATTATGCCAGGTTTTACCGCGCCTAAAGTGAAATGGGTAGCAAATCATGAGCCTAAAGTCTTTTCCCAGTTAGGAATGGTGTTACTGCCGAAAGATTACCTGCGTTTCAAAATGACGGGCGATTTCGCAACCGACCTTTCAGATGCTTCTGGAACTGCATGGTTAGAGATGAAACAACGTCGTTGGAACAATAAGCTAGTGTCGGCTACTGGTTTGACGATAAACCAACTGCCTGAATTATTTGAAGGCTCTCAAATTACAGGGTATCTGTTGCCCAACATAGCCAAAAAGTGGGGAATGTTATCTGTTCCCGTGGTAGCTGGCGGTGGTGATAATGCGGCAGGAGCCATTGGAATGGGAATAATAAGCCCTAACCAAGCGATGCTGTCTCTCGGCACTTCTGGAGTCTATTTTTCTGTAAGCGATGGCTTTGTTTCTAACCCAGAATCAGCACTTCACAGTTTTTGTCATGCCCTACCAAATACTTGGCACACTATGTCGGTCATGCTAAGTGCAGCTTCTTGTTTATCTTGGGTTTCAAAGTTAGTGGGTTTCGACGATGTTTCTTCCATGCTCACTGCTGTAGAGCAATCAAAGAATAGAAATTCAGATGTGATATTTTTGCCCTATTTATCTGGAGAAAGAACCCCTCACAATAATCCGAATGCCAAAGGCGTGTTCTTTGGCATGACCCATTCAACAGATAAGATTGAACTGGCTCAAGCGGTATTGGAAGGTGTAGGATTTGCCCTCGCTGATGGGTTGGATACAGTTCATTCTGTCTCAGCGGTGCCTAACGAAATATCTCTTATAGGTGGTGGCGCCAAAAGTAAGTATTGGCGCCAGTTACTGGCAGACATTTTCGGGATACCCTTAGTTTATCGTCAAGGTGGTGATATTGGGCCAGCCTTAGGCGCGGCGAGATTAGCGCAGTTAGGCATCGAAAAGCTCTCTGATATAAATCAAGTTTGCCCAACGCCAGAACTAATTGGATTTCACACTCCAGATCTTGAATCTCACAATCAATTCAAACCAAAACGGTTAAAGTTTCAGAGACTTTACGCAAGTGTCAAAGGGTTATACTAACTTTAATGAGTCTTAAATAACCCAATGGCACTAGCGGTCATGGCTTCAACCCCAGTTTTGATGGCTAAAGGATAATCTAGTGCGAATTTACTAGAATGCAATGAAGGTAATTCTGTACCTTTTTTTATACTTTCTGCGTATTTTTGAGGGTTTACGGCTCCTAGCCAAAAGAAAGTTAATGGCACTTGCTCTTTGGTCAAAGCGTATTGAGATACGTCCTCTCCCACCATAGATTGCTCAGCATGAACAACATTGCCTTTACCTATGGCCTCTTCAATAAATGATTTCACTTTCGCCGTCTGACTAGGATCATTATAAACAGCATCGGCGGTTTCCGTTGTTAACACGTTAACATCTGGCAATAAGTCACCACTCAAGCCTGCACTCTCAGCAATATTTATCGAAATACGCTTGATTGCACTTAACAATTTTTCACGCACATCTGGTTTATAAGATCTTACTGTTAACTGCAGCAACACTTTATTACCAATGATGTTTCTCTTGGTTCCTCCATTGATCACCCCAACAGTAACGACGGTAGGATCTAATGGCGATATTTCACGACTGGAAATAGTTTGTAGCGCCAATACAATTCTTGATGCTAAAACCACAGGATCTACCGTTTTGCTTGGATATGCACCATGACCACTGATGCCTTTAACGGTAATATCCACCGAGTCTACATTCGCCATGATATAGTCGGACGCTATTGCGACTTTACCTGCTGGCAAGCCTGCATGATCATGTAAACCAATGATGTGATCGGGTACTGGAAAATCTTTATACAAACCCGCTTTTAGCATGGCTTTAGCGCCAGCACCATACTCTTCGGCTGGCTGAGCGATCATGATCAAAGTACCTTGCCATTGGTCTTTCTTATTTATCAACATGGTTGCTGTACCGATAAAGCTTGTCATGTGAAGATCATGACCGCAGGCGTGCATCACTCCAACTTTCTTACCTTGATCATTTGTTGAAGTCACGGTTGAGGCATAAGGTAGCCCTGTTTGCTCCGTTACTGGTAAGGCATCCATATCTGTACGAATCATTACTGTTGGTCCTTTGCCATTTTTAAAAACAGCTACAACTCCATAACCACCGTAATGGTCAGTTACCTCGAACCCCAATTTTTTTAGCTTTTGGCTCATCAATTGGCTAGTTTGATTCTCATGAAAAGACAGTTCTGGATTCTTATGAAGGTGAAGGTATAAAGTTTCGAGCTTTGGCATTAATTCATTCATAGTTTTGCCCTCCTCTGCATAAGATTCAGCAGCAACTTTATTTACAGTAATGAACGATAAAACCGACAGGAAAAGTAAAAAGTAAACATTCCTAACCATTAGTAACATAACGCCCTCCTTAACAGAGCCTAAATATTAATCGATTTTTGTTTTACAGGGTATAGAGTTTTATGCAATATGAAAGACGATGGCAATTTTGTCATCGTTAAAAAGTAAAGTGACACCATAGGTTTAAGGATGAATATCAATAAAAAAATGACTCTTTAATAGCTTTGTTTCGTGATCTAAAAGTCATTAAAGAGTAATCGAGACTTACGATTATAGGAGTTTTAATGATGTTCAATACAAAAAAGCTATTTTTAACTACAGCCATCGCATTAGCACTGTCTCCTCAAGCTTTTGCAGCTGATATCATTAATTTTCACAACCTTGTTTCACCATCCTCAACTCTTAACAGCCAAAACTTGGCTTCTATAATGTCTGAGGGAAACAGTTTCAAGCAACAAACTGTCGTCACTCTAGCCAACAAAGTAAAAAAAGTTCGCTTGCAACAATATTTTCACGGCGTTCCTGTTTATAATTACTCGGTAGCAGTAACAGCAGATCAACTGCAATACTATACTAACCCTATTGGTTTTGCTGCGAATAACATTAATCCCGATCCTAGCTTTACCAAACCGACACTGACTCCTGCTCAAGCACTTTCAAAAGTTAAATCAATTCACTTTTCAGAGAATCATCTTCCCTCAGATACCAAGACCCAAAATGATTCCAGCAAGCTGTATGTGTATCTTGATGAAAATCAGCAAGAACATTTAGCTTATGTGACTAATTACTTGGTATTGGCAAACAATCGTAATAGTCGCCCTTATGCTGTTATCGACGCCCATAGTGGCACTATCCTCAAACAGTGGGAGGGTCTCACCACGCAACAATCAGGTATGGGACCTGGGGGGAATGAAAAAATAGGTAAGTATCAATATGGAGTAGGAAAACTGCCTAAATTAAATGTCACCGTCGACGAAAAAGGAACATGCTCTATGGACTCTACGTTTGTAAAAACAGAAGATGCAAGAGTAGCGTTTCCAAGCCAAACGACCAAAGCCTATTCCTACGACTGTACAAAGTCTTATGTGAATACTGAAAAAGAAACCAATGGTGGTTTTTCTCCTATCAACGATGCGCAATATGACGGCACCATGATTTACAGTATGTATCGAGATTGGTTCAGCATGAATGTATTGCCTTTCAAACTGATCATGGCTCCGCACGACAACGCGTATCCGGGTCCTGACAATGCATGGTGGGATGGTAAAGTCATGCACTTTGGCGATGGAGAAGACTCATTTTACCCATTAGTTAGTATCGATGTTGGTGGACACGAAATTAGCCATGGCTTTACTGAGTTGAACTCTGGTTTAGAGTACTTCGGCGAATCTGGGGCAATGAATGAGTCATTTTCAGATATGGCTGGTGAAGCGGCTAAAAGTTATGCCCGAGGAACAAACGACTTTTTAGTCGGTCTCGATATTACCAAAAACTATGGTGCTCTTAGATATATGAAACACCCATCATTAGATGGTTACTCCATTGACAGTGAGGATGATTATACCGGCCAAGAAATGCACTCTGCATCAGGGATTTATAACAAAGCTTTCTATTTATTAGCAACGACTAAAGGTTGGACAACGAAGAAAGCTTTTGCGGCCTTTGTGTATGCCAATGTGCTTTACTGGACACCTGAGAGTACTTTTGACTCGGGTGCATGTGGAGTTGAAGATGCCGCTAAAGATTTACATTTTAAATCTTCTGACGTAATCAACGCATTTGCTCAGGTTGGGGTAAAATGTAAAGCCTAAAGGCCATTCTCAATTAAAGACTTTTTGGTTTGGTACTGAAAACAATAAAGGAGCCAGTTGGCTCCCTTATTTTTACTACAAAAATAGTTTTATTGAGTTTTTAACGCTTCAATACGCTTTTCTAATGGCGGATGGCTCATTAACAATTCAGCCATTGATTTCTTACCATTGATGCCAAATGCAGACATTTGAGCAGGCATCTCACCGGTTGCAGGACCTTGGCGTAAACGTTCAAGAGCCGCAATCATTTTCTCTTTACCTACTAATTTAGCTGCACCTTCATCCGCTTTAAATTCACGGATACGCGAGAAGTAAGCTACGATGGTTGAAGCCAAAATACCCAGAATCATATCAAGAATAAAAACTACGGCCATGTAGGCAAAAAAGCCCATGCCTTCACCTTCTTCATCATCGCTTGCCACAAAAGTGTCAATAGCTTGAGCGATTGCACGAGCTGCGAAAATAACAAAAGTATTTACTACACCTTGGATCAAAGTCAGCGTCACCATATCACCATTAGCAACGTGGCTAACTTCGTGAGCTAATACCGCTTCAATTTCGCCCTTCTCCATGCCATATAATAGGCCAGTACTTACAGCAACAAGCGCATTATTTTTACTTGGACCAGTCGCAAACGCATTCATTTCGCCAGAATTGTAAATCGCAACTTCAGGCATTTTGATACCAGCTTGATCAGCTTGACGAGCAACCGTATCAACTAACCAACGCTCAGTTTCATCACGAGGTGTCGCAATCACTTCGCAACCCATGGTTTTCTTGGCCATCCACTTTGAAATTTTCAAACTGATGAACGAGCCGCCAAAGCCAAAAATGGCTGCAAAAATGAGTAGCCCCCCCATGCTCTTTGTATTCACACCTAATATCGACATCACAATCGAAGCCACCGCTAAAATGGCTAAGTTGGTCAATATTAATAACATCACACGCTTCATTTTTTACTCCCAAAAAGCAATCCTTGATCACACCAAGACATAATATGTCTAAAAAGGAAAATTTCAAGTTTTTTCAAACTAAACAGCCAAAACAAGAACAGCAGCAATAACATTTACCGATGTTTTGATACAATACGAGAAATTTTGCTTGTTCAAAGGAAAGATGAAAGTGAGTATTAATGCACTACTTTTAAGCAGCTCTAAAGCTGGTGATACCCAATATTTAAGTCACGCAATCCCATTTATAAAACCTATGACAGAAACGGCTAAGAAATGGCTGTTTATTCCTTATGCCGGTGTAAGCATAACTTACGATATTTATCTGAACAGAGTTGTAGCAGCACTAAATGAATTAAATATTGAAGTGTCTAGCATTCACAATCACCCAGATCCTAAAAAGGCCATCGAAAATGCAGACGGTATCATGGTTGGAGGTGGAAATACGTTCCATCTTTTAAATGAACTATACCGCTTAGACATATTGCAACTGATTAAGGATAAAGTTAATCAAGGTAAGCCATATATTGGGTGGAGCGCGGGTTCGAATATTACTGGACTGTCGATAAAAACCACCAATGATATGCCAATAGTTGAGCCACCCTCTTTTAACGCTCTAGGGTTAGTACCATTTCAACTTAATCCACACTACACCAACTACCAAGCACCGGGACATAATGGTGAAACACGTGCTCAGCGTTTATTAGAGTTCACTATGGTAGATCCACATACGCCTGTTATTGGCATTGCCGAAGGCACAGCTTTATATCGTCAAGGTGATAAGTTGAGTTTATTAGGTGATAAGTTGAGTTTATTAGGTGATAAAGAGGCTTACTTATTCTGTGGTGATCAACAAGAAATCGCGATTCCGGTTGGATCGGACTTATCGCATTTGTTGGGTTGATAACCCTTTATAAAACGGTTTCTTTGCTACGTAAGTCGTCATACCTGAAGGTTGTAATCAGGCATCAAGTGCCTTTTTAGCTAAAGTCTTAGTGTTGCACACGACTAACACCTTGGGCTTTCAGCCCAAACCCGACCAAGAAAGGGGTCACCAGCAACCCCTCTCTTGGATCTCTCCATGTCGGGCTTACGTCAATTATCCATTCAATCCCATTTGAAACAGCTTCGAGAGGGTTCATCGTAGACTGCAAGGGTGTTTGAAATTGCTGAAACTTATTTATGCCCCATTCCGTGCCAGAACTTTTTCTAATGAAACCTTAACCTGTTAAATATGCTGGGTTAGTATGGTCTTCTAGTTTGTTTATTGTTCAAACTGAAAGGTATCAATGGAATGAAGCTTAACACTATAATTTTATCAATAATTCTGGTCACGATTCTCTATGCCGCGATTGGCGCAGTATTTCTAAGATACAATGTTAATTCATTTCTTTTCCCTTCTATTCATCTTGATGAGTACACTTTAGAAAATCGAATGATAGTTGTTGCTTCTAATCATGCTGAAGTAATATCAAGACTTTATGGAGGTGAAAATCCTTCTTGTGTCGTTGTTTTTTCTGGAAGGAATGGTGGTATTAAGCGATACGAAAAGGAATTAATTGAAATCTTTACTGACCAAAATTTGAGTGTGATTTATTTATCTTATCCCGGTCAAGACGGTGCAAAAGGTCGTGTAAGTAATACTTCTACGCTTATAAAACTACTCACGACAAGCGTTAATACAAGCACTAAATTTTGTAATAACAAAATTTTCTTCTATGGACGCTCTTTAGGTTCGATGTTAGCGACTATCGTTGCAACGGAAGTTTCACCCGACGGCTTAATTTTAGAAGGCGCTTCTCCCTCATTATCAACAGCTATACGTAATAATATAAATTCAAAGTGGTACCTGAAGCCTTATAAAATATTACCAATAGAGTCACTACTAACTCATGATATAAAGATTGAAAATTATCTAAAACAACTACATAAAATTCCAACTGTTGTATTTCAGGGAGAAAATGATTCTGTCACCCCAATTGGCTCAATTCAAAAAGTTATGATGCCACTAAATATTGATGTTATATCGGTACAAAACGGTGAACATAGAAATACTTTTATACTTGGGAAAAAGAAGATTATGCAAAAGGTTCAGGAGTGGTTATAACTTGAAAATGTCTAGCCGTTTGCCAGCTTGATCTATTAGCGCATTTTTGCCCAAAAATGAGACATGATTACATAGAAAAACTAGTGATTTTTCGAGTACTTAAATTTATTAGAACACTGCATTTGGGCTTTTTGTTATGACCCATTTTGTATCGAGTGTTAATGGTTGATTGAAAGTTTTTAATGCTTCTAAAAACTGACAATACTCAACGCCATTACGTTCTACCTTCGGGATTAAGTTATCTTTTACCATAGTCCTCCAGCAGCATTGACTATACGGTGCATATTCAACGCTGTCTCCAAACAGCAAAAAAGATTCAAATCCTGTATTAAAATCCATAAAGTCATCTTCATTTTGCTTATTTGCTTTTTCCACAACGGCAACATGAAAACCTGTTCTTAAATAGCTATTCTGATATCTATCATTATGATGTGACTCGATTAAACCAAGCATTTCGATTTTTATTTTTAATTTTTTGGAAAGTGAATACTCTTTTAGTGCAAAACCTGCAGATAGCAAAGTATTCCCCGTTTCCGCAACATCGATTATCAACCACTTTTTTTTTATGAGTTCTACTTTGGGCATAGTCTGCTCAAAATGTCTGAACAATAAATCCCGACTGTCTTTTGAAGGGAATGCAGATGGAGGTATATTTCGTTGAAAATCCTCAGAGGAACAAAGCTTGAAATTGGATAAAGGGATTTGAACTAGTTCAGCTGACCTACATTTGACCTCCAACCAAGCAAGCAAGTATAGGGTATGGGCTTCTACCTACACCAATATAAAAGTATTCACTTGGAGGGAATTGATTGATAATTTCAGTGCCTAGTTGTTCCACTTCTGTCATAAAAGCAGCACAATTCAGAGGATCTGCTGTAGGTTCTGATCGACTTATGAAAGTCGCCTGTGTTGTGTTTAAGGAAAGTCCTGCAAAATCATTATTAATAGACATCTTGCTCCATGATCGGGCGATACTGAACTATCTGAAGTTTCATATAATTTCGGAGAAATCTTGCACTGAATCAAGAAAAATCTAATTGCTGTTCAGATTTCAACTTATTGATACCATCGATGTTCACACAATCTCTAAGTAAATCAGTATTGCTTCGAAGTTAGACAACAACGATAATTCAGCCGAAACTCATCACGTTGAGAAATGGATGATAAATCAACACTTTCTCAATCAAATAAATGGCTCATCTCGGTTTGTTTTCAGGAATGATGTATTAAATGTGGTTCACTGATACAGTTGATTACTGGTAGTGGTGAAATAATTTAATACAAACATTAAATTCACATGTTTTACTCTGCTGTTTGGTAAGTTAATCGTGGCGCAACTTATCTTTACCTTTAAGGGCGCAACCATCCAGAATAGATAATATTTAACAAGGAAGTATAAATGAGAATCTTATTTGCCTTTTGTTGTTTTATAACATTTAGTTCTTTTGCTAATGTCTACAAATGTGAGAAAAATGGAGTCATATCTTTCTCAGAACAGCCATGTGAGGACTCTACAATAAAACCAAGTTACATAACACCTTTGTACCTTAGGTTTAAATGGGGTAGTTCTGCTTGTGAAAATATTAAATATTGGAAGGAAGCTATCGATTTGATAGCTGCAAAATCATCTAACCCTTTTAAGAATTTGGACAAAAACTGCGTGTATTTACGTAAAAATACGACTGTTTTTGGGATATTAGAAAAAATTCAATACAATAATACTGAGCTTGCAAAAGTAAAAGCTAGTGATGAGAAAGAATACTGGATTGAATTACCAGCCGTATTACCAATAATACACAAGTCTTCAAAGCAGCCTAATGGCTGGCATACAGATCTAAAAGAATTTAACTAAGGGTTCTTTAACGAGCACGGCAGAGGCATAGTACACGCAGTGAATATTTTTACTTAGTTTAAACCAAACATCGCATCACTTTATAGACCGTTATGAGAACATAAATATATGTTGGATTACTCACTAGCTGTTTCTAATTCTTACAATCAATTTAAAGCCTAAGTTCTAAAACGTTTCTGTCCAATTTCTTGTTAGATTCAGAATGACCGTCCTGATTTTTAATGCCGCTACGGGCAAACTTTATTGTCTGAAAATGCTCTTACGGGCAAACTTTAGTTCTTACGGGCAGACTTTATTGTCTCTTCAAAATTGTTTAATCACGATTTAAGAAAAGATGGCAAGCTCGATTTAGAACAACATGAAGAGTTTAATTGGCTAAGGTGGGATCAGCCATACTTCCTTATCAGGAACAAAAGTGGCTTAGAACCAAATTTCGACGATAAACTGCTAAGCGAAAATAAGTATGAGCAAGAATATGCCTCTTACACTAAAAAGCTCTATAAAGGGGCATTTTTTGACATAGATAATAATGGTACAGATGAGTTTATTTCTTTTGTGCGAATTTCGGTCATTCCGGACAGCGATTTCGGGATCATCCGGACAGTCGTGATCCCCGATTTCTCTTAACCTAATTTTTACTACAAGTGTCCGGATTGATCCAGTTTTCTCATAGATTCACCTTCTAATTCTATTCGGTGGCTGTTGTGTACCAGCCTATCTAAAATTGCATCTGCCACAGTGGCGTTAGTGATCATCTTGAACCACTCTTTCACTGGTAATTGGCTGATAACGATAGTACTGCTTTGCTGGTATCTGTCTTCAAGCACTTCAAGTAAATGCCCTGATTGAGCCTGGTTAAGCTTCTCAAGTCCCCAGTCATCGATGATCAAGAGAGACTTTTTAGCTAGATTTAGTAACAGCTTTTGGTAACTCCCATCCAGTTTGCTCGCCGCTAGATCATCAAGTAAGCGACTCAGCCTAAAGTATTTGGCTGTTTGATACTGCTCGCAAGCTTGATCAGCTAATGCGCAGCCGACAAAGGTTTTACCAGCTCCAGTTGCTCCTGTTATGAGTATATTTTGATGCTTATGTAAGTAAGTCCCTGTGCTAAGCTCAGCCATCATTTTTCGATTTAAGCCTCTACCTTGCTTATAGGTTATCTGGCTCATTTGAGCATTAAGCCTCAGCTTGGCTTGTCTCTTGAGTGACTTCACCTTGTTTTGGTTTCGATGAAGGATCTCATGCTCCAGTAAGAGGCTTAGCCGCTCTTCAAAGCTAAGCTCATTGTACGTAGAGCCTTGCTCACGCTGCTGCTCTAGGGCATGCGCCATATTACTCAAGCGTAAAGTTCTAAATTGCTCATTGATCTGTTCCATTGTCATACCTCCTAATGGTAACTATTGGGGCCACGAACATTGCTGTGCTGTATATTGGGCGTAGTTGTCGGATCAGAAGCGAGTTTGCCTTTTCGATGATTTTCAAGCAGGTTTTTGATAAAGCCGTAGTAAGGTTTTTCAGCCATTAAGGCATCTTGGCAAGCTTGCTCTAATCTTGCGTCGCCATAACTTCTACTTAAGTTGAGGATCCCTAAACAGGACTTAAAAGCTTGTGCTGGGTGCTTCTTTTTAAGCATTAGTTGTTGCACTACATTTTCGGTACTTGTACCGATGGCGCTGCCCCAACTCATTATGCTCTCTGGTGACCACCTATGGTTTTGGTACTGATGTGCGTTAGGCATGTGCTCGTCAATCGTGCTTTGTCGACCAACAACGGTACTAGTGGGGTGCTGTGCGACAAGCACATTTTGATGATAGATCCTCACGATCTTTGATGAGGCTTCAAGTTCTACATGCTGACCAACTAAGTGATGCGGCACTGAGTAATAATGTCTTTGATACTGGATGTGATAGTCAGGGCTGACCTTGGCTCGCTTCGTTTCTACATGATAGTAAGGCTGTGAAGGCAGTGGTTTAAGTGCAGGTTTGTCCAGCTTTTCAAACAGCTCTAAACGGCTGGCACCAACTTGACGCATTACCCTGAGGTTAAGATCTTTCATCAGTTCTTTGATTGTTAGGTTAAGCTCAGCAAATGTATGGAAAGTCTGATGTCTGATCCGCATTAAGATCCAACGTTCAACAACAAGTACAGCATTCTCTACTTTGGCTTTATCCTTGGGTTTGTAAGGCCTTGTTGGTATTACCGCTGTGCCATAGTGGTTAGCCAGTTTGTGATAACTTTCATTAAGCTTAGGTTCGTAGCGACAAGGCTTGATCACAGCAGACTTTAGATTATCGGGCACCAGTAAATGAGGTACGCCACCAAAGTGTTCAAAGGCATTAACGTGAGCTTGGAGCCAGTGTTCTTGCTTCTGGCTAGAAGAGGCTTCTACGTAGGTATAATTGGAGGCGCCGAAGGTTGCTACAAAGATCTGAGCATCTCTGATTTCTCCGGTGTCAGGGTTGACTACAGGAACCGTTGGCCCGCAGTAATCGATAAACAGTTTTTCACCAGCGATATGGATCTGCCGCATACTGCGCTTTTGAGACTTCTGCCATCTGATATAGTGCTCACAAAACTGCGTGTAACCATAGGCTTGTTGCTGGAATTCACTGTGATATTCTTCCCACAGCAAGCGCTTGGTCATGCCTTTACGCTTAAGCTCTTGCGTGCACTTAGCAAAGTCAGGCATCACTTTGTCACTAGAAGGGGCTTTGCTGTGATATAGGGCTTTTGATAGTTCCTGAACTGAGATTCCGTCAGGTAATGGCCAGCCTAATTCGCTAAGTTTAAAGCGGCTCAAGATTTCTGAGACAGTTGTTCTTCCTACCTTGAGACATATACCTATGTTTCTAAGTGAAAGCTGACAATCAAATTTTAACCGTAATATTTCTCTAACTTTGTTCATCGTCGTTCTCTTCTTAGACATTAACTTTTCCTTAAGCCATGGATAAACAGGGTTAAGGATAGTTATCTATTGATTTAAAAAGAGAAAAACAGGGGTTTCGGAATGATCCGGACAGCGATTTCGGACTTGAACAAAAATCGTCCGGATAATACCGAATTCAATGTCCGGATCATCCCGAAACAGGTGTCCGGATAATGCCGAATTCAGTGTCCGGATTGCTCCGAATTATGCAGTTTGCACGTAGCGGCGCACATACCTATCAAAAGAGAGCATATGACAGTATATATATCTATAGGCAGAATGCATATAAAAAGCTAATTGGAGCTAAAACTGGTCAACAGTTTACCCCTAAAATTGGCTATTTGGGCAGGTTTTCAATTAGTTATGTTTTAAAAGAGTACCCTGTTCAAAGGAAAACCATATACAGGACAGGAGCAATCAGTTATAGGTGGCCAAATTTGTCTGATTCATATATTCGCCCTTTATTATTAGATAAAACCTATTATGTTGCGATGTTTGGAAATGTCGATACATATATCAATGACACTTTACTTACAATTAATCAAACCATCGATGAAAAAATTCAATTATTGTGGCTAAATTTACCCCCTCTTATGATGCGGAGAAGATAGAAAAGCAAGTCAGCTTTCAGAGGATGGGGCAACCATCTAATGAAACTCAAGATATTTGTTATTTTTTTAAAACACAAGTTATTAAACAAGGATAGAAATAATAGATAACCCTCATCTTAAAGAAAACTCACTTTGAGTAGATCCGTTCACTATTTGGTGGAGATGCATTTTTTCCATAGACACAAGTCTGTCTGGCAATATTAATATTTAATAATTCATAAATGAATTTACCTGTACAGTTACTCTCTTTACGGGATACTGCAATGAAGTAAGTTGACAAATCAACTTTGCTGTTTAACACTGTTAAACAAGGTTAAATCAATTAAGGCTAAACGATGTTGGGTGTTAGATTAGATATTGAGTTAGAAAGTAGGCTATCAGCATTAGCTGAACGTACACACCGCTCTAAAAGCTATCATGCCAAAGAAGCATTAGCTCGTTATATCGAGCAAGAAGAGGCAAAAGAACAAGCTGACAAAGAGTCATTAGAAAGATGGGAAGCTTACAAAGAGAATGGTGAGTCTGTTAATAATCAATCAGTAATGGATTGGCTTGATAGCTGGGGAACCGAACAGGAAAAACCATGTCCAGAAAAGTAATTTGGTTACCTGATGCAGTAGCAGATTTAGTGCGGTTAAGAGAGTTTATTCAAGAAAAAAATCCAAGTGCTGCAAAAAGAGCGGCAACAAAAATTAAAGAAGGTGCACTCATTTTAACTAACAACCCTGAATCAGGGCGACCAGTTGATGGATTGAGTTCTTTTAGGGAAATTTTAATTCCTTTTGGTGCTGGAAATTATGTATTAAGGTACAGAGAAGATAACTTTACTATCGTTGTCGTGCGAGTTTGGCATAGTAAAGAAGAGCGAAGTTAAACCAAGGCTTAGGCCCAATAAAAATTCTTTGCTTTACACATTATTGATTGAAATTATTAGAAGCCCCCAAAATATAATTAAGCGCATGATCAAATCCATTAGCTTTATATGTATTTTCAGTATTAGGCACTCTCTCCACACTAATGACAAGCGTCTGAATATTATGATAATTATATTTAATGATTTTCATAAAATCAGGAGATTTATCAACCCACTTGTCTCCATCACAGCGGAATAATACTCCATAATATCCGCCATTTGCAGATGCGTGCAAATAAGCAGTCGATCCAATCTTACATTTTTGCGATGGTACCGTGTAAGTCACAGTGCATGCACTGTGATTGAAACAACTCATAGAAAAAACACGTGGAGATGAATTAACTGGAGACGAAGTCATCACTTGAGTTCCGTTGTTGGTGATTACCTTCCAATCTCCGAAGTATTTTACTGGATTACTCGCTAATGCAGGTGCGCTGAGCGCGGCTAACAAGATTAATGTTTTCATAGTCACTCCAATAAAAAAATAGATAGCAGGTATACGCAGGGGAATACCAAAATTCAGAAATCAGCTGCCTACTTAATCTATCATACTAACCTGTATGTTCATTGAATATGCAAATAGGCCGTAACACAGCAAAAACGTTTCCTGATTATGAAAGGATTCCATGAACTTTCAGGAGAGTTTAACCCTAGCACTCGACAGCATTTACAAAAATTAATTAATTATAAAACAGAATGTTAGATATAATTTTCCGTCAATGATGTTTCGTTTGGTGTTTGAAAATGTTGCAAAGTGGTAGTTCTCTCAATCTTGTATTGCCTACGCATGTACGATCAGCTTTTACCGAATCTGAACAGCAATTGTCTGAACTTCCTGTAACTCAAAATATTAGCTATACCTTCTCTCATAATCATACTAAGTTCCACATTTGTATCTCTTATCAAAATAAGCAATTATCCGTTTGGCATAGAGAATCCCCTACTCTGAAAAAAAGTAGCTCACACAATTTTCAAATCGGCCAAGCGTTCGAACCAAACAATCTGTCTTGTTTAATACTATTTCATGTCGTTCAGTCTCCCCAGTTTCCAGTTAAAGAGCGAGCTATTTCACTTTTAAAACTGCCTCTAGATGACGCCCTAAGTGTTTTAAAAAATATCCAAGGCTACCTACGTGTCGAAGTGTTGCAAATAATGGTTGAAATCTTTGATGGAAATGACACCTCTATCTATACGTCATATGGTTTAAATGAGTTTTTAGACGGTGCGAAAGAGTTAAAAAGTGATTTAGTCAGTGCATGTGACAAACTTTCATCTGAGAGCGTTTATCGATTACTACAGCGTAATACTGAAGCGACACAAAAACTATTTGTTTACTTGAGTTTTAATCGCCTTATAACCTTAGTAAGAAATGAAAACAAAAATCGAGTTAAAGTCATGTATCTTGAGGCCGCTATTACAGCCTTTAACTCAACGCCTCATACCTGTGGCCATGACAAACTTCGGCATAACAGCACATTGACGCTATCGATACTTGAATCGTTAGAACCCAGAGAGCAAATTTACTTTTTAATGAACTGCAACGCGTCGAAATCGCCAGTCCATGATTTGTATTTATGCATAGGCATTGAGCAGATAAATCAAGCACTTGATATCGTTTTTTCTGGAACAGCTTTAGCTCCCTGTGGTATCGATAATTTTCATACTTTTGTAATTTCATTACCCAAAGAACTCATTCATTTATTTCTTTACCAGTTAGACCAACAACTGCTCCAGCGACTATTTTCAGAGTTATCTCCAACTCAAATCTTGAGCTTACTTGCTCCACTAACTCGGAGCCAATTAGTTTCTGGAACAAGCCAATTAAACAGTTCTAATGATAAAAACGCATCAGTTCGAGAATCAATATTACTGAGCTTGCTGAGAATAAACGACGTAGAAAAATCCATCAAAATGATTTCATATTTATTTTCTAAGCACCCTGATTTTTCTCTAAGAAACCAAGAAATGATTTGGGCTACCTTAAAAGATCAAATCACTAAAGTAGCTATGGATTTAAATAAATATACATGGTCATGCCAATTAGCAAGTCACGGCGAATTGTTTGAGCTTTCTTTAGAGATTCTAAAAAGTCAGGAATTTGAGGTTCAAAGCCAGCAGATTGGCTTTTTAGTTAGTAACGAAAAAACTGCAGCGCAGTGTAATTTTATGCTGCCTCAGCTCATGAGGCTTTACCAGAACCGCTTCGACCAACTCATTGAATGTATCACAATAGAACAAGCGAGCACTTTTTTACTTCAAGTGGACTGTGCGGTGGTAAAACCAATATTGCATAGATTATCCCACGAGCAAATTAGTCTAATTTTTGATTCTCTATATGCCGAAGAAGAGAAAGAAACCCACACCAAAGTAGCAGAACTCTTTCAAGTGCTTTTAGATGATCAAAAAGTAAAAATACTCACTCAAACTGAATGTTCAACAATGCCTAGTTGGAGTGTACGCGATGTGTTTGTCAGGAAAAACTTTAGTCACTTCAAACATGAATTAACCAAAGGGAACATTAGCTTTATGTCAGAGTTATCTCATGACACTTTTAGCTGGCTACTGGAGCAACTCATAACCAGTAAAGATATTGAGCTTTTTAGTAAGTGTATTCAGATACCAAGGAAAGAAGAGTTAGCTCCTATTTTTCCATTAAGTGCATTCGGCTACTTC
The DNA here is from genome assembly GCF_056591735.1 of Parashewanella sp. 2210YD4-3. NCBI lineage: Bacteria > Pseudomonadati > Pseudomonadota > Gammaproteobacteria > Alteromonadales > Shewanellaceae > Parashewanella > Parashewanella sp. 2210YD4-3. The sequence goes on along the minus strand of NZ_JBWQOG010000008.1, from coordinate 22,750 downwards.
AAAGAAATATATGATTGCATGATGCAAAATGAGCCAAATAGTCAATATGTTCTTATCCCGTGCCTTACAAGATTAAGTGAAGAAGCTATTGTCACAAAAGTACGTGAATTCTCCGATGATGAAAAAAGAGCACATTTAACCTCCTTACCTAACTCAATTAAATGCGGTTTACTGAAACATATTGGAGTATTTTCGCAGTACAGTACTGCCCTTGTACATTTAGCCGAAACAGACTCTTTTTTTTGTAGTGTCGATACTGACCTTTTGAAGCTCATATACCCTAGATTATCTGCTTTTGCTAAAGAAAAGCTATATCAAACAGTACCTAAAGAAACTCTAGTTGAATTTTTAAAAGACAATAAAACTGCGTTGGTTAAAGAAGATTTCAATACATTTTTATTTTCCCCTACATTACAGCCAGTGATGATCAACTTGGTAAAAGTGCTCCCAGAAGCCGATTTTGTGGCGTTGATTAAACTTTGCAATATTCAACCACTAATAGAGTTAGAAGAGTTTAAAAGCTTATTACCTACTGATTTTTGCCAGCGGCAAATCGTTAAGTTGGAACTTGACTCAATAACTAGAATGGCATTGTTTGATAAGCTAACAGAGTTCAACAAGCTAGAGACCGCAAAGAACTTTAAAGTAGCAATTGCGGAGAAGTATGACAAACAATCTCGTCAAAATCAGCAAGCCATATTACAAGACTTACTTACAATGTGTAGAGAACTGCAACACCATAAGCAAATTGAGTGCGCGTCCGATTGGTTAAAATATTCTTCACTTGAGTTAACATCAGAAGTTTTCTCTTCACTTTTTTGTGACTATATTTCATCACTCGAAATGCCCACAAAACAAAGTATCATATTACAAAATACCTTAGCTATTTTAAAACTGCTGAGAAAGCCCAATAAGCAACATAAAACATTAATGCAGCACTTGAAAACCTTGAGGGGTGAAATTGATTTTACCCAGATGACAGATCAAAAAGGTAGTATTGCTGACTTGTTAGATAGCTAAAGATAGTAAAGCAGATACATCCAAGTGCTTAGAAGCAACTTCGGCAGTTGCATCTTCTAGAAAAGGTATTTCACCCAAAAACGGGGCTTTTATCGTTTGCTTAAGAAATGCTAAATTTTCTTGTTGCTGCAACATATCAGGATCAACGTGATTAGCTACCCAACCAGCAATATCCAATCCATCAGCAAGAATCGCTTCTTGAGTTAATACGGCATGATTCAAGCAACCTAACTTCATTCCTATTACCAAAATCACTGGTAATTTTTGCTTAGCGACGACTTGCGACAAATATTCATTATCATTAAGTGGTAATCGCCAGCCACCAGCACCTTCTATTAAGGTAAAGTCTGCGTCTGGAATCTGATCAAAAATGGCTTCTACTTTATTTGCGGTAAGGTCAAATCCAATTTGTTTTGCTGCAATATGAGGAGCAATTGCAGGCTCAAAGCTAATGGGGTTAACCGTTTGATACTCAACTTTGGTGTTCATGGCTGAAATCAGAGATAGAGCATCACTGTTTCTTAACCCCTCTTCTGTTTGCTCACAACCAGAGGCGATAGGTTTAATACCTAATGTAGATATGGGGTTACCTTGATTACGAGCATAATTGTTAACCGCAACCAAAATCGCTGAGGCAGCCAAAGTTTTACCACTATCGGTATCGGTACCAGCAACAAAATATTTCATACTAATGTATTACCTCCTCTTTGCACGAATTTGAACAATGTTGTAAGTCAAAGGTAAACCTTGTGGCTTTCGTTGTGATTCAGCTTGTTCGACGAGCTTCATCCAATCTTTTCTACCGCGCAAAGCTAGGGAACTATTCAATCGATTACTGGGTACAGATGCCCCAACCCCTTTGATGGAATACAGTAAAGCTTTGAAAGAATCGAAATGACAGACCTTTTGATATTCAATTACCTCAATATCTTGCCATTCATCATCTTTAAAAGCTGATTCGTATTCACTCTTACCAAGAAAGTCATTCGCTCTTAATCCAAGCTGAGTCAATTCATTTAAGCTACCATTGGCAACCATGCTGATGTGTAACTCACCCTTTGATTTGATAACTCTGGCCGCTTCTGTAATGGCTTGCCTAAAATCATGACACCATTGTAAAGCAACGTTTGAGACTAAAAAATCAATCGAGTTCTTTTGAAACGGTAAGCTGTGCGCATCACCTTGAATGGCATGATATTGAGGATAAATCTGCTTTAAGGTCGTCAGCATAGTGTGTGCGATATCAACACAAAAGACTTGAGCATCTTTATTCTGATAGTCAGTACCCGGTCCAGCTCCTAAGTCTAAAACAGTACCTTTCAACTCAATTTGAGAGAGTAATTGATCACTGCTGAATCGTTGTAAAACGTTATGCTGGTGGTAGCTTTTCGCTGCTTTTGAAAAAGCAGATTGTACGTTGTTGAGTTCAACAAAAGCACTTGGCTCGGTGATCCAACGCTCAGCTAGCATAATCACTTCCTTCTGCTAACCCATTTCCTTTTGCTAACATTTGCTCACCGCAATGAATAGCTGCTTGTTTTAATTGTTTATAATTCTTGGATAATGCTTCGACGCAAGTATCAATGTCTGAGCTTGAGTGTTGAGCCGTAATTGTCACTCTCAGCCTATCGGTACCAACTGGTACTGTCGGTGAACGTATAGCGCCTACCCATAGCCCATCTTGCTTCATTAAATTTGCCAGTTGTAATGTTTGCTCGGGTTCACCAATTTCAATGCCTTGAATTGGTGTATCTGAATTTAAAATTGGCAATTCCAGCTGTTCGGCTCTTTGACGAAAGTAATCAATATTTTCAAACAATGCGGTTTGGCGTTGAGACTCTGTAATAGCAAGTTGAATAGATTTAAGAGCTACAGCTGCACTGGCTGGGGATAATGCCGTCGAGTAAATATAATCTCGACAATGATTACTTAGGTGATCAATTAACTGTTGGCTACCTAATATGGCTGCACCTTGGCAGCCTAAGGCTTTGCCAAAAGTAACAACTTGAATATCAATATTCACCTTTTTAGCTGCACAACCTAAGGTTTGTCCCAATACGCCAAAACCATGAGCATCATCGACAATTAGAGGGACGCTATACTGCTGACAAAGATCGGATAATTCTTGCAAAGGTGCACAATCACCATCCATGCTAAACACGCTTTCAGTGACTAAAGCCGTAACGTCATTGCTTGCCAATAAATATTCAGCATCGGTTACAGAGTTATGCGCAAATCGTTTTAGCTTTGAGCCAGAGTGTTTTAAGCCATCAATCATAGACGCGTGGATAAGTTTATCAGCCACCACAACATCTGATTTATCAAACAACGCTGACATCAGGCCATGATTAGCACTGAAACCAGAAGTAAAAATCATCGCGGCCTGATGGCCTGTTAACTCACAGAGATATTGCTCTAAGTTTTGATGAGCCTGACTGTACCCTGTCACCAATGGCGAAGAACCACTGCCAACACCGTATTTTTTCGCTGCTTGTTGCTGCGCTTCTATGAGTTCTGCTGATTGGCTTAACCCAAGGTAATCATTGCTGCTAAAGTTGATGTACTCTTTACCATCAATACGGATATGTGATCCATAAACCGCATCAACCAACTGCCGCTGACGCAGTAAGTTGGCTTGCTTTCTCTGATCTAAACTAGCAGTAAGTTTGGCATTGAGCTTTGAAGACATTGGCTTTGTCTCAATTACAAAGCCGCAGCATCGAAAAATTGCATTTCAGCTTTATCTCTTTTAGCAACCGCTTTTTCAAGCATGCTTGAGTCATCTTCCAATTTTGCCGCCGCACCTTGTTCAGGTTTTAGGCCTAAACGACGGAATAAAGTCATATCATGGTTTTCTTCAGGGTTTGGCGTAGTCAGAAGCTTACAGCCGTAGAAAATAGAATTAGCGCCCGCAAAGAAACACATGGCTTGCAGTTCGTCCGTCATGTTTTCACGACCCGCGGATAAACGAACACGAGACAATGGCATCAAAATTCGAGCCACTGCGATAGTACGTACAAACTCCAATGGATCAAGATCATCCATCTCAGCAAATGGCGTACCTGAAACTTTAACCAGCATATTGATGGGTACAGATTCAGGGTGTTTGTCTAAGTTCGCAAGTTGTTGCAGCAAACCTGCTCTGTCTTTGGCTTTTTCGCCCATACCGACAATGCCGCCTGAGCAAACTTTCATGCCAGCTGATCTCACATTATCAAGGGTATCTAAACGATTTTGATAAGTACGAGTGGTGATCACATCACCATAATATTCAGGGGACGTGTCAAGGTTATGATTATAGTAATCTAGGCCAGCATCAGCTAATTCACTAGCTTGATCTGGTGACAACATACCTAAAGTCATACAGGTTTCCATCCCCATATTTTTCACTTCTTTAACCATTTGAGTCAAATAAGGCATGTCGCGCTCTCGAGGGTTACGCCAAGCGGCGCCCATACAAAAACGAGTGGCACCAGCTGCTTTTGCACTCTTAGCTTCGGTAAGCACCGTTTCCATCGCCATTAAGCGCTCTTTTTCTAGGCCAGTATCATAACGAGCACTTTGTGGGCAATATTTGCAGTCTTCAGGGCAAGCGCCTGTTTTGATCGACAACAAACGACTGATCTGAATTTCGTTTGGATCAAAAGTCTGACGGTGAATTGAATGAGCTTTAAAAAGCAAATCATTCATAGGCAATTGAAATAGCGCTTCAATTTCTTCCTTTTTCCAATCGTTGCGACATTCTAACTGCGACATAGCAAGCCCTTTTATTTCGTTGAGTTCTCCGCTAGGATAGCGTTCACCTTTATCCTGTCAACGCCAACCAGTGGCAACGATTTACTATTGGTTAATTTATGAGCAAAATTGATTATCTTTTCGATCAGCAACACATCTGGCATCCATACACTTCTATGAAGCACCCTTTTCCTGTAACTGGTGTTCAATCAGCCCAAGAATGTGAGTTGATACTAGATAATGGTCAGCGGTTAATTGACGGGACAAGCTCATGGTGGTCATGTGTTCATGGTTATGGTAACGAGCATCTTATATCAACCATGAAGCAGCAACTTGAAACCTTACCTCATGTTATGTTTGGCGGGATCACTCACGAACCTGCAGTTAATTTAGCTAAGCAATTAGTCGAAATGACCTGCAAGCCTTTAACGAAAGTATTTTTTGCCGATTCAGGTTCCATTGCTGTTGAAGTTTCATTGAAAATGGCAATTCAATACTGGCAAGGTAAAGGCAAACCACTCAAACAAAAAATTGCCACAATCAAACATGGCTACCACGGTGATACTTTTGCCGCGATGAGTGTATGTGACCCTGACAATGGCATGCATACAATGTTTGATGCGATTCTTCCTAAGCAGGTATTCACACCATCACCTACGAGTTGCTTTGATGATAATAGCAATGTGGATTCAGATCTTGCTAAGCTGAGAAACTCCTTTGAGCAGCACCATCAAAGCTTAGCTGCAATGATTCTTGAGCCTATCCATCAAGCAGCTGGAGGAATGTACTTTTATCACCCTGATTATTTAACAGGTGTGAGAGAACTTTGTGACGAATTTGAAATTTTGCTGATCATAGATGAAATCGCAACGGGTTTTGGCCGAACGGGTAAACTGTTCGCCTATGAACATGCCGGTATTTCACCTGACCTATTTTGTGTAGGTAAAGCCTTAACGGGTGGCTATATTAGCCTAGCTGTCACAATGTGTACTGATGAAGTTGCAGCTGGGATCAGTGACTCACCTGCTGGTGTGTTTATGCATGGCCCAACCTTTATGGCTAATCCATTAGCTTGTGCGGCTGCCAATGCAAGTTTGGAGCTGATCAATAATAATGATTGGCAATATCAAGTGGCTTCAATTGAAATTCAACTGAAAGAAGAATTGGTAGAGGCAAAGCAATTTTCAGCAGTAAAAGATGTCAGAGTGTTAGGGGCGACAGGTGTGATTGAAATCAATCGCTCTCTTTCAGCAGCAGAACTGCAACCACACTTTATTGAACTTGGCGTATGGATAAGAGTGTTCGGAAATGTCATTTATATCATGCCGCCATACATCATTTCGAAATCACAACTTAATAAGCTTACGGCTGCAATGAAGAAGGTAGCCAAAATGTTGAGCGAAGAAAACATCACTTCGACTCAACACTTTTTAAGTCACGGATAATACCAATCTACACTGAGATATAAGCTTCTTCACGAGAAGACTCAACAGGTTCCCCCGCTAAAATGGCATCTACAACCTCCGGAACTTGTTGAGTTGCACATCCCCGCCTAAACACATCAAAGGGTGAGCTGTAACTTGGGTCGAGATTGATATCGACTGTCTTTGCACCAAAAGCTTTTGCCAATTTCATAAAGCCCGCCGCAGGATAAACGGTTCCAGATGTGCCAATTGAGATAAACAAATCACACTCAGTTAGCGCGCGCTCAATCTGCCCCATTCCAATCGGCATTTCTCCAAACCACACAATATTAGGGCGAAGTCTTTGTGGCTTTTCACAGCACTGACATAAATTATCAGCAGAAAAAGGTCGGGTCATCACAAATGGCTGCATAGTGACGGGACAACAAGCTTTTCTGAGTTCGCCATGCATGTGTAAAATTTGATTGGAGCCAGCTCTCTCATGAAGATCATCGACATTTTGAGTGACTAAGAACAGCCTTCCCTGATGTTTTTGTTCTAGCTTGGCTAAAGCGAAATGCGCACTGTTAGGCGCAACGTTAGGAGCGTCTAACTGATCACGTCGAGCATTGTAAAATGATTCAACTAATTCAGGATCTCTTTGATAACCCTCTGGTGAAGCAATATCTTCAACGGGATATTTATCCCATAATCCACCTTGGTCTCGAAAAGTGCTTAATCCAGATGCAGCAGATATCCCTGCGCCAGTGAGTACGACAATGTTTGCATTACTGAAATCGGTTTTCATTATTATTGACCTCCTTGAATAATAATGTCCTTATTTTTTATAAGTATTAATCCTTAATACCCATATTTTCTTAAAGGCTATACTGTTGAAAATAAATCCAAACTATCATTAAAAACTAGAAAAACAAACTAAATTAACCTGTATAGGAATACAAAGGTTTAAGTTTTTATTTTTGTCTTTATAATAAATCTCATACCCACGGATGAACCGTACGGTTCTGCAATCAAGAGATTAACGATGACAGATGGAAATCAAGCCCTAAAAAAAGCTGGACTAAAAGTTACTCTGCCAAGAGTTAAAATATTAGAGTTGATGCAAGAACCTGAAAATCAACACATTAGTGCTGAAGACTTATATAAACGGTTACTTGAAATTGGTGAAGAAATTGGACTGGCGACAGTTTATCGTGTACTTAACCAATTTGATGACGCAGGCATTGTGACTCGCCATCATTTTGAAAGCGGTAAGTCAGTATTTGAATTGTCAACTCAGCATCACCATGACCACCTTGTTTGCTTATCATGTGGTAAGGTTTTTGAATTTAACGATGATCTGATTGAGCAACGTCAACTTGAGATTGCTGAAAAATATAATATTAAGCTGACGAACCACAGCTTATACCTATATGGTCACTGTACTAACGACGAGTGCAACCACGGTTAATCACTTTATCTTTTTAGTTCAAGATACATACAATTAGAGCCAGCATAACTGTTGGTTTTAATTGTTACCTACCATCAACTTTCTCTTTCTTTTTAGCTACCTAAATAAACCTTAACGCAACAATAGTAAGCCTTTTTGATAATATACATTGCATTCGAACAATCTTAACTTGCGGGCTTATGTATAGACTCACGGTCTTAAATCCAATTGCCAAAGCAATAGATCATTTGCGCGAATCTATAAGAATCAAGAGTACATTTCATAGAGGAGATAGCTATGATTTAACCCCTATTCTCTCACCAAGTGACCCTATTGAACAATTCCACTCGACTAGCTCTTCGATACCAAATTCTCGAAGCAGTTGTTCTGATAATTCGAAAACTAAAACTCCTTCTTATACCGTTTCCTCGACAACGGAAACTTCACAGACTATAGCAACAAAAGAATCAACGGCTTCCGTTAAAGCTAGACAACTAATATTGCAGACTGCGATACAGATTATGGGAGAGTCTAATCCTGCACTATGGCAACCAAGAGAATTTATAACAAAAATAGTGTTAAGGCATGAAGATGATTTATTCCTGAAGTTTGGTGATTTATGTGTACAAAAACTGCAAGCAGGCTCTCCTTTGCCTATGATTGGTATTGAACATACAGCAACCCAGATTTCGCAAGAAGTTGATGAATACTTGCAAGTCGACTCTCTTCAAGTTGATGACAGAATTGGATTGCAAATCTTTCGTTCATTTTTGCTTAAGCTCAGAAAAAATAATTTTCCATATTTGGCTTCAACAAAGCTATGCCTGATGTTCCCTCTTCTTCAGCATCTCTTTTTTTCACGCTATGCCCATACGCAGCGCAATTGGAATGAATCATTTCGTATGCTGGCATCTCATAAACAACTCGATACATCATTGTCAATCAAGGAACTACTAGAAATACCTACACTTGATACATTAGTTGAGTCTGAAAAAATATCAGTCGCTAGATTAAAAATTATTAGCTTGGTGACAAGCATTCCACTCACCAATAAATTGAAAGATTTTGGCATTTTAGCCATACATAATGATTTAATTAAACATCAAGATTCTAAAATATATTTTTATACTTTTAGTGAATTTTCTGTTCCAGACATTACTCACTTTTCTTTCACACCGTTGGTACCAATGTCTTTAGTAAAGACCCCATCATCCTTCATTCATAGTAACCATTTCCCTTGTAGCTATTCCCCTTATCACGATGGGCTTCATGAATTAGCCGTTCAATCACATATTCCAGATCCAGAAAGTTTTCACATCATGGGGAAGTATTATTTATTAGTAGAACCTAAGTTATCCCCAGAGCTATTAGCAGTGAATGAATTACTTCTTTTATATTGGTTTCATGAAGCGCTGCGAGGTAAGAAATTATCAACTTATCGAATTTCAGATTTTGAATCACCTGCGGATTATTTCATTAGCTTAGATGAGTTATTTGATTCAGTTATAGAAACATGGGATGACATTCCACAACAAAAAAAGCTTATGATGACCGATAGTTTAATAAAAGGGATCATCTTTTTTGCCTTTGTTTATCAATTCGACCATGAGGATTTGGAGTCTGTCACTGATATTAGTGTTCATATTGAGAGTATGCTGTCCAAAGTTAAATTAGAGGCAAATAAACTCAGAAAAAATCCAGAGTCACTTGATTTACATTCCGATAGTCAGCTTCGATGTCAAACTATGTCTTTTTCTGCAGGTGAAAGCTTTCTCACGGACACACAACATACTCGTCGTATTGTTTTTCAATCATATGTAGAGCACGCAGCAGAAACAGCATGCACTACATGCTGGGAGGAACTTTCCATCCAAGAGAAGCTAAAACTAACATACTTTTTTATAGGCTGTACTGATCACTGAGCCATTTAACGGCAACGCTTGAACTTCAATAATTTGAATTTTATATTAAAACCGCCAACCAAAAGCTAAAACTAAACATTGATAACAAAGTTGAAATGAATACAGAACCCGCGATTTCGGCTTCTAATATTTTTGAATTATGAGCTAATAAATAAGCATTAACTCCAACAGGCGAACCGGCTAGAATAACCAAAATTAGCTTGTGCTCATTACCTAAAGGCCACACATGAGTAGCTGCTAAGTAAACAATCGCTGGCAACGCAAACAACTTAAAAAGCGATTGCACAATAGATGTGTTGAAATTGCACTTTTCCTGCAATAAGCAAAGATTAGCCCCTAAAACGAACAAGCCACCAGCAATGGCTGAGTTTGATATTAACTCTAACGATGTTCCAACAACATTAGGCAGAGGGATCTGCAGCACACTGAAAGTAGCACCCAAACTGATACTCAACACAACAGGATTGCAGAACACCGCCTTAGTAATTTTAGCAAGGGTTGATAACAGAGTATCTCCCCTATCTGCGACGAAGAAGTAAGTTACGGTGAATGAATATAAACTGTGAAAGAGTATCACCACAAAAACTTCTGCAGCCCACTCTTTTCCCAGCACAATTAAAATGACTGGTAGGCCCACCAGCAGCACATTTGAATAATTTGCGCCTAAAGCGGAAACCGCACTTTCAGCTTTGGTACGCTTAATGTAACGACAAACAATAAAATACAAACTAAAAGACAAGGTCATCGAAGCATAAAAAGCCAACAGCACATTGGAATTGGCAATATGCAATACATCGGCTGTAGCCATATGGCTAAACAGCAAAGCCGGTATACAGATATAAAAAATCAAGCGAGTGATTGCCTTGATGCCTGCTTCATCAAAGAACTTCAGTTTGGTGGTAACGTACCCCAAGCTAATAACAATAAGTAATGGGAGTATTGTCGAAAATAGCATGCAACACCATTAGCTATAAAAATAAAAGGTTGCGACTAAAAAGAAGCAACCGAGTTCATCGAATAAGTATAGCCACCTTTCTATTGGAAGGTGTTATAGAAAAAATCACAAAGGACGATTCTTTTCAGCTAAACGATTTACGATAGAATTAACTGTCATCGAAGCGCCGTGAGCAAATTTATCAGCCAGTTTTTTCTTGATTTGATATTGAACTTTGTAAACAGTTCTTTCTTGGGCTTTTTTCATGATCAAATCATCACTGGTGCGAATTTCATCAATTAATCCCAGCTCAATGGCTTGCTTACCAAACCAATGTTCGCCTGTCGCTACTTTACCCAATTCGAGCTCTGGTCGATATTGAGCGACGAACTCTTTGAATAATTCGTGAGTTTCTTCAATTTCTTTTTGGAACTTTTCACGACCTTCTTCGGTATTCTCACCAAATACAGTTAAAGTTCGTTTGAAATCACCTGCTGTATGTTGCTCATAATCAATATCATGCTTTTTCAGCAAACGGTTAAAGTTAGGGAGCTGAGCCACCACACCAATAGAACCAACTATCGCGAAAGGTGCTGCGTAAATTTTGTTAGCAACACAAGCCATCATATAGCCGCCACTGGCTGCAACTTTGTCTACGCATACTGTTAGAGGAATTTCAGCTTGGCGAATTCTATCTAGCTGGCTGGAAGCTAAGCCATAACCATGGACCATGCCACCGCCACTTTCGACATTAACAATGACTTCATCTTCTTTGGTTGCAATGGCAAGTACCGCACTCACCTCTTTTCTTAGAGACTCCACTTCATGGGCATCAATACTGCCTTTAAAGTCGATAACAAAGCTTTTAGGCTTTGCTTCACCCCCTTGTTTTGACTTTGCTTTTTCTTGTTTTTTAAGCTCTTTTTCATAAGCTTTGCAAGCCTTTTTATCAAGGAGCTCTTCTTTTAAGCCGTGCACAAGCTCTTCTAACTTAGCAGTAACATTGGTGATTTTAAGTTCGCCTTTTTCACTTTTATGGCGAGTCGATGAAGCAACGATAACTAAAATAACTGCAACAATTGCCACCACTAAAGTCACAGCCTTAGCGAAAAATAATCCGTATTCGTATAGAAATTCCAAAGATAGCTCCAAGAGTCAAAAATTTAATTTCGATTGTAACAAAAAAAGCCCAGCATCTGCTGGGCTCTTGATAATTTATTTAACGCTTATTCACAAGGCTTAATCACATCATCGTTACTGTTAATGACAATCTGTGGTTTACCTGCATGAGCACTTTTAGCGAAGCTAATTACTTGAGTTTGCATCTCTACCGCAACAGGGAAGAAATCAAGATTAGGCTGAGTTGAGTTAAATGGGCTTGATGGATTAACTAACGTGCTGTGAGCGCCTTTAACAAAGCGCACCACTCCACTACCATCGACTCTAACAGGTTTGTCAGCATCATCTGTCGCTTTCTTGCTTACACACTTTAAACCAATCGCGCTGATCAATGGCTCTGTTCCAGCTAATGGGAAACCTTTTAAGGCTACAGTTTCCCCCTCTTTGACAGGTAAGCCATTAAAGCGATTTGGTAACACTTGATCTGAAGGGTTGTCATTGCCATTACCCACAATTTCAATTAAATGAGTTGGGAAACTCTTCAGAGCCGCGCCATAGTTAATAGGGTCTATCGAATCAATGATGGTTTGTACGGCAAAACCAAATTGTGGAATGAAGCCAGCATAAACTTGACGTTGAAGTGCTTCATAAGCCTTAGGGGCATCCTCTTTAGAGATGTTCTTAGCTTTAGCAGCATCACTCACTAATTTAGAGAATTGAGGATTAGACTGAAGCGCTTGATACAAAACTGGTCCAAAAGAGTTTGAACCAGCAAAACTTGCTGCTAAACCGCCACTTGGAGCCACCAAAGACACACCACTTGTAGCATATGGGTTCGTATCAAGCTTTTTACCAGTTGCAGGGTTAACGATACCAGAATTAGCATACACACTGAAATCTGCGGCTATCATGGCTCCTAAACTCAAGCCTTGAGCTGTTACACCATCTATATCAAGCTTAACACCTTGTAATTGCTTTGAAATGACAGGCAATGCTAAGCGTAATGCTAATTCATCCATGATACCTTGACGGAAGTTATCACGAATGGTTAATGGGCTACCAATATTAACAAAAGTAGTTGCAGAGCCATTAAAATCTTCAAAGGTATCAGGTAATAACCTTTTAACGCTATCTTTGTCAGTTGCACTTACTGTATAAGGGCCTGAGTCACCTTCACGATAAGAGCGGCCACCATGCAATGGTAAGTCAATCGCTATTGTAGCAACCCCTTGTGAAGCATAAGTACCAGAGTACACCAATGCCATCTCTTTAACTGCTGAGATACCATGCAACGCAATCGTTACAGGGAACCCATTTTCAGGCATCTTAACAGCATCGCTTTGTTTCGGAATCGTGATTTGTACATCTACTGTTTCATATTCCAAATTACCGTCTTTATCTTTGCGAATCGCAGGTAATGGGTTGAACTTAGTGAGCATTTGTACAGAATCAACTGGCTTACCGTCGTCAAGCTTAAAGCTTCTACCAACAAGAAGAGATGGGTTAGTTTGAACTTGAGCAACTTGTTCAGGTTTCAGGCCTTGCTTAACAGCTTGTGCTGCAAAATTATTTCGAGAAAGCGTACCAGCCTTTAATGCTGATAAAACAGCTAGCGGGCTATCACCTGCAGCTTTCCAGAAACCTGTTGGGTTTTTAGCCGCATCAAGTTCTTTACACTGTACAGATGAACACTCACTGTACATTGGAAGGCGTAATTTAGCTGTATAAACTAAGGCATTATCCAAAATGTCTTTCTCAGCTGGAATCGTTACTTGCAGCTTATCTGCAGCTGTAGTTGGCGTATTGTCATCATTCATGACTTGTTTAACGCTACCAGGCACAATAGTTGGAGCATAAGGATACTTTTTACTTAAACCACTAAGGAAAGCAGCATCTGGGGTATTACCGGCCTTTTGGTAAGCTGTTAATTCTTGAATGTAACCTTGAAAATCAGCCGCCATCTTAGCTTTAGCTGTTTCAAACACGTTAGCGATAGATTGAGTTGTGTATAAGCCAGAGTAAATGATGGTATTAGGATTAATTTCCTTTGATACACCTTTCTCATAGCTGTTAACAGCAGCCTGTAAAGCTCGTTGCTGATCTGTACCTAGTGGATCGGTTGCAACATCCAGCTTCAGGGCATTATATGTAGATGAAGGGCCTATTGAACGCCCTTTTGTATCCTGAACTTTATCCGTTACAACATATAGATACGACTGATTTGCTTTAAGTGGTTTTAGTGGAACTACAGAAATTTGGTTGCCTGACACAACAGTAGTAAAGTCTTTGTTGTACTCCAGTTCAGCACCCACCTTACACGCAGAAAGAGATGGCTTTGCTTTACAACTAGCATCTGAAGACAATACGCCACCAACGGTTGCTTCAAACACTCTGACAGCACCAGCTTGTTTTACTGAAGCTTCTGCAATACCTAAGTCAACCGCATCGCCTTTTTTATTCTTCGTTGGAAGATTGACTTTAATATTAATAGGTTGTGTGGTTGACCAACCATCTAGTGCACCTAATGCTACTTGTGGATTGGTATATTTTCCTGGAGCCTCTCCCGGCATGTTTAAAGTGCCATCAGTGCTACCATTAAACAATAAGTCATTAGGAAGTGGAACAGAAGAGCTTGCAGGATTAAATACTACTGTGGCTTGTGGTATAAGTGGAGTAGGATTCTGTGCAATATCGTCAATACTTCCCTCACCACACGCAGTAAGGCCTAATGCTGACGCTATTACTGTGCCAAGTAATAGTTTTTTCATCTTTTTTCCTCAAAAATTAAGAGAACGAATTTTGTTTTTCCCAAAAAAAAGTCACAATAGTAACATCGTGATTTAAGCGGGCATTTTTTTGTTCTTTAGTGGTTCAAGTTAACCCAAAATTAATAGCTTAGCCATAATTTTGTCAATTTGGCCGAATCTAATTACGTTCAAAAAACAGGACACCCGTTTAAAACACAACTAGACTCTTCCGTCAAACGTTTAACAGGCGGGCATTCTTTATAATTGGAGGCAGTATTAAATGTTAGAATACCAAGCAGAACAAAATTCACTTTCAGGGAAAGTAATTCTGGTTACAGGCGCAGGATCTGGCATCGGCAGAGCAGCGGCGATAAAGTATGCCCAGTATGGTGCGACCGTAATTTTATTGGGTAGAACAGTAAAAAAACTTGAAGAAGTATATGATGAAATTGAACAAGCAGGCTACCCACAACCAGCAATCATTCCGCTAGATTTAAAAGGTGCAACTGAACAAAATTATAAAGACATGGCGGATACCATTGAAGAGCAATTCGGAAAGCTAGACGGATTACTTCACAACGCCAGTATCGTTGGCGCCTTAGGTCCTTTTGAGCACATAGATATCCCAACAGCAGAAGATATTTTCAAAATCAATGTGACTTCTCAAATCATGGTAACAAAATCCTTGTTACCTGTTATGCGTAAATCAGACTCTGCTTCTATTGTATTCACTTCAAGTGGAGTTGGTCGTAAAGGCCGTGCATATTGGGGGCCTTATGCTATTTCTAAATTTGCGACAGAGGGGATGATGCAGGTATTAGCAGATGAATGTGAAAACTCTGTTGTACGTGTAAACTCAATTAACCCTGGCGCAACTCGAACAGAAATGAGAGCCAAAGCTTATCCAGGTGAAGATCCGCTCACTCTTAAAACACCAGAAGAAATTATGCCGACGTATTTATACTTAATGGCAGACGATTCGAAAGAGATCAACGGTCAAGAATTAAACGCTCAGTAGTCTTTTTAGACAATAAAAAAGGAGCCATTTAGCTCCTTTTTTATTAAATATGTTTAATTTTCCGTTAATGTAAAATCAATTTTGACCGGAATTTAACTACGTTGTCTTGACGGTTTTTTTCTAGCATTTGAAACAGTACTGTGTTTTCTTACCGCTCGACGAATTTTAGCACTTTTTACTTTTTTAGCTCTATCCGTACTGTGCTTATCAGTACCTAAAAAAGTTCGGTTTTCTGGTTCTAACCCAGCTAGTTGCCTTAAATAATTCACTTGTTCAAGCGGTAACTCTACCCATCCGCCACGCGGTAAACTTTTAGGTAGCTCTATCATACCATAGCGCACTCGTATCAAACGACTAACCTGAACTTCTTGTGACTCCCATAAACGTCTTACCTCTCGGTTACGACCTTCTTTAAGGGTTACATGCCACCATTGGTTAATCCCTTCACCACCAGCAGCTTTCACTTTATCAAAATGTGCTGGGCCATCTTCTAGCATTACGCCCATACGAAGGCGCTGCACATTAGCATCGGTCACTTCACCAAAGGTTCTCACTGCGTATTCACGCTCAATTTCGTGAGATGGATGCATCAAGCGATTTGCCAGTTCTCCATCAGATGTAAACAGTAACAAACCTGAAGTGTTTATATCCAAACGACCAACCGCGACCCAACGACCATCTCGCACTCTTGGTAATCGTTCAAAAACCGTTGTACGCCCTTCAGGATCTTTACGGCTACAAATTTCACCTTCTGGTTTATGGTACGCCAGAACACGACAAATCACTTCTTCTGATGATTTAACCGAAACGACACGACCATCAATTCTTACTTTGGCATCAGATTCTACTCTATCGCCGATAGTCGCAATTTCTCCGTCAATACTAACTCGACCTGCAGCAATCCATGCCTCCATCTCACGACGGGAGCCATGGCCTGCACGGGCCAAGACTTTCTGCAATTTTTCACTCATTAGTTGACTCTTCTATTGTTTCAGGCACATTTACTTTTGAATTAAATAATGCCTGTAATGATTCTGGATCGGATAACTGTGGTAATTCAGTCAGGCTGTTAAGCCCAAAATAGGATAGAAACTCAGTTGTAGTTGCATACAGTGCTGGACGCCCTGGCACCTCTCTGTGTCCTATCGTTTTTACCCACTTTCTATCCATTAGTGTTTTCATTATATGGCTATTGACTGCAACGCCCCTAACCTTTTCTATGTCACCACGGGTGACAGGTTGTTGGTAAGCAATAACCGCGATTGTTTCCATTGTTGCTTTGGAATATTTCGGTGACTTCTGTTCCAAAACCGTTTGTAACAAAGGACTAAGGAATTCTGCCGTTTGAAACCTAAAACCACCCGCTACTTTAACAAGCTGTACGCCACGCTCTTGGTACTCTTGCTGCAATTCATCAACAGCGGTTTTAATCCTATCTCGTGACACTATAAAGTCAGCTAATACGCTGTCTTTCAATTGAGTCACTGTTTGAGGTTTTGAACTCACAAAAAGGCTGGCTTCAATAAGTTGTTTGAGTTGTATCTCATTGATCTTCATTTATTGTTCTCACCTAGTAAGCTTTGACATAAATGGTGGATAGCGGCTCTGTTTGAACCAGCTCGACTAACAACTCTTTTACTAGCTCCATAATGGCTAGGAAACTAACAACAACTCCTGCACGTCCCTCTTCAACATCAAACAACTCTTGGAACTGGGTATAACGCTCTGTACTCAGCTTACTCAGAATTTCAACCATGCGTTCCCGAGTAGATAATACTTCTTTTTGCACATGATGATGTCCATTGGCTTCGATACGCTTTAAAACATCAGCAAAAGCTCTGGCAAGCTCAGTTAGCGATATCTCCGGTGGAACCTGTTTGACTTCAACATCATTGGCAGGCTCAATACTCGAAATAAAAACATCTCGCTCTAGCCTAGGTAAGTCATCAATCTCACTAGATGCTTGCTTAATAGCCTCATAAGCTTTTAACTGACGGATAAGCGCAGCCCTTGGATCTTCGTCGTCATCGTCATCAAGCTCAGGTTTAGGTAAAAGCAATCTAGACTTTATCTCAGCGAGTGTAGCTGCCATTACCAAATAGTCAGCGGCTAATTCTATGCGAGCATCTGTGAGTAACTCTATATACTCAAGATATTGAGAGGTGATCTCATTTATTGGCAGATCAACAATATCAAGTTTTTGTTTTCGAATTAAATACAAAAGTAGATCTAAAGGCCCTTCAAAAGCTTCTAAAAATACCTCAAGAGCTTCGGGAGGAATAAATAAATCGGCTGGTATTTCATCAAAATTTTCACCTCGAACGATAGCCAAGGGCAAACTCTGTTGAGATACCTGCATTTGTTTTCCTCAATTAGCCAGTCCACTTAAGAGTATAACTACATCCATATAGGCTTTGATTATATCTATATAGAGCTAGGTTATCTATCGGAAAATACTTAGATGTGTAGTTATCTCATGATTGAGTTTATTGCAATATGCTAAAACAAACCTCAAGATAGAAAGCACTCCTTAAAAGATTTATCTTAACTAGCACTGAACAACCAATGAAATAGATTATTTAATTCTTTGCACATATTGAATAATGAGACGAGTCGTGCTTCTCAACTCCTTGTGCAAGAAGCAGTATTCAACCATGTATCAAACAAGAGGTACAAAGCGAAACAATACGATATTGCTACTTATTGCACTGAAAGATCAAAGCAATGCGACTGTCTTTCAATACATCAATACGGGGGTAAATATTATGATAAAGAAGTTAATTCCGAGTGTTCTTTTAATTGTACTCAGCCCTTTTTGTCAAGCTGCAGCAACCAGCTCTCAAGAGATTGCGACACCATCTAACAACTTTGTAAACTTCAAATCTGCAAGAGCGTTTTGTAAGTATGCTAAGCAACATAAAGGTACTTTCGTATCCTGCATACCTATATCAAATCCAAATAAAACAGCTGATTTAGAAGTAAAAATCGATGGTAAAAAAGCGACCCCAGATATAATTGTGTCGCATCAAGGTCTCTATGTTTTTTATACATTCGATAAGGACACTATCATTAATATTTCTGTGACCAATTTAGAAACCAGCAAGACTATTTATGACGGAACAGCAGAAGACAAACTTGGATTGAAATGTGGTTACACTAAGTGTGCACCTTGGATTAAAGGCAAAGGTTAAAATTACATAAGAGGCTGTGCTGTTGAGGTTTGCTTATGGATAGCATTAACTACACTCACTAAACATTGTGAGTGTAGTATCTTAGTACTATTCAAAAATACTTGAATCCCCTGCACCCTGCCGAACTACTTCATAATTATCCTCTGACATATCAACAACTGTAGTCGGGTTTTCAGCCAAATATCCACCATGAATAATACAATCAACCTGATGTTCCAGCATATCTCTTATATTTTCTGGGTCTGATTCGGTATAGTCTTCATTCGGCATAACTAAGCTAGTCGACATTAGCGGTGCATCGAGTGCTTCCAATAAAGCTAATGCTATTACATTTTGTGGTACACGAAGTCCAATAGTCTTCTTTTTCGCCGATTGCAGACGTCTTGGCACTTCTTTGGTCGCTTTAAAAATAAAGGTATAAGGCCCTGGCGTACAAGACTTTATCAAACGGTATGCTTGATTACCGACCCTTGCATAAGTAGCAAGCTCTGACAAATCACGAACCATTAATGAAAAATGATGATCGTGCTCAATTTGGCGAATTCGAGTGATGCGGCTCATGGCATCTTTATTACCTATCATGCAACCTAAGGCATACCCCGAATCAGTTGGGTAAGCAATCACCCCACCTTGTTGGACAATATGCACCGCTTGACTAATTAAACGAGGCTGGGGGTTTTCATCGTGTATATAAAAAAATTGACTCATGCTATGTTGTTCTTCCACTTTTCCGATTCCCAAATCCAATTGACACCCTTGGGCTTATACATGTTTTTTCCAAGATCTAACCAGCCACCGGGGAAATGAAAATCACTACCAAGAGAGCCCATCAATTCATTTTGATGACTCAACGCAATTAAATTGGCTCTATCGTTTAAAGACTGTTGGCCTAATACCACTTCAATAGCATCACCACCAGCTTCTTTAAATTCTCTAACTAAACGCCGTAACCATTTCGCAGAAAATTTATAACCACTTGGGTGTGCCAACACAGCTTGCCCACCCGCTAGATGAATTATTGATATCGCTTTTTCGATACTCTGCCAATTATTAGGGACATAACCAGTTTTCCCTTTTGACATATACTTTTTAAAGACACTGCCCACACATTTTGCATAGCCATTATCCGCAAGCCATCTCGCATAATGCCCACGGCTTAATGCTGCATCTCCAGCATATGACTTGGCACCATCATAAGCCCCAATGACACCGGCTTTTTCAAGTCTACGACCTATTTCTGCAGCGCGCTCATTTCTCAATTCTCGCTGTATATTTAAGAAATTATCGAGTTCAAGACATGTTGGTTCGATATTCAACCCGACAATATGAATGTCATGGTTCTCCCAATTAGCTGATATTTCCACACCATTTATTAATTTAATGGGTAAATTATGTGCAGCAATATATTCATGAGCCACAGGCAAGCCAGCGACAGTATCATGGTCTGTAATCGCAATGATATTAACTTGATTCGCAACTGCTCTTGAAATGAGTTCAGGCGGAGTTAGTTGTCCGTCAGAAGCTGTTGAATGGCAATGTAAATCAATCAGGGAGTCTTGTATTTCCATACGACCATTGTACTGGAAGTGCGATACTAAAAGATACCGCAAATACATAACCTCTATGATTTCATTTCCATGACTATCTTAGTGCCAGCATCTAGGATTTGAAAACAAGGCATATCTGATAAATAGCTATTATTTACAGAGTTACGGCTGGAGTAACGATCATTACGATATGATACCCACCCCCAATGTTTAGGCCTCACATCGGTAACAGGTTCTTTAACCGATTTAAAATTTCCAGCTTTAAGTGTTCGTTCAATGTCGACAATAAACGTGCAAAGCATAGAAAAATCTGTTTTCCAAGATTCTTTTGCAGCACGTAAACTGATATACAGAGTCATTTGGCCTGATTGATTTAATCTATCCTCAGGTTTCCCTTTTTCAATGACACTCACCTTCCATGATCGGATAGCAATCTCACTTGAAAACAGCAGCGATGAGAGATGCGATATAGCAGTGTTCAGTTCCTCGGGGGCAACACTAATTCTAATTTTATCGCCAATGCTTAACCTAGCGTCACGTGGTTCATCGGCAATCCGTAAGTTTTTACAATAAATAAAATTACCAGTATGAGGAGTACCTGAGATAACCCAACCATTGAACTCTCTATCTGACTGCTGTTTGAGCATAAAATTATAATCGAAGACAACGCCAGAGTTCTTTAGAGGAAGATAATGAATAAATGGCACAATATCAGCTTTCTGTTGCTTCAAATCAGCCTGAGCGCGACATAGTGAGGGAGTCAAACGCTTTAAGTGATCGGCACAATAATTCAAAGAAAGAGAAGACAAGCAATACCTAAAATGAATGTTTGCTGGGTTAAAAAACAAAAAACCTGATGCATTAAAAGGTTTGATAGCAGAAATAACCGTATCTAAAAATTCAGACGCTACATTCCTCCCCTCCTCGTTCGGTACCATCGCGACAAATGGTAATTTTTCATTTTGAATTCCACGAATGGCCGAAGACGGTCTGATACCTCTAGCTCGTAGAACCTCAATAATTTGACACAAAAAACAGACAATATTATTAAATGTGTACCAACTAATCTTTGAACTTCTCTTATCAAGCATTATGAAAAAATTAATGTAATGTGTAGTTGAAAACCTAGGAAGCTCAGCTAACTCCCATTTTGTAAATGGAGTGTGCTTTGAAAATAAAAGCGGTGTAAGAATACTTACTAACTCGAAGTAAGAATCGACCGGAATATCTACTCTGATTTGACAACACGAAAAAACTCGATTGATCGCTCTATCATGATAGAAACTGATTTTATTTTTCTGAACCATGCTGTGCCATTTCTGTTGGCATAGCTTAGGTTGTACATCAAACGAGTTGATACTTACAGAAGGAGCAAGCTTGAATCTCCTTAACTGAAATTTTGTTGGATATTTTTTCAAATCAAGGAAAAAGCAACCCTTTAACCCCATCTGCTCAAATTGTGGGAAAACAGTAGGAGTCTGCACCGGCTCTGTACTGATTTCAGCCTGGAGTTTTTGTTGTTTCACCTCTAAATATATGTAAGACCCAATTTGTTTAGCTGAACATTGAGTATCTTCCCGAATACAAGGAAAAAAATTGACTAAATATTGGCGTATTGCTAATTCTGAACATTCTGAATGTTTTTTAGCAAATATATTTTTGAACCAATTATTATCTGGCGCTGGAGAAATAGTAATTGGTTCACAATCCTTCAATCTTACTAAATAGCAATAATCCCACCATCCATTACTCAATGTAACCTTGAGTAATGAATACCCACTAATGACTTCAGGTGAATTAAGTGGTAATTGACAGTGAGACTTTACCAGCAATGTGATTACAACAAAAAAATGAGAGTTGATATATTTTCTTTCTAGAATCAAGAAGCCGCAAATAAATAATTTTTAATGCGTGGTTTATCGCTACTAAAGTTTTTCTTATAAGCACAAAAAAGCCCGTCATTTCTGACGAGGCTTCGTTGTGTTGGCAGAGCGGACTTGCTCTTTTGAAGAGACGAACCCGCGAGCTCCGGCGTGACAGGCCGCTTGCTCTAATAAAGAGTCTAACCAACTGAACTACCGCTCCATGCTTTTCTTTCAAACACAAAAAAGCCCCGTCATTTCTGACGAGGCTTCGTTGTGTTGGCGGAGCGGACTTGCTCTTTTGAAGAGACGAACCCGCGACCCCCGGCGTGACAGGCCGCTTGCTCTAATAAAGAGTCTAATCAACTGAACTATCGCTCCAATGTTTTTCTTACAAGCACAAAAAAGCCCCGTCATTTCTGACGAGGCTTCGTTGTGTTGGCGGAGCGGACTAGCCCTTTGTAAAGAGACGAACCCGCGCCCCCCTACGTGACAGGCCGCTTGCTCGAATAAAGAGTCTAACCAACTGAACTACCGCTCCATGCTTTTCTTTCAAACACAAAAAAGCCCCGTCATTTCTGACGAGGCTTCGTTGTGTTGGCGGAGCGGACGGGACTCGAACCCGCGACCCCCGGCGTGACAGGCCGGTATTCTAACCAACTGAACTACCGCTCCAAACTCTCATCTACTTTCGTAGATTTATCGGTTGTGGAAGGAAGTTTTGAATTGAGAAGCGCAGTGTACGCTAGTACATGAGCATCGCAAATATCAAAAGTTGCAATCACAACTAGATAAATTTGGC
>NZ_JBWQOG010000007.1:0-278254 GCF_056591735.1 Parashewanella sp. 2210YD4-3 | reverse complement strand
GCCATTAGCTTGTTTGCTTACAAAAAATGGCTCAAATAGTCACTTGCAATTGGTCGTGGCAGTAAAAAATATTCAAGGGTATTGCGTGCCCAAACCTACTAGGTTTAAAGTAACTTCGCATAACAAGGCATTCAAGCCGGAAAAATACTTGTTGGCTTTTTCCGCTGCGCTCCAAAATTATAGCCAACAACCATTTTCCGCTTAATGCGGCGTTAGGTGCCTAAATTGAAAAGGGAAATTTCATCATGGGATTCAAATTTTGGCTTGTTCGAGCAACTACCGTATTTACAGTTGTCTTTTTGTTGTTAGCCGTAATTTATTATTTCAAAGACTATGAAACCAACAAAGCTATTTTGTCAGCAGCAATTTGGTCATTTATAGCAACAAGTGTTTTTATCTGCACAAGACTCTACCATTCTAAAAAAGGTCGTAGTTGTGCAATTTGTAATGACACACCAGATAAATCAAACCCCGGCTCCTAACAAGAAATTCCAGGTGACGCCTACGGCGCTCCTGATTTTGGCGTTATGTTGTAAAGGTATGCGTATAAAAATGAAGACAATTAAAAATATATTTTACGTATCGATCATTACTAGTCTAACGTCTTGCTCGATGAAAACAGTAGAGCTGAAGCATGCTAAAACACCTAGTTTAACGAAAACATGCCGCCATGCGTTTATTGAGTGGCGAGCAGCATCTCATATGGTTGATTACTATAACTATAAATGTGCACAAAGAGCAATAAAACAAGGATACTTGTTAAAGGATACAGCTCTTTCTTCGATAGATTTTACAATACCTGAAGCTCCCTCTGGGTTGCAATGGAGTGAAGCCTTAGCACTAAAAGAATTAAATATTGGAAGAATAACCAAAGAAAAATATGGACATATTTTAGGAATGTTGGAGATGGATTACCGTGCAAAAATTTCAAATGCAATGTCTGAGCTAGAATCAGGAAAAATAACCGCTGAAGAATTCAAGAATATCAAGAAAGAAGCAACCGAAGCATTCGATGGGGAGCCAGCAACATAACAAGCACTCCAGCAGGTCACTCGTTAGTCTTCGTCATTATATTCTAAGCTCCTTATAAAAATATTCACATTTTTTATCTCAGTTAAAATTTTTCAGCATTATACTAATTTTCAAGTTATTCATTAAGTAAGCTAGCAATATGAATATTTTTGTCCTTGATACAGATATAAAAAAATGTGCTGAATATCATTGCGATCAGCATGTAATAAAAATGATCCTTGAGAGCGTTCAGTTACTTTGTACCGCTCTAAATAAAAAGGGGTTTGATACTCCTTATAAATCAACTCATATCAAACATCCCTGTGTATTATGGGTAGAAGAATCTTACGATAATTTTGAATGGCTTAATAAATTAGCTCTTGAGCTTAACAGTGAGTATAAATTTCGATTCGACAAACTAGATGATCACAAATCAATTTCTGTATTAACAAAAATCGAAGAATATAAGTTTGATTGCAAAGGCTTAACGCCGTTTCCTCAAGCGATGCCAGACCAATACAAAGTGGCTAACGATCCTGTTGCAGCATACAGAAACTTTTATATTGGAGAAAAGATGGCATTTGCTAAGTGGTCCAAGCGTCAAATACCTTTTTGGATAAACTAGGGCGTGTTGATCCTTCAGAATTAAATTTTGTGCTATTTGAGCACTTTTCTGTTCAAGGCGTGAGCAGCGACGCTTAGTCATCTAAGTAAGCTGGTCACAACACCGAACAGGAAGTGCTCAAAATCATCGAAGACAGCGTAAATTGGTCACTTCTGCTGCGTTATCGTTTGTTTATGTAGAGTAACTACACCGCACAAATTCTGCCTTGCATAAGATAACCAATTTATCGCTGCAAAAACAATCACGAAAGATCAACACGCCCTAATATTTTGAAAAAAATAGCCTCAATAAGTATATAATAAGCGCCCGCTCTCTTACTTGTTGCAATAATGGATATACTTGAACTTGCTCTGCAAATCGACAGTAGCAATTACCAATGCAAACCAAGTCAAATCTTGGCTTCCTCTTCTAAGCTCTCTCAAGCACAAATAAAAGATGCTATGCAAAAAGGCGCTGTGTGGCTATCAAGGGGAAAAAATAAGCAACGTCTAAGAAGAGCTAGCAAACCATTATTACCCGGCGATAAATTAGAATTAAATTACAACCTTCAACTACTAGAGCAATCCCCACCAGCTCCTTCTTTGATATTTGATGGCGATGTTTTCAGTGTATGGTTTAAACCATATGGGCTTAACTGCCAAGGTAGTCACTGGGCTGATCACCTTAGTATAAACCGATGGGTTGAGATTAACTTCCATAAAATAACCTGTGAAAATGAACGCTCGGTATTTTTAGTTCATAGGCTCGATAGAGCAACCTCTGGATTAATTTTACTTTGCCATACAAAGAATGCGGCGCGTTTATTTTCTGAGATGTTCCAATCTAGAAAAGTAGATAAACGTTATCAAGCCATTGTTCATGGTGATTTTTCTGAAATCCCTGATGACTATTTGGTAGATCAGCCTGTAGATGGTAAACCCTCCTCCAGCCTGTTTTCATTTGTGACAATGAACCACCAATATTCTTTAGTGGGTATAAAATTGCTTACAGGTAGGAAACATCAAATCCGCAAGCACTTAAGCAGCTTCGGCTACCCTATTGTGGGAGATAGATTGCACGGTATTAGTGGAGATGAAGCAAGAGATTTGCAGCTTCAAGCAGTCTCATTAGAATTTATCTGCCCTCTTACCCAAAAACACTATCAATTCAAAGTGGATGATAATTTGAGACTTTCACTTTGAAAGGCTAAAAAAGATCTTATACGCTTTCCCAAGTGTTAAGTTGACAAAATTATCAATTGCATAGATATTAAACACTCTAATCTAACATCGTAAACGAGACATTAGAGCTAAACATCCATGCTCTGGCCTCCAATGAATTATCTGTATAAGATTCGAAGTACCAATCTTAGTATCTTCAAATGGATTAAGGCTATATCTTTTCAAATGTAAAACATATAGGACTTGATTAATATGGCATCAAAAACAATCAATAACTTTTGCCCACGCTCTGGCAAGGCAGTAAAAGAAGATTCGCTAACTGAATATCGTGGTTATATTGTTGGCTTTTGCAATCCGAATTGCCGAGATGATTTTGAAGATAATTTTGAAGAACGGCCCAATGACACCCAATACTTTGATGGTATTTTAAGAAAAAAGTATGACAAATAAACTATTTAAAAATATCTAAAAAACCATACATATCAAATCATTAACTGAAAAACAGCAACTTTAAAAATTCAAAAAGTATAAAAAAGGTTGACACTTAGTACTAGCTAGTGTTTCCTATAAATACATTTTAACTTTATTTTAGTATTTTATTCATGAACTTAAACGCAGCTATTCAAATCATCAACTGGTGGTGGCACTCCCTCAAACGCGGGTGGTGTGAAGCTGTGCAAGCAAAATAAAGCTAACAGAATTCAACAAAAAAGCCCGCTCATAGCGGGCTTTTTTGTTATTTAAATTTTATAAATAGGTGCAACAAATGAAAAGTGAGACTCAGTTTTCAGTCGTGAATAATAAGATTAGTTATCAAACTGATCCCTTAAGCTTGTATCAGTTAGTTACTAAAAATCGAAGCCACTCAATGCTTTTAGAATCTGCTGAAATTGATAGCAAAGCTCACTTAAAAAGCCTAATAATGACTGACGCTGCAATGATGATACGTTGTGAACAGCAATCATTAACCTTTGACGCTCTTACAGAAAATACTCAAAGCTTGTTACCATTCTTAGCGTCCAAATTTTCAGGACTAAATCATCAAATAACAAATAAGCGTTTAACCATTACTATCGAAGCAACTGATGAAATTTTAGATGAAGATCAAAAATTACTTTCTCAGTCTCCATTAGATGGACTTCGTGCTATTTTAAGCTTTGACAATCCTGCTTCCTCGCAAGAACCGATATTTCTTGGTGGAGTGTTCTCTTTTGATTTGATTGCTTGCACCGAGTCCTTACCAGAAGTAGAGCAAGGTGATAACCAAACTCCTGATTATGTTTTTTATCTTGCAGAGCAATTAATCACTTTAGATCACACTCAAAAACAGGCCTACTTGACCACCTATTCATTTAATTTTTCCGAAGCTAATACCAAAAAGTTAGCTGATAGAACTCTGGAAATAATTCAACTTTCAAATGAAAAACCAGAGTCAATCTCCAAAAAAAATGTTAATGCCGATATCAAAGTAAACATCTGCGATGACACATTTAAACAGCATGTTATTGAGCTTAAACAGCATATTGTTGAAGGAGACATCTTTCAAATTGTACCGTCTCGCAGTTTTAGCTTGCCGTGTCCAAACCCACTTGGTGCTTATTGTTCTTTAAAACAAACCAACCCAAGCCCATATATGTTTTATTTTCGCGGGGAGGATTTCACTTTATTTGGCGCTTCACCTGAAAGTGCGCTCAAATATGAAAAAGATACCAATCAAGTTGAAATTTATCCTATTGCTGGCACAAGAAAACGTGGCAAAGATGAACTTGGCAACATTGATTCTGATTTAGATTGCCGTATTGAGCTCGAGCTTAGATTAGACAAAAAAGAGCTAGCTGAACATTTGATGCTAGTAGATCTAGGGCGCAATGATATTGCACGAATCAGCCAAGCTGGAACTCGTAAAGTGCCTGAACTACTTAAAGTTGACCGATACTCGCATGTGATGCACCTTGTTAGCCGTGTTACTGGGCAACTTCAGCCTCAACTTGATGCTCTTCATGCCTACCAAGCCTGTATGAATATGGGCACGTTAACAGGCGCGCCCAAAATTAAGGCAACACAATTAATTAGAGAAGTTGAAAAACAACGCCGTGGCAGTTATGGAGGAGCCGTTGGCTACATAAACTCTCATGGCGATATGGATACCTGCATTGTGATCCGTTCTGCCTATGTTAAAGATGATATGGCTCACATCCAAGCTGGTGCTGGAGTTGTGTTTGACTCAGACCCTCAAGCTGAAGCCGACGAAACGCGACAAAAAGCTCAAGCCGTAATTTCAGCTATCCAACTTGGAGGTGGACTATGAACATTTACTTATTAGATAACTTTGACTCGTTCACCTACAACTTGGTCGATCAATTCCGATGCTTGGGACATCAAGTTTATATTTATAGAAATG
This sequence comes from Parashewanella sp. 2210YD4-3, assembly GCF_056591735.1. Classification (NCBI taxonomy): domain Bacteria; kingdom Pseudomonadati; phylum Pseudomonadota; class Gammaproteobacteria; order Alteromonadales; family Shewanellaceae; genus Parashewanella; species Parashewanella sp. 2210YD4-3. The sequence continues at coordinate 273,057 of NZ_JBWQOG010000007.1, read as the reverse complement.
ATTTACCTGCTGAGTACCTTGCTAAGAAAATACTTTCAGATAATGATGCCATTCTAGTACTTTCACCTGGCCCAGGAACACCTAAAAATGCTGGCAGTATGATGACATTAATCGATATGGTTTCTGGACAATTACCCATTCTAGGAATTTGTTTGGGACATCAAGCCTTAGTCGAACATTATGGTGGTAAAGTGGATAAAGCTCCGAAAGCGGTTCACGGTAAAGCCAGTCCAATCCATCACACCATGCATAGAGTATTTGATAAATTGCCCTCCCCGCTACCTGTTGCTCGTTATCACAGTTTGGTTGCGATTCAAGTTCCTAGTTGCCTAGAGGTCATCGCTTATACCGAAAGCTTGCCGATGGCAATTGTTCATAAACAACTCCCAGTCATTGGTTTTCAGTTTCATCCAGAGTCAATTTTAACCACTCGTGGTAGTGAATTATTAACTCAATCCCTTAATTACTTGATCACTTTTTCAGGAGAGTAAAATGAATAATAGCCAAGCATTAATACAGAAAGTGTTTAAGGGACAAGCTCTTAGCCGTGAGGAGATGAAATACGTTTTTGAGGCCATCATTACCAATCAAATTGGTGATATTCAATTAGCAGGCTTATTGACGGCCATCAAAATTCGTGGGGAAACCATTGACGAAATTTGTGGTGCTGTTGATGCATCTATTGCACATGCAACCCCTTTTGAGCGAAACAAAGCTTGCAACATTGTTGATATCGTTGGTACGGGTGGCGATGGTTTTAATACTATTAATATTTCCACTACTGCAGCATTTGTTGTGGCCGCGGCAGGAGCAAAGGTTGCCAAACATGGAAACAAAGGAGTTTCAAGTAAATCAGGCTCATCTGATGTATTAACCCAATTAGGGGTCGATGTTACCGTATCTCCTGAAACTGCGAGCCAGTTATTATCCATGACAGGGATCAGCTTTTTATATGCTCCAACGTATCATAGTGGGTTTAAACACGCAGCTACGGTAAGACAAGGGTTAAAAACCCGAACCATATTTAACCTACTAGGTCCTTTAGTAAACCCAGCAAGACCCGATGCTATTTTGCTTGGCGTTTATGATGCAAAGTTAGTTCAACCCATCGCTAAAGTATTGCTCGCACTAGATGTAAAACGAGCCATGGTTGTTCACGGAAGCGGTTTAGATGAAGTTGCGATTCATGGCACAACTCAAGTATCAGAAGTTAGTCACGGTGAATTGACTGAATATCAACTCACACCGGAGTCGTTAGGGTTGCCTACCTACCCGATTGAAGCATTGATAGGTGGAACGCCTGAACAAAACGCCAGCATTAGCCGTAAAATTTTATCAGGTAATGGAAGTGAAGCGCACAAATCTGCCGTTGCGGCAAACGCTGGCTGCGCCATTTATCTAAGCGGGTTAGCCGATAACATTCAAATAGGCGTACAACAAGCCTTAGAAATATTAAATACTGATGCTGGTTTTACAAAACTCACTCAGCTTATCGAAAGTTCGGAGAAGTAAGCATGTCCACTATTTTACAAAAAATTGTTGCCACAAAAGCTGAGCATATTGAGCAACTTAAAAAGCGTTATCCCGAATCTAAGTTGCAACCCGAAATCTCTTTAAGAAGCTTGTTTGATGCACTCAAGCAAGAGCCAACAAGCTTCATTTTAGAGTGCAAAAAAGCCAGCCCATCAAAAGGTTTGATCCGTGATGATTTTCATCTAGGCGAAATTTGCAGCATCTACCGACGCTACGCCAGTGCCCTTTCAGTATTAACTGACGAGCAGTTTTTTCAAGGCAGTTTTGAAAATCTAGCCATTGTTCGTAACCTAGTGAATCAACCAATCTTGTGTAAAGACTTTATTGTTGATCCATACCAAATCAAATTAGCGGCACATCATGGTGCTGATGCTATTTTATTAATGCTGTCGGTATTAAGTAATGAGGAATACAAACGTCTATCCAATGTCGCAGAACAATACAAATTAGATATCTTGACCGAAGTTTCTACTGAGGAAGAACTGCAACGTGCTCTGGATTTAGGCTCTGCAATCATAGGTATCAACAATCGTAACTTGCGAGACCTATCCACCAATTTAGAAACCACCACCAAACTTGCACCGAAGATCAGCAAAGACAGAGTAATTATTAGCGAGTCAGGCATTTATACTCACCAGCAAGTGAAACAACTTTCCCCATTGGTTAATGGCTTTTTAGTAGGAAGCTCATTAATGGCTGAGGCTGATTTAGACCTTGCTTGTCGCCAATTGGTATACGGCAACAACAAAGTTTGCGGTATTACTCGTATAGAAGACAGCTCTGCTGCAGCCAATGCTGGAGCGACTCATATCGGGTTTATTTTTACTCCTAAATCCCCTCGGTATATTTCACCTGAAACCGCTGCGGCTATTGCCGAGCATCATCGTCATGCTCAAAGAAGTCTGAAATTTGTGGGTGTGTTTGTTGACCAAAGCATTAATGAAATAGTCTCTCTTAGTCAACGTTTAGGTTTACACTCGATTCAACTTCATGGAAAGGAGACATCCGAATTTATTCAGCAGCTCAAAGCAAGACTGGCTATTGCGGATCTATCGACCCAAGTAACCAAAGCCGTAGCAATAGATGAAAATGATCAACTTCACTACATAGCTGATAATGCAGATCGATTACTCTTGGATACCAAAAATAAAGAACAATTTGGTGGTACTGGAAACACATTTAACTGGAACCTTGCCATACAAGATAAAGCTGACGCTTGGTTAGCAGGTGGATTGACTCCCGAAAATACTGCTGAAGCCATGAATCAAGGATTTTACGGATTAGACTTCAACTCTGGTGTTGAAGTATCTGCCGGTATAAAAGATGCCCATAAAATCCAACACGTATTTACTACATTAAGAAATTACTAAGGCCTGAATCACCATGACAACATTTAAATTGGATTCTTATTTCGGTGAGTTTGGTGGCGCATTTGTTCCACAAACCTTAATGCCAGCACTACAACAGCTTGAACAAGCTTTTATTGATGCACAATCAGATCCTGAATTTCAACAAGAGTTTCTGGGATTACTAAAAGATTATGCAGGCCGCCCTACTGCGCTCACTTTAACTCGAAATTTTAGCCCTAACCCCAAAGTGAAAATTTACTTAAAAAGAGAAGATTTACTTCATGGTGGTGCTCATAAGACCAATCAGGTTCTTGGTCAGGCTTTGTTAGCTAAACGTATGGGAAAAAATGAAATTATTGCCGAGACTGGTGCGGGGCAACATGGCGTAGCAACAGCCTTAGCCTGTGCTTTACTTGGCTTGAAATGCAAAGTGTATATGGGCGCAAAAGATGTAGAGCGTCAATCTCCGAATGTATTCCGTATGAAATTAATGGGAGCTGAAGTAATACCAGTGACGTCTGGTGCTGCAACTTTAAAAGATGCTTGTAACGAAGCCATGCGTGACTGGACTGGCAATTACGATAAAGCCCACTACTTACTCGGTACCGCTGCTGGCCCTCATCCATATCCGACGATCGTTCGAGAATTTCAAAAAATGATCGGCGAAGAAACCAAGCAACAAATTTTAGAAAAAGAAGGTAAATTACCTGATGCCGTCATCGCCTGTGTGGGTGGTGGGTCTAATGCTATTGGATTGTTCGCTGACTTCATAAAAGAAAAAGACGTAGCTTTAATTGGTGTAGAGCCTGCGGGGAAAGGTATTGATACCCCTATGCATGGCGCACCATTAACCCAAGGAAGGACAGGGATTTTCTTTGGTATGAAATCACCCCTGATGCAAGATGAGCATGGTCAAATAGAAGAGTCTTATTCTGTCTCTGCGGGTCTAGATTTTCCCTCTGTAGGTCCTCAACATGCAGAGCTTCATGCTTCAGGTCGTGGAACTTATGTTTCTGCTACTGATGACGAAGCACTAGACGCATTTCAATTATTAGCCAAATCTGAAGGTATTATTCCTGCGCTAGAATCATCACATGCTTTAGCTTATGCCTATAAGATGGCGCAGCAAGCAACAGAAGAAACTCTCCTTGTTGTGAATTTATCTGGTCGTGGTGATAAAGATATTTTTACCGTATCCAAACTTCTTGAAAATCAAACGTCAATCCTTGAGGAATAAACCATGAGCCAAACTCGATATCAAAAAGCTTTCGAGGATTTACAAGTTAAACAACAGGGTGCGTTCATTCCTTTTGTTACTATTGGTGATCCTGATTTAAACCAATCATACAAGGTGATCAAAACCTTGATAGAAGCTGGAGCAGATGCCTTAGAGTTAGGACTGCCATTTTCTGATCCTCTTGCTGATGGACCTGTAATACAAGGCGCTAATCTTCGAGCCTTAAATGCAGAGGTTACACCCAAAGATTGTTTTGAATTATTAGCTCAAATTAGATCAGAGTTTCCAAACATACCTATGGGGCTACTAACCTACGCAAATTTGGTTTATAGCAACGGAATAGATAATTTTTATACCGATTGCCAACAAGCAGGCGTTGATTCAGTGTTAATCGCTGATGTACCTGTTGAAGAATCCACCGAGTTTAAGCAAATTGCCAAAGCACATGACATTGCCCCCATATTTATCGCTCCACCGAATGCAGATGAAGAACTGCTTAAGCACATTAGTGAAATTGGTGAAGGCTACACATATCTACTTTCACGCGCTGGAGTAACAGGCACTGAAACTCAAGCTGGAATGCCAATCGAGCACATTTTATCTAGCCTTAAGCGACATAATGCATCACCAGCTATTTTAGGCTTTGGCATATCCAAACCTGAGCAAGTCAGTCAGGCGATAGCATCTGGTGCTGCAGGGGCAATTTCTGGCTCTGCAGTGGTAAAAATTATCGAAACAAATGTAACAAAGCCAGATGTCATGCTCACCGAGCTCAGTAAGTTTGTTGCAAAAATGAAAGCTGCTACTTAATTAAAAGCGGTAACATATCTCATTTAGCATATCTGCCACTCCTGCCTAGGGGGCGTTCCCAATTAGATTTTTGATTTGCTGCAGTTAATTTTGTGGTTAAACAAGGCGGAAAATGTGCAGTGTAGTTACTCTACATAAACATTTGACAACGCAGTTTAAACACAAAAGAAACGCAGCCCTTCGGGTTACGCCTAAAATTTGCAAACTCTGCGTTACTCATCTTTCGTTTAGCCCGCTAAACTTCATTCTTCGTGCCTTGATTTTGCAAATTTTAGGCTGTAACAAATCAAAAAGTCTTTAATTGGGAACACCCCCTAGGCAAGTCTGATGCATGTGTTTGCCCTAGACTTACCTACGCAGAGATGACAAAAAATATAGGCAAAATTAAATCACTCTAGGGACGAGGCATTAAATCCGGATATATTAAAAAACGGAATGTTAAACATTAACTATTTCCAATAAGGTTCTGAAAAATTCAAAAATAACTATAATTAAGACATGATGAATGCCAATTTGTGAATTTCAAATGTCAGTCCCACCATCTCAAAAACCATTTCCAGATCTAGACACAGCTTTTAAAGCCACAGCAAAAATTCTAATGGAAAAAAGTAACAGTCAAATTAAATCAACAGGAAGCTATGAAGACACGTGCTACTTTATAAACCCTTCAAAAACAGGACCTCACCGTATTAAATCATTTGATGTAAAAAGAGTAAGAGGTGAATGTTTTCATGTTGTTGATGAGAGGTCTTTGCTTGACAAATTAGTGTTCTTTTTTAAATCAATCTTTGCAAGTGAATCATCACCTATTGTCGTTGCAAGGTCGGAAGGTGCACGACAATTTGAAGCCCAACTGAACTCATTCTATGCAATTTCATCGGCAAGCACACCACCTGCAGTCTCAAAAATTTTATCGTTAGGAGAACAACTCTCTCCAGTAACCACAACGGAGTATCAACCTACAACTCCCATTTTCATGAATGGCACTTTATATCCCCAAGGAGAACTAGTTGAAAAAGTGGATGAAAATAATCCTAAAAATAGGCATAGATATCTTACCCAAGAGCAAAGAGATTTTATAAAGTGGGCAAAAGAAGTTAACTATACACTTGATCAAAGCACTTTAAGCCGTTTAACTAAAACCAAAGCAATCAAACAAAAAAATTGGAATATAGCTCAGGTTGACAGCTTATTAGCTTCTGCTTCAAGGAGAACTCAATCAATTTCGCCTGAAGAAGCTCTTTGTTTATTTGAACTCCACAAGCTTATAAAACAGGACTATAAAAAAGCCTATCGTTTGAGGAAGGACATTTTACGCAATGAAGGAATGAAAGCTGCTATTCTTGAAGGTGCGTTCATTCATCAATTAGCACAATCTCTCCGTATTGCCCCTATTCTATCTAAAGAAACAAGTGAACAAAATAAAGAAATTGTATTAAAAGCGCAATTGGAATGGGTTTTGGCTAATGAAAGCAATGAACTTTCTCCAAACCTCATTCTGTACCTCAAAGAAGCAAAAAGCTTGCATGCTCGCCAAATAAAACAACTGTGAATATAACGCTGAATGTAACCGCCCATGGCAGGATATGAATTAATTTTTCTTCACTATATGTGGTGAGTAAACTGAATGCTTGTTAGGATGAATCCTCGGTTTTACTGTCGAATGAAAATATGAAAACAGTCAAATCAATCTGCGCATTAGGCCTAATTTGCAACTGTATCTCATACACTGATGCAGCTCCGATAGACATCTATGCTGAGCCAGCGGGTAGCTATCACCCTCTAAGCCAAGTTCAAATATACGATCTCAATACACAAACCCCAATTAACAGCCAATATGATGGACGTCTTTACCATTTCGATTATCAAACGGGTGATGACTTAAGTATTTTATTTACCCACAAAGGCTATAAAACAAGTCAGTCGGGAACATTTCACATAACAGATAAGGGATATACTGGCGATCACAATCTTATTTCATGGCAACCCATTAATACTTACTTGTGGTGGCTATTTAAGCATGCCGTCGAATTAGATGCTAAGACAAAAATAAAAGCTGGCTACTGCCAGGTATTAACGACGATAACAGCTTACAACAAGACTCTAGACGATGATCCACAAGGTGAGCCCAATGCTACAGCATATCTTGTAAATCTTGACTCTTCGATTCACCAAAAGAGCAATGATAAGATTTTTTATTTTGGAATACTAGATGGCAAAACCCTGCCAATTCCCGGCCTCACAGAGACCACTGAAGATGGCGGTGTTCTCTTTATAAATGTTCCATCAGGTAAATATAAAATTGTCACAGAAAAGGCTGGAGTCAATTTCAGTCGCCCTGAGTTCACGTGCAATCCTGATTATTGGAAAAACCAAGGGGACGACACAATATTAATTAATATAAGCCCACCTCAAGGCCCCACAGTATTACTTTAAAGTTACTAAAACTTAAAACTAGGCAAGCAAAAATAATACAATATACCAAACTAAAGCTCTACACAGGCCAAGGTATAACTACACCTCACTGTAATTTAAAGATTATTTGCACTTAAATTCAAAATACTTCAATATGCCGCAGCTAAACGTTAATGTGTAGAAAACAGGTAAACACAGCTATAGCTATTGTTTTCACATTAAAAGAAACCATATTCTAAGTAAGAAACAACATACGAATTACAGGTTTATCCAGTCAAAGATAAATCCACTCGTTTTTTGAGTATCCAAAATGACAGAAATCACCACCCTAAGCCAATTTTTAACTACTGCTCAAACTCAATTTCAAATCTATGATTTAGGTCGACGCGTCCAACATATCGACATAATGGCGTTTCATCAAATTGAGTCTCTTAAAGCGCCTTATCCATATCCAATTCAAGGTCATGCGCAATTTGCAGTAGTCTTTTGGAATGAAAACAAACAACCTTATATTTGGTTTATTAAGCTAGCGTTAGACGAACGAGGTTTGTTTGTTCCAGCCGCTCGCTCTCAATTCATCCAAATGATTTTAGAAGCGCTTGGACGCGATCCAACACAACCACTAACTGAACAACAGCAGCAAGCGTTAGCGAATAACCCATTTAGCTTTAAACCAAGCCAAGAAAAGCTCGCCGTATTCAATGCCCTTGTAAGAAAGCAGTTAGGTTTACCCGCTTCATCTCAATATGAATCAGCCATTCAATATTTATCTGGTCAAATGCCGAAAGAAAATTGGGAGTATATTGGTCTACAAGGTATAGCTGATGTGTGTGTGAGAGCGAAACAACTGGATCATGAACAACACATTTTAAATGGATTGGAAAATAGTGCTATTGAAGTACAAGGAGCCTTGTGTCAATGCCTTGAGCACATGGATATTTCTGATGATATAGCAAAGCTCATTTATGATGCTTTTGTTAACTCATTTGAAGATTTAACTCTACCTTTATTAAGAGCTTTAGCAAGCCATAAAGATTACTCTCAAAAAGCAGTAATGCATTTGATAAAACAACGAAAGCTCAGCCTTGATTCAATTTTGGTAACGATTGCAGCAAGAAATTGGTCGGTATTGTCTAATGAGCAAATACGTTTGGCTTATTTAGAAGCACTAGCACTGCAATCACAAACGTTTTTCAACCAAGTTTTTACAGATTTAGTAGCGATACCGCAGTTACGAAATGCTATGCTGGGTGAACTAAGAAATCCACAGCGAAGTGAAACATTATCAAAAGCTATTGGTGGATTGTTTAAAGCAACAAGTCACTAATAAAAATTTAAACTGGATTGGTAGTTCAAGAACTACCTTCCGTTAAAGGATTAAATAACAATGATAGATTTACTGTTGATTTTGGCCATTTTTTTGATTGCCGCTTTTTTTTGGCAACTTCGACAAATGGCTGAAAACAGTCGTTTATTTGCTGAAAGAGAAGCAGCAAAGCAAAATGTTCAGATGTTAACAGTTGCTATGTCATCTGCTCGCCCTTCATTTGGCGGCAATACAGGCTTATGTTGGAAAGCAAACTTTATCTTAGAATTCAGCACTGATGGAATTGATCAACACCAAGCCAACTTCATCATGCTTCATAACAGAGTTTTATCTGTTGATTGGCCAGTATTCCCTGAACCTGAATGGCAACAAGCTCCAACAAACCGAGGGAAGATCGGTAGTTGTAGTTTGCGAAGGTAGAAAACACAAAAAGAAGGGGCGTAATCTTGCGATTACGCCCCTTTGTTCTCTGTTAAGCTATCCCGCTATTATTGTGCTCCCTGCACCATCCATGCGTATAAGTTGCATCCATGCGTTACCACATCCATGACCCTTCCTTGAATCCTTGTACTTTCGTACAATCCTTTTCCTTGGTTTTCCTTTGACCAAGCATGCTCTATCCTGAGCGTGTCCAGATTCATCCTTGAGAAAGTCTATCCGTGATTTACAATCAATACTTCACTGTAATCAACTGTCCGTGTAACTGAAATTCCTTGTTGTCATCCATGCTGTTAACTATCCTTATTAACTGCTTCCATGCCAACTATTCCATTTACATCCTTGATACAACTTCCGTATCAGTGCAACCTCAATTAAACTATAGAACTAAAACTTAAACTCTGCTCAATCAAAACATAAATTTTTAATCTATAAGTAAAGCATTCCATTGCTTTGAAGCAATCCTTGCTCCCAAATCCTTTGCTTACTTTAGTAAGAAGTCCTTTTCTTTGTTGGAGCTATTCTATGAAATTTAACCCTCAAAAACAGAGTGAAAACTCATTAGTAACAATTTCAAATGTGTGTTGTTTGTATGTTAAATTAGAGCTTTAATTCTATCACCATGAAATATATAGAGTTTTTATTGATGCAATATTTTAGATAAGAAATACCACTCAAGTAAGTCTCTAGGTAATCTCACGACAATGTAAGACATATCTCACAAGGCGATCAGACTTTTGATATTAAAAACATTCATCGAGGTTCGAGAGCCTATTAAAAATTTAGGCTCTGAATGATATACAACCTAATTTATAACCAGTTAAGGCCTATGAAATAACAGATCACCTTCAACATTATTGATGTTAATTGAAGATAATTGCTCAAACCCCGTATTAATGAAGAGCTCATAATGTGCTTCTTTCGTAACAAACACACCTATACCATCAACGCCTGGCTGCTCATCACACCAACTTAGAACGGCATTAACTAAAGTGCGACCAAATCCTTTGTTTTGTTCATTTGGTGAAACAGCGATAAATTGGAGTATTCCACAACGTCTACTTGGTAGGAGTTGAAGCATATGAGACTCTTTTTGCATGATGGCTTGAGTCGAGCCCCAACCAGCACTTAACACCATTTTTAATTTCCAATCCCAAACTCTATCCTCACCTAAAGGAACATCTTGAGTCATAACGCAAGCAACACCTAACATACGCTCGCCGTCAAAGAACCCAATTAAAGCTTGTTCTTGTTTCCATAAGGTGTGGAGTTCCTCTCGAATCGCTGCACGCAATTTTTCTTGATAACTTACTTCATTGTCTTTGCCTAAGGCTTCAATAAAGAAAGGGTCGTCATAATAGGCGTTATATAAAATAGAGGCGGCAATTCTCAGGTCTTCAGCGGTAAGGTAAACAGCACGGCACTTCTCTATCACTTGAGTATCCATTCTACGAGTCTCGATAAAGTGTATGGTTTTATCAATGTATCAAGTTGATAGAAAAGTGCAAATTTAGAACGTTTAAACCCATGCTCTCAATCTAAACCGATAACATAGAGCTTAATCAAGGATAGAAATGAACCCGTTAAATCAGCATGAATGATTATTAACTTCACCAAAAAGAGTCTTAGGTTAAAATAGTAAAAATTCTTATATATTAGTATCTTATGGCTGCTGACTGCAAATTTCCTCTCCTTCCATTTAATGCTAGACACGCATTGTGTAATTTTCGAGACGACTTAGCGAAGGTCGAATGTGATAAATCAGTTGATTTGAGTTGCGAGTTTCAAACGGGAGGACAGACATATCATGTTTCTTTGCATTGCTCAGAAAACAGCATAGTCGTAGAGCATCAAGTAGAAACTAAATACTTATTGAGTTTTTTCAACTCAATAACAGAAGAAGGCGAATTTCGCTTATCAACGCCTTTAAACCCTAAAAATATGTCATGCCGAATGTTTGAGTATCTTGTGTCATCACCGGACTGCCCTGTAAAACTTGCGGCTAGTTATCTATCAAACATGCCTTTAAACTCCGTTAATATGTTATTGCGCTCTATTCCTTTTGAGCGTCAAAAGGAGTTATGCAAAGAAATCCTATTAATATTTTCTGAACGTAGACGATGCCGTGATTGTCAGTACAATCTAGCTGAATTTATTGAGGCCATACAAGGATGTGAAGAGCTCCTGAATGCGTTCCAACATTCCTGCGAACAACTCTCAATTATTGACGTAAAAAATATCGCTCTTACCAATGAGTGCAACCTAAGAAGTTTTTTTACACAATTCCCAGTATCAACTCTTTTCAGATTCTCTTGTGCCACACAAAATAGTCAATTAAAAATTACCTACCTACAAGCAGCAACCCACAGTTTAATCGCTTTACTTCAACGGTCTGAAAATAAGGCTGGTATACTCGACCAAGTAATGGTGAATATTAAGCAGTACCTTTCACTCAACCAAGCACTATTTTTTGTCAATCATTGTCGAGGTTATTCACTCGAAGATGTCACAGGCGTGCTAACTGTCGACGACTTAGTCTCAGCTTATACAAACACTGACATTAGTGAACTTAATATTGATAGACGTTGCTTGGTTGTCCAGTTATGTAAAAGCTTAAACACTGCAACAATGGTTGATTTTGTTCTTGAGTTAAGCGAACCTCATCAACAAAATATCATTCCAAAACTTGGTGTTAGTTGTCATGGTGCACTTCTTGATAGGCTTGCCTTACAACCCAAAACTCACCGAACTACAAATAATAAAATTCTTTCGATTTTAAAGCTGATACCTGAAGAGAAATTAATTTTTTCACTGAATTCAGCCACGGCAAATACGATTTCGCTAATAACAAAAACGGCAGTTCTCAATCGTTATATTTCGCGAGTTATAAAAGACAAAGCGCATCATGACTTATACCTAATAGAATTTTCTCCTGCATGTTTATCTCTCATTCAAAAGGTCTTTCAACAATCTTCAATCGTTGAAAAAAGGGAATGGGTCACAAGTTTACTGGCGAAACACAGACTCGATAAAGAATCTGCAGAACATATATGTCAATTATTATTCTGCGCGAAAGAAAGCCCTTACCAAGTCGTATCAAGTCCTTTAGCACTTTATCGGTTATCACATTTTTTATCTCAAGCTGAAAAAAAGAAACTATTAGCCTCTTTAACGGTAAGTCAATTAATTTGTTTTTTTAATTGCGCCACCAACAACACGCCGGGTTTAAAGCCAAATACAATCAATGGGTTGTATTGCCTGTTAACGACCGAAAGACAACAAGAGTTACATGAAATATGTGCTTCATCCCAAAAAGAAGAACAAGCCCGTTGGTATTTCGAAGCTGAACTTTATAAAAAAAATTATCCACTTATTTTTAAACTCATTGAAACCAACCAATTCACTAATTCGTTTACATCCGTAAAATCTTGTATCGATATATGTAAGAAACTGATAGAAAACGATGACATCGATAAATTAACTTATTTTGTATTGGAACTGCCCAATTTATGCCAAGATTTCAAGTCCGTTTTACCTGAAATTCCCGCTCTACCTCTTTCTAGAGTCTTAAAGAAAGTTGATAAATCCAAAAATGCCAAAGCACTGATTAGGCTATTAGAAGGATATGCACGGTATACTGACTCACCTAAGATTTTTTATGCATCCTTGATTCTATTACCTATTCGCTCTCAGAATGCTGTCATAAAAGTCATCCCTGCAGATATTCTGAATAGAATGTGTCAATGGGTACCTCAACTCGCTGTCTTAGCCATAAATTTCTACTCAACCAATAATAAACCCGCTTTAAAAGTTATATGCCTAAAACTTTCAAATGCGATGCTTGAAAAGATCCTTGAAGAGTCTCCAATGCATATAAGAGTTATCGTATGTAGCTACGTAAAATCATCAGTATTATCGGAATACCTACTATCCAGTCAATTTAAACACAGTCAGTTTCACTCCTGGCTGCCTGATCTTCCTAGGCAACAATTAAAACTGGCTTTTCAACTTATTCCCATCAAAGATTTATGCGATTACATAAAAACGTTGGGAGAACCGTACATTATTAAAAATAGTGAGGTTCTCGGTTTCCTTTCAATTGAGCAAAAATCGGAATTAATCAGCTCTGAAAACATTGCGCCTAATGTCAAGCTCGCCTTATTGGATACCATGTCTCTCCCACAAATAGAAAGATCATTAGTGACTCTTGAGCAGTTGTGCTTTTTTAGCAAAATTCCGATTATCCTTCCCCAAGAACAAGTAGTAACAAATATCAATGATCAAGATATGGATCTTTCTCAGGATGTTAGTGATTCAGAAAATACTGACGACGTTGACGTTGAAAGCTGCGGATCGGATATGGAAATTGAAAGCCAAAGTTTAAGCTCAAGTGATACTGGCTTTAACAAAAAAGTGCAAAGCACGCACTCTAGTGAAGGCGACACAAACATTACGCAATTACGGTACGAACCACTTATTCGAAAGGTGAGCTCTTTACCTATAGATTTACGGGCAGAACGTTTAAACCAGTGGTTTATGTATGCAGTGAACGACCTGAACCGCCGTGCAGCAATCGCAATTGCCATTATTCTAGAAAATTCAAACGCTTTACAAAAATGCGAGTTACTCTCAAGATGTGATCCAGAGCTCGTAATGACGTTTTTAAGAATGCATAAAGCGCATAATCATGAGGTAATTCAAATACTTTACAAGTCACTACCACAACTTAAAAAGTCACATTCTGTGCGTGGGATAAAAGATCAAAAAGATTACTTTATGCCTCTTTTAGAACAAATTGTGACAAAATAATAGCCTCATTGCTATAACTGAGGCCATTACTCTACAGCGTAATATGTTTTGTGAGATTAAAACTTCGCCAATTGGTAAGCCTTGTCACCCCAACCCACTACTTGACCATTTTTAATTACAACAGGTGTACATTCATCTTTAGTGGTGATCGAATCCGAACTAATGTGCTGAGTTCGGTAAAATAAGACTTGAATTTCGTGCTTAGACTCACCCTTATTTTCAAGGTAAGCCTCATTGATATCAGGGTTACCCATTAAATTAATGACTTGTTGATAATCCATCCCCATTTTTAGCTGAGCAATATGCATTCGGTTTTCTTTTTGTCTTTTTTGCCAGCTTGATGAGTAACTACTATGCTCGCCATCTCCGCCAATGCTTACTACGCAACCCGACAACATAGATACGCTTAAAACAGCTGCAAATAACATTTTTATTTTCATCTTTAACTTCCTTTGTGTTAAGTTCACTATCTTTCACACAAGCCGTTAAGCATGAAATAAGCCAAATCTTTTACGCATTGATTTTAAAGCCTTTTTATAGAGGCGCTTTATTTTTTATTAATAGAAGAAATACAATTTTTAGTAAAAAGCACTAACTTATGAGCGAAATTAACCAAGTTCTTCAATTTGCCAAACGCCTTTATGCATCAGGAAAAAAACCTACCACGGCATTATTAAAAGCTAAATTAGGTAAAACGATTCCTATGCCGATGATCTTAAAAGGTTTGCAACAATTTAATTCTCTCTCTGAGCAAGACATTAAGGAATTGGCTAGTGATGAAAATACTGTTGTGACAACAAACAGAGAAGTCAGCCTTTCACTGGAAGAGCAAATAAAGATACTCCAGCAGCAAGTTATCCAATTACAATCTCAACAATCCTTGTTATTAAACCGTATAGAACAGTTAGAAAAGCAGTAATAATGTACGTTATCGAATTAAGATTTGAGTGTTTTGACAACACTACTATTAGCATTGCCGAAAAGGCGATTAACAATTATCTCGAAGCATTACGAGCCAATGGTCAGGTACTGGGCAGGGAATTTGCAGTTGCCTTTAACGAAGGTGAATTTAGATGTCGCTTATTAGTGCCAGAAAAATCCAGTCTTAGCCAAAGACACAGTAGCCCATGGGTAAAATATGCGTTAGAAGGGCTTACTGAAGCAAAAATACTCGCACCTAGAGAAAAGTTTATCGGCCAAGACATTAACTCTGAAACTTCAACCACTGAAAAACCAAGCTGGCAGCTTCTGTATACCAGCTATGTGCATATGTGTTCACCATTAAGAAGCGGTGATACATTGCAACCTATACCTCTATATCAAATTCCAGCCACCTTTAATGGTGATCACAAACAAGTGATTCGCTGGCAAACCGAATGGCAAGCTTGCGATGAAATCCAAATGGCGGCTGCAACTAAAGCCGAATTTGCTTCAGCCTATGAAATTGGTAATGTTGACAGTGACTTATGTCGTAGAGGCTGGGGAATAAGAGGGAGAATAGAATACTTAACTAAAATTCCCACTTACTACTATTTATATCGAGTAGGTGGTACTAGCTTGAAAGAAGAACAGAATCGCCCTTGCCCACGCTGCGGCAGCCAAGATTGGAAACTCGATGAGCCGTTGTTAGATTTATTCCACTTTCACTGTGAGAAATGCCGAATTGTTTCGAATATTTCTTGGGATTTTTTGTAACTCTAAAACAATGTTTCTGTGGAAGAGTTTAGTTATTTCCACAGACGCATTGAATTTAGGCTATGCCTTCCCTCTCAAATTATTCCACATACGCTTAAAACTTGAGAATATTCCCGGATGCTCAATGTATTCTTCTGCCATTTGTGGTTTTTCAGGAGCCATTATTCTTGGTTTAATCTCAGATATAAAATCAGCTAAAGAATCAGCTAATTTTATTGTAGGAATTTCTCCCGGAGTTTCTATCCACACACTGCCATCATCATTATTTACGGTTATCATTTGATCATTTTGTTCAATGGTGCCGATAAACCAAGTCAAAGGTTGTTTAAGTTTCTGCTTCATCATCAAATGACCAATAGTGTTTTGTTGTAACAACTCAAAATCATTTTGATTCCAAGCTTGTATAAGCTCACCATTCCCCCATTGCGAATCAAAGTTTAGGTGGGCTGAAAACCAATAACCATAAAAAGCATTGATATCCGCATGCATCGCGATTGATAATGCTGTTTCTACATTAGAGAAACTACCATTTTGTTGGCGTTTGACAGGCTTCCACTGCACTGACTTTTCATGGTTCCCTTTATATTCCTCTATGATGCAGTCAGATTGCTCACCCATAGGATAAAAACGCGGTGCTTCAGACAGCGCTTGTTGATAACAATCATGATATCTATTAAAAAATTCTTCTAAAGCAGTGAGACAAGACACTTAAGCACAACCCAAAATTCAGTATAATATCCCTCTATTTTGACACGGAAATTGTATTGATGACACAAAATCACGATCCCTACAGCGAAGCAAAAGAACTCAAAGGGTTAACTTTAGGCCAATCTGCACAATATGAAGCCATTTATAACCCTGATGTTTTGCAAGCCGTTCCACGTAAATTAAATAGGGATGCTATCGAGCTAACCACAGAACTGCCTTTTCATGGCGTCGACGTTTGGACAGGATATGAGCTATCTTGGCTGAACGCTAAAGGTAAACCTATGGTTGCGATTGTCGAATTTTATGTTGACTATCAATCTGAAAACTTAATCGAATCTAAGTCGTTTAAGTTATACCTCAACACGTTTAATCAAACTCGTTTTGATTCTGTTGAAGATGTTGCCAAAGTAATGACCAAGGATTTATCCGAATGTGCTCAAGGTAATGTAGAAGTAAAAATTATTGAACCAAAGCAATTTGGTAATCAGAGAATTGCAACACTTCCAGGCACTTGCATTGATGATCTAGATATCGAAGTTAATGATTATCAGTTCAATGCAAAATACTTGATGGATAGCACTGACGAGGGGCAATTGGTTGCTGAAACTCTGAATTCTAACCTTTTAAAGTCGAACTGCTTAATCACTACCCAACCAGATTGGGGTAGCTTGATGGTCCGCTACCAAGGACCCAAAATCGACCGTGAGAAACTATTGCGCTACTTAATTTCATTCAGAGAACACAATGAATTTCACGAGCAATGCGTTGAGCGTATTTTTGTAGATTTAAAGCGTTTCTGTAATTGCAGCAAATTGACCGTTTTTGCACGATATACTCGTCGTGGTGGCTTGGATATCAATCCTTATCGAAGTGATTTTGAGCACTTAAATGACAATGTACGTTTAGCGCGTCAATAGTATATACACTACTCAACGGCATTGAATATCGTACCATTCGATGCCGCTATTTAAAGGTCACCCCATTCTTTCGGAGAAGGAATGATTACGTAAATCATCACTAATAAGATAAACGCGGAAAACGTATAAGCTTTCATTTGAGCATTGGCTGTACTCGCCCACATTTGAAACCACTCACTTCCCACTACGGCAAAGCTAAAATACCAAATAAACAGGGCTATTGTTGACCCTATTAAAAATATAGCCTGACCTTTAGCAAAGGTTGCTCGGGCCTCTTTAAGCCCTTTAAACATAAACAACACACCTAAAGAAATAACAGCACCCGCAATGATTTCTAAAATGATAATGAACCAATAAGCCGCTAGCAATAAAGTATGATTAGTTATTGCTCTATCAAATAATTGTTTGCCAGCAAACCATGGTTGCATGGAATCCATTGACAAAACGTGTACTACAAATTGATAGTTGGTATTAAAATCGACGATATTGTTATAACCGACAATTAAACAAAACATCCCGATATACCCAGATAATGTGAACTTAGATAAACGGTGAATCAAACCTGCATTCATGTGTGATATCCATTCAGAAATTATCTTCAATGGATAGTTGGAATAGTCAAAAAAATCAAGTTACCGATTGCTCGGTTATACATTTTTGTTATATATTCGAAATAAATTTATTTTCTGTGTTTATGAAAATCTTGCACAACAGTAGCTTTTATTTCCATCGCCCCTAGTTGTTGATTATCACTATTAAATGCATCAAGAACGTTAAATGAATGCATAAGATTGACTAGTTGCGGTAAACTCACATCATCAGAATAGTCAAGTCCATTTTCTTCCAAGTACTCTTCCAATATACGGACATTAATCTCGAATTTTCGACTGCCTCGTCGACTACCCCCCCCTTTAGCTTGCAATATTTCTTTCAAATTGTGCTCATTTATATAAAGGTTAGACGCCAATGCTTTTGTCTCGTTATTTGCACTATCCATAAATTGATAAGCATGAGCTCTAGCTTTATTAAAATTATTATAAGGCATTTGATATTCCTCAACTCGCGCAAAAACCAGATTATTGTCATCTTCATCAGCTTGTTTTATTCGAAGCTGAGTTTCTTGTGGTATTGGTTTAGCTTTTGAGAACCAACTTATTGCTGATGCAGCAGTGTCAGATACCATGCCGAAAAACTTTTTCGCTTTATCCACTACTTCAAAGTTAGACTCAGTCTTACTGCTCAATGCTGTCGGAGTAACCTCAGGCTTGGCAGATTTAACTTTGCCTGATGTATGTGTTTGAGGGGAAGCTTTATATCTATTTAATCCTCCAGCTTGCACAGTTGTCTTATCAATTTTTACTCTTGCTCCCTGACTATTTGCCTCATGGAAATCTAACATTTGAATTGCACCCTGTAGTGCAGAAGTCTCTTCCCTCGCCTTACTTTCATCTTTTTTTACTGGATATCCATTAAGCTTATGAGCAGCTTCTTCTTTTAAAGAATTAACTTTGCCTGATGTATTTGTTTGAGGGGAAGCTTTATATCCATTTAATCCTTCAGCTTGCACAGTTGTCTTATCAATTTCTACACTTGCTCTTGCTCCCTGACTATCTGCTTCATGGAAATCTAACATTTGAATTGCACCCTGTAGTGCAGAAGTCTCTTTCCTCGCCATATTTTCATCTTGCTTTACTAGATATCCATTAAGTTTATGAGCAGCTTCTTCTTTTAAAGAATTGTCTTCACCCACTACTGATTGTGGTGCAACTTTTGGCGTAGATCTACCGACAGTAGAGCCTGACATAACACTTTCCTCATTAAAGCCTGAACTAAATAAAATTATTGAGCCTATAGAAAAAAATAGCACATAGCTCAATAACTTATTAAATGTAAGAAGTTAAATATTGCTCACATAGAGTTAATATGAGTGCTCTTTAATGGTAGAAAAAAAGACAAGTATTGTGAAAAATATGGAATTATTAGAGATAGAATTTAGAATGGCTGAAACAGTGGGTTATGCAACATTCGGTTTGCTAGCAAGCTACAACTTCTCTGAAGCTCTATCGTTCAATCTAAATGCGAAAAATTTATTGGATAAAGAGTATGTAATGTTCAGTAGAGTGAAAGGTCATAAGGCTAATTCAGATCTATCTTACAACACTTCTCCAGGACGCAACGTTAATATTAACCTTAACTATAAGTTTTAATTTTTTAGTGTTATGGCCTGCTAAGCGCAGGCCATTGAAGCCTGTGACGTACCAATGTACCAACAACATTTTTTGTAGTTACTTTCCTTATGTCATCTGCAGTTAGTTGGTATCGGGGTACCCCATTACACTTCTTACTTTCATTAACTAGCACTCGACATAAACCAGAACGAGAAACTGATAGCCAAGTAGGGGCTAATGGCCATTTGGGGTTGGGTAAAGCCACCTGAATCACATTCCTATGATTAAGCATAATACCCGAGAAAGGACATATACATGGGCCTTCGACTGAATTCAAAGAAGTATTATTCAAAGACCCATTAATACTCTCTTCTGCAATAGGGACCTCTTTAATTGCTTTTAACAATGCTTGTGTTTCCATATCACGTGTAACAGGTTGAAAAATATTAGATTCCACTTCATCATGTGAAATAAACTTTTCTCTACTTGAAAAGTCAGAATATCCGTCACAAACGTCACCTAAAGCTTGTTCAGGTTGTCCACCACTATGAACCGAATTAATACTTGTAACCCTATTAAACACATACTTGCCAACTTCTAAGTCTTCTGTTTTTTTAACTGGAAAAATATTTTCATCATTCATAGCAAGACTTAATTTAGATGCTTCACTTTTGATTAAGCACCTATACTGTTGTCTGCACTTTTCAAAAAGAAAAATTTTGAAGGGCTGCTGTTGGTCAGCTAGCGTGAATTGCCATTGTTTATTAACGAAATCATAGCTTTCAACAACATACTTCTGTCCATTGTACTCAACATGTGATGGTATATGTTCAGTCTGACTGAAAGCTTCAAATACCACTTCTCTTAGATTTTGAGAAACACCAAACATTGACATAACATTTAATTACTTCAGCTTGAACTATTGCTCGAATTATATACAAAATTAAATTGCTGTTTGATAAATTATCTTTAACCATGAATTCACGACTCATTTAGGGCATTGGATTACAAGCCGACACTAAGCGCAAATCGAAAATCATTATCAACTCTGCCGAGGTAACAGGACCAATCCATTTTTTTTAATAGTGATTCATTATGTACAATGACGGGAACCGAGGAAAAATCATTTGCTTCACAATAGCCTGACAAGTCAAAGCTAAAGCTAGTTAAATCAGTGGCCAACCCCTTCCCTGTTGCTTTAATATAAGATTCTTTACACGCCCATAAATCAAAAAAACGTTGTCTTTTATCTGCTTCGCTAGTTAAAGAATTCAGTTGTTCTAACTCAAAAGCAGAAAAGTAACGCTTGGCAATCGCCATTACATCAGTGTTTGGCCTTTCACGTTCAATGTCTACTCCCATTAAAAGCTCTGATTCACTTACAGCTCGATGAGTTACACCAATCAAGAGCCAATCACCACTATGGCTTAGGTTAAATTCAAGATGTTGATCGACGCTCGGCTGGTTTTGAATAAAAGGTTTGCCATGCTTTAATTTTTCAAAATGCCATTGCCCAGGCTTAACCTCAGCAATTTGATGACGTTGAGAATATTCTGATAGTAGCTCCCTTAAATTCCCCCTCACCCATAGAGCTTGTTGTTGCATGCTAAAAGAACGAAAACCGCTAACTCTCTCTAACTCTTGATCGGTTAATAGCGCTTTATAAGCGAGCTGCTGAGAAACTGACATAGAAGACTTTTTTAAAAAGTGTAATTCTATTTTTGCCGATGTTTTGCCAGTTTCTATGTCCTTTTGCATGTTTTTGTCCCACATGATTGTATCGAAGCTCAAGCTAAGGTAATCTTCACTTTTCTAAATTCAAGAAGTGTATTTTATCGCTTCTTAAACTTTTTGTCCCAAGAGTTTATTACTTGAAATAGCAGGGCTAAAGCTAAATGACGTCACGTCAACGACACGGAAATGCGACTACTACCCCTGAAATGAGGAAGTTTATTCAAACCTCAGATCTTACTGTGTCTGAGCTGGCTAAGATCCTCAACATCAGCCAAGCCACAGTTAGAAAGTGGCGTAATCGCAAGAACATTGAAGATGGAGATCATACTCCACATCATCTTAACACCACGCTTTCTGCAGCTGATGAATACGTAGTGGTTGGTTTGAGAGTACTGCTTAAGCTGTCATTAGATAAGCTTTTAAAAATCACTCAAGAATTTATCAACCCAAATGTTTCGCGTTCTGGGCTTGCTCGTTGTCTAAAACGTTATGGCTTTTCACGTGGTGACGAACCTGACCTAAATGATGTTCCTGAACCTTTTTTTAATGCCCTACCTGTTGTGCAAGGTTCAGACATTAGCCGTTTCACCCTTAATGCTGAAACCTTAGCTGAAACCCTAAATTTACCCAGTGCAGATGGTGACACAGTGGTTCAAGTGATGGCATTTAGCGTCCCTGACAGCATAACGAAAGGCAAGCCGACCTCAGTATTTATTGGTACCGATAGCCAAAGCGATTGGGTATATATTGATATTTATCAAGACAACGAAACGGCAGCTTCAAATCGCTATATCAGTTACGTACTTGAGCAAGGGCCATTTCATTTACGCAAACTATTAGTAAAAAACTATCAATCTTTTTTAGCTCGTTTTCCCAATGCCGATACTCGTGTTGTGCCTAAGATGCCGAATCAAAACACCAATTCCGAGCGCGCTAAAGCCAGTTTATTTTCCGGAGACTCAGTATGAGCCAAACATCCACACACGATCAGCAGCAAGATAAGCGGCTAAACCGTCGACTCAAAGACACGCCTATTGCCATTGTCGGCATGGCGAGCATTTTTGCCGATTCTCGATACTTAGATGAATTTTGGGATTTAATCAGCGATAAAGTTGACGCAATTTCCGACGTACCAGATACCCACTGGAATGCGTCTGACTATTTCGATAGCAACAAATCCACGCCAGACAAAATTTACTGCAAGCGTGGTGGCTTCATGCCAGAAGTTGATTTCAACCCGATGGAGTTTGGCTTACCACCTAATATTCTGGAACTAACGGACAGCTCACAATTGCTTTCTCTAGTCGTTGCCAAAGAAGTATTAGCCGATGCAAAACTTGGGAAAGATTACGACAGAGATCGTATTGGGATTACCCTTGGTATAGGTGGCGGTCAACAGATCAGCCAAAGCATGAATGCTCGACTGCAATACCCTGTTCTCCGTAAAGTGTTTAAAAACAGTGGCATCAGCGATGAAGATGCCGAAATGCTGATCCAAAAAGTTCAAGATCAATATGTACCTTGGGAAGAAAACTCATTCCCAGGTTCATTAGGTAACGTGATTGCAGGTCGTATTGCTAATCGCTTTAATCTTGGTGGAATGAACTGTGTGGTCGATGCCGCTTGTGCGGGTTCTCATGCCGCGATTCGTATGGCAGTGACTGAGCTAGTTGAAGGTCGCTCAGACATGATGATCACTGGTGGCGTTTGTGCCGACAACTCCCCTTATATGTACATGAGTTTTTCCAAAACTCCCGCCTTTACTGATCAAGAAACCATAAAACCATTTGATGCCGACTCTAACGGTATGATGATAGGTGAAGGCATTGGAATGATTGCTATAAAGCGTCTAGAAGATGCAGAGCGCGATGGCGATAGAATTTATGCCGTAATTAAAGGCGTTGGTGCTTCATCAGACGGTAAATTCAAAAGCATTTATGCACCACGCAGTGAAGGACAAGCCAAAGCATTAAAACGTGCTTATGACGATGCCGGCTTTGAACCTAAAACCGTTGGTTTGATTGAAGCTCATGGTACAGGCACCGCAGCGGGTGATGTGGCTGAATTCTTTGGATTAAGCTCTGTTTTCTCTGAAGACAATGACCAAAAACAGCATATCGCGCTTGGCTCGATAAAATCTCAAGTAGGTCATACTAAATCTACCGCTGGCACAGCAGGACTTATTAAAATGGCGCTGGCTATGCACCACAAAGTGCTGCCGCCAACCATTAGTGTTGAAAAACCGAATCCAAAATTGGATATCGAAACCAGCCCATTTTATCTGAATACTGAAACCCGCCCTTGGCTTCGTGTTGATAACACACCACGTCGTGGTGGTATTAGCTCCTTTGGTTTTGGTGGCACTAACTTCCATATAGTTTTAGAGGAATACGATACTGAACATGCTCGCGATAGCAAGTATCGTCAGCGTACAGTCGCGTCCTCACTGTTATTCAGTGCTCATAGTGTTGATGATTTAATTGATGAGCTTTTAGATGTGCAATCAAAAGAGTTTTCGCTATCTGAGTTGGCTACAAAATATCCACTGAAAGGTATTCCATCAAGACGCCCAAGATTAGGATTTGTTGCAACAAACATTGAGCAAGCTAAACAGCAAATTGAACAAGCTCTACAGCAACTAAAACAAAAATCAGATACACCATGGCAATTACCATCAGGTTTGAGCTATCGTCCAAATGCCTTAGTAAATCACAAGACTATGGTTGCCGCCCTATTCGCAGGTCAAGGCTCTCAATATGTGAACATGGCAAAAGAGCTGGCATGTAACTTCCCTGAAGCTCGTGCTGAGTTTGACTCTGCCAATGCGGTTTATACGCAAAACCAACAGCAACGCTTATCTGAGCGTGTGTTTCCTGTTCCAGCATTCAACGGTGCGGACAAAAAAGCACAGCAAGCTCAATTAACGGATACCGCTTATGCTCAATCAGCCATTGGTGCTGTGTCTATGGCGCAATTTGAGCTATTAGAGCAAGCTGGCTTTACTCCAGATATGGTCGCAGGTCACAGTTTTGGTGAATTATCGGCGCTGCGTGCCGCTGGTGTTATTAATCGTGACGATTATTACCAACTGACTTTTGCTCGTGGTAAAGCCATGGCATCTGTACCTGAAGGTAAAGATGCTGGCAGTATGATGGCGGTTATTTTGCCAACGGGTTCTGGTTCAGAATTAGAAAAGCTCAATGAATGTCTGGCTAAATTTGATGATGTAAAAGTCGCCAATGATAATTCCAGTAAACAACAAGTGATTGCTGGCGGCAGTGAATCCATTGAAGCAATTGGCCCACTATTAAAAGAGCAAGGCTTTAAAGCGATTCAGCTACCTGTTTCAGGTGCATTCCATACCGAATTAGTTTCTCATGCGCAGCAACCTTTTGCAGAGGCCATTCAAGCCGCAAAATTTAATGCTCCTCAATGTGATCTTTACAGCAATGCCACTGGCACCTTGTATGAAGATGATGCTGATGTTATTCAATCTGAATTCCAACAGCATATGCTGCAATCTGTCTGTTTCCAACAGCAAATCAAAAACATGTATCAAGATGGCGCTCGCGTATTTGTCGAGTTTGGCCCTAAAGATATTCTCAAAAAGTTAGTTACTGATAATTTAGCCAATGAGCACGATGAAATCATAGCCATCAGCATCAACCCAAACGCCAAAGGCGATAGCGATTTTCAGTTCAGAACCGCCGCGACTCAATTGGCTGTAGCAGGTATCGAACTAGAGAACATCGACCCGTATCAAGCCGAAAAAGTGAGAAGTGAACCCGCTTCCGGTATGTCAGTTAAGCTTTGTGGACACAACTACATCAGCCCTGCTACCAAGCAAAAAATGCAACAATCGTTAGAGAATGGAGCCATTAGCTCTAGTATCCAATACGTCGACCGACCAGTAGAAAAAATCGTCGAAAAAATTATTGAAAAACCTATTATTGAAAAACCTCTGGAATCAAGTGTGAACAAACCTAACTCTAAGCCTATTGCTTCCTCAACTCCATCCGCTTCAGGAAAAACGCTTGATGCTTTCTTTGCTGCTCAAGATCAGGTGGCTAAGTTACATCAACAATTTTTAGAAATCCCACAGCAATACGGCGACACTTTTGCTTCTCTTATGGCAGAGCAAGCTAAGTTAGCCAGCCAAGGGTTAGCCATTCCAGAAGCGTTACAACGTTCAATGGAAATGTTCCACCAGCACCAAAGCCAAACGCTGCAAAGCCATGAGCAATTCATGCAGCTACAAGCTAGCCAAAACCAAGCGGCGCTGGCCATGCTAAATGGTACACAGCTGCAATCTGGCAAACTGGAAATGCCTGTAGCTTCTACTGCAGTAAAACAAAATGTAGTGCAGTCAAGCGTTCAAAATCCTGTTGAAGTAAAACGCCAGACGGCTCCCGTTGTCGCGCAAACAACGGCCGAAGCAGCAATTTCGCAACCACTTCAAACGCCAATTGCTGTTAATCAGACTCAATCAACGCCTGTGGTTGAACCAATAAGTTCAGGATTAAACGCTGAACAAGTTCAGAGCACCATGCTATCAGTCGTAGCTGAAAAGACTGGCTATCCAACTGAAATGCTGGACTTAGAAATGGATATGGAAGCCGATTTAGGTATCGACTCTATCAAGCGTGTTGAAATTCTAGGTACGGTGCAAGATCAACTACCTGAACTGCCAGAGCTTAGCCCAGAAGACTTAACCGAGTGTCGAACTCTGGGAGAAATCGTTACTTACATGAATTCAAAATTGGATTCATCAGAGCCTGTTAGTTCTGCTCATGTCGCACCCACTACTACATCAAGCTTAAACGCTGAGCAAGTTCAACTCACCATGCTGTCTGTTGTCGCAGAAAAGACCGGCTACCCAACAGAAATGTTGGACTTAGGCATGGATATGGAAGCTGACTTAGGTATTGATTCCATTAAGCGTGTTGAAATTCTTGGTACGGTGCAAGATCAACTGCCAGAACTTCCTGAATTAAGCCCTGAAGATTTAGCCGAGTGTCGCACTCTGGGTGAAATCGTCACTTACATGAATTCTAAATTGGATGCATCGGCACCTATTAGCTCTGCTCCAGTAACAACTGCTGCAACATCTGGCCTAAATACAGAACAAGTTCAATCGACCATGCTTGCGGTAGTGGCAGATAAAACTGGTTACCCAACAGAGATGTTGGAACTTAGTATGGATATGGAAGCCGATTTAGGTATCGACTCTATCAAGCGTGTTGAGATACTTGGTACTGTTCAAGATCAGCTTCCAGAGCTACCAGAATTAAATCCTGAAGATTTAGCCGAGTGTCGTACACTGGGTGAAATTGTTACTTATATGAATTCAAAGCTATCTTCTTCAGCGCCAGTTGTAGAAAAACCAGTAGTTGCAACTAGCTCAAACTTAAATGCAGAACAAGTGCAATCAACCATGCTTGCTGTAGTCGCAGATAAAACGGGTTACCCAACCGAGATGCTTGAGCTAAGCATGGATATGGAAGCCGACTTAGGTATCGACTCCATCAAGCGTGTTGAAATTCTTGGTACCGTTCAAGACCAACTGCCAGATCTTCCAGAGTTAAACCCTGAAGACTTAGCCGAGTGTCGCACCTTGGGTGAAATCGTTACTTATATGAATTCAAAGTTGACGGCCACTGCTCAGTCAATTGAATTGGTAAGCCAAGCTCCAGCTGCGAACAATGAGGCAGTAAATATTGAGCTTCCGCCACACAGCGAAGTCAGCTTAAAAAAGCTGCCAGCGGCGGCTAACCCAGAATCAGCAAACACCAGCGGCTTGTTCGTCATCACTGATGATGGACAAAATGCAGGTATTCTAGCTGAAAAGCTCACCGCAAAAGGGTTAACCGTCGCTGTTGTTCATGCACCTGAAACCGTATTAACGGCACATTCACCATTAAGCAGTGATATTGCCCAATTTACGCTTTCTGAAATTAACGATAATGCGATTACTGAAACCTTAGCTACCATTCAAGAGCTAGGGAGTATCAAAGGCTTTATTCACTTGCAGCCTAAGCAAGAAGCTAATCTTGAGATAAATCTTGATAACTGCGCCTACTCCCATGTTGAACATGCGTTCTTGTGGGCCAAACATCTTCAACCTATCTTATCTCAATTAGAGCAAAGCCAATTTGTTACTGTTTCAAGAATGGACGGTGGATTTGGTTATTTAAGTGACTCACCATTTGAATTAAATCAAGCGGCACTTTCGGGATTAACTAAAACCTTATCCCATGAGTGGAACCACGTTAGCTGCAAAGCATTAGACATTGATACCAATTTAGATAATGCCGAATTTTCAAATGCCATTATTGCTGAATTGTTTGATCAAACTCAGGTAACTGAAATCGGAATCAGTGACTCTGGTCGCTTCACTTTAGTTGCCGGTGAGCAATCACAACAGTCTAACGCTGCTGACGTCACTTCATCAGATAAAATTCTGGTCACTGGTGGCGCTAAAGGTGTAACGCTGGAATGTGCGTTAAAACTAGCACAAGCCACACAAGCTCACTTCATTCTTGCAGGTCGTAGCCAACAGCTATCATATGATGAACTTCCTGCTTGGGCACATGGAAAATCAGCTAATGAACTCAAGTCAGCGGCAATTTCAGCATTAATGGTTGAAGGTAAAAAGCCAAGCCCAAAACAAATTAATGACTTGATTTGGCCGATTAAAAGTTCATTTGAAATTGACCATGCAATCCGTCGATTTGAACAGCTAGGCGCAAGTGCTGAATACCTTTCTTTAGATGTAAACAACGCCGATGCTATTTCTGAAACCTTATTGCCACTCACTGCGATAACACCTATTACGGGGTTAATTCACGGTGCTGGCGTATTGGCAGATAAGCTGATTCAAGATAAGTCATTAGAAGAACTGTCTCGTGTTTACGGCACTAAAGTGAACGGTCTAAACCAATTACTGGAAGTTTTAGAACCGTCACAGATGAAGTTGATTGCATTGTTCTCATCGGCGGCTGGATTTTATGGCAACACTGGTCAAAGCGATTACGCCATGGCGAATGAGATTTTGAATAAAACTGCCATTCAGCTAAGCCATCGTTACCCGAACTGTAAAAGCATCAGTTTCGATTGGGGACCATGGGACGGTGGCATGGTGAACTCTGCCCTTAAAAAGATGTTTACCGAACGTGGTGTATATGTGATCCCATTAGAAGCTGGAGCCCAATTGTTTTCCGATAAGATTTTATCGAAATCTTCTAGCCAGCTATTGATCGGCTCTGATATGCAAGGTAACTCAGCACACCAAGAGGACGTGCATTCAAAAAAGCCTAATGCGGATGTAATTAAGCGGGATAAAGAGATCACTCTTACATTGGATCCGCAACAACTGGGTTTTATTGAACAACATCAAATTAAAGGCCACCCTGTTCTTCCTACAGTGTGCGCCTTAGATTGGATGCTAGCGCAAGCGCAGCAGTTAACAGGTAAGTCGTGGCACATTCAACATTACCAACTGTTGAAAGGTATTGTGTTTGATAGTGCTAATCCGAAAATATTGTCATTAGGCTTTGAAAAGCAATACGATCGTATTCTGGCAACCATCGAATGTGATGGTAAACCGCAATACCAAGCTCAATTGCTAGAGAGTGATACCAAGAACCCTGTGATTGAACTGGATGGCATTTCACCAAAGAACATTGAAGCCAAAACGTTTTATCAAGATGGAACCTTATTCCATGGTGAGCAACTGCAAGGTTTAAGTCAGCTTACTCATTACGATGAGCAAGGCTTAATGGCTAAATTAGATTTACCTAGCCTAAAAGACGGTGCTGTGAATTCAGCCTTTTCACACCACCCAATTGCCGAAGATTTAATGCTTCAAGCGTTATTGGTGTGGACAAAGCTTAATTCGGGCTATTCCAGCTTGCCAGTAAGCATTGGTGAATATCAAGCTTGCTCCATTGATCCGAGTGACAAAGTCACTGAGCTAAAACTTAAGATCACCAAAGCAAGTAAACATCAAGTTGTAGCTGATATTGCTCTGGTATCTGACACAGGCTCAATTTGCAGTTTTATGAAGCAAGCCACTGTTACCATCAGTCCAAATTTGGTATTTGAGCCTTATTCAGAGCTAAGTGAGCTAGGAGCTAATAGCCTGTGACCGCAAGCTTTGATATCAAAAAATACTTAGATGTTGAGCGACCAATGCCTTTGGTCGCTGCAACTCGATTGTTTTTTATCATCACGGGTGAAACGATTGAGCAGTTGCTTACTCAAACAAAGGCGCTTTCAGCAAGTTCAAACATACTCGAAAGCATGCAGGACAATTTACTGAACTACCAAAATCAGCACCTTTTGGCATTAGTCATTCAAGCATCTAACCCAGCTCAGTTACTCGCTGAGCTGAAAGCTTTTGAACAAGCAGCATTAGATAATCAGAACAATGAAAACTGGCGTTTCTCTACTCCACGTGGCAGTTGTTTTTATTCGCAGCCGCCACAGGAAAAAGGACTCACCTTTGTCTATCCCGGTGTTGGCACCGCTTATTCCAATATGTTTTCAGGGTTACATCAGTACTTTCCAAAGCCATTTACTCAATTAGCTAAAAAGTTAGATATTAACGCCTTATTGCAAACGCAAGTATATTACTCAGAGAAGGCGCCTACAGCCACGTTAAGCCAACAAGCAATTGCTGGCGTAGGTGTTAGTTACCTATTGAGTCAATTATTGCTTGAAGAATTCAACTTACTACCAGAGTTTGCATTAGGTTACTCCATGGGCGAAACCGCCATGTGGGCAAGCCTTGGCGTGTGGCAACAACCAGAAACCTTGATTGATGCAACTGCCAATAGTGACATTTTTCAGCATCAAATTTCTGGCTCATTAACTGCGGTTAGACAGTTATGGAAGTTAAATGCGGATGATGACATAAAATGGAACAGTTTTTATATCGCAGCATCTGCTGATGAAATCAATTCGATTTTAGGGCAATTCCCGAAAGCTTACTTAGCAATCAGCCACAAAGATACCTGCATCATTGCTGGAGATGAACAAGCTTGTCGTGATCTACTCAAAGCTATTGGTAAGCGTGGAATAGCCTCAAATATGGTTACCGCCATGCACACACCAGCATCACACCTGGTAAAAGAAGATATCCAACAATTTTATAATCAACCGATTGCCGAAAAGGTGCCTGACATTCGGTTTATTTCAGCGTCTCAGTCAGCCCTATTCGATAAAATCTCAATATCTTCTGAGTCTATAGCCAGCAGTATTGCCAAGACTTTTACAAGGCCATTGAATTTTTCAGGTGTGGTTGATAAGGCAATATCTCACGGCAGTCGCATTTTTGTAGAAGTCGGCGCGGATAGACAAACTGCCACCTTAATTAATAAACAATTACAAGGTAATCAAGAATGTCACACTATTGCCTTAAATAGTAAAGGACAAGATACCGTGTCTAGTCTGTTAAATGGCATCGCCAAATTGATCAGTTTACGGGTACCGCTTTCCATCGATGCCCTCACTACCCGATTTACCCCAGTTAAGGAGAGCCACTAGTGCCTTCGAAGCCTGAATCATCTCACTCTTTGTCTTCAAAAAAGATCTCTGGAACATCACAAAAGATTGCGATTGTTGGACTAGCTGCTCGCTATCCAAACGCTCATAATGTGAAAGAGTTCTGGCAAAATTTATTAGATAAACAAGATTCAAGAACCCAGCTCACGGCTGACAAACTTAACGCTCAGCCTGTTGACTACCAAGGTCAACAAGGCGAGTCCGACCGTTTCTATTGCGATCGCGGTGGTTATGTTCAAGATTTTACGTTTGATGCTGACGGTTACCATCTACCAGCAGAGCGATTGACACATTTGGATGACGGCTTTTTATGGGCACTCGACTGTGGTCGTAAAGCACTAGCTGATGCCAATATTTCATTGGATTCAAATGCCTTATCTCGCACAGGTGTGCTGATGGGCAGCTTGTCGTTTCCAACAAAAACATCCAATGAGCTAGTGTTACCTATCTACCATCAAGCGGTAGAAAAAGGACTGCAACAAAAGTTTCAACAGCCTGATTTCAAGCTAACTCACTTCTCGAATCAATCTCAAGAACAAACCGATATAAAAACACATCTCGCAGCGGCTCACAGTGCATCCCAAGTGCTGCACCAAGCATTAGGATTAGGCGGATGCCAGCTCACTTTAGATGCTGCTTGTGCAAGTTCGGTTTACGCCGTAAAGCTGGCCTGTGATTATCTTAACTCAGGTAAAGCTGATGTGATGTTAGCGGGTGCTATGTCAGGCGCGGATCCATTTTTTATCAATATGGGCTTCTCCATTTTCCACGCTTACCCAGACAATAACTGCTCTGCTCCGTTTGATGAAAATAGCCAAGGTTTATTCGCTGGTGAAGGCGCAGGTGTTTTGGTACTAAAACGCTTAGCTGATGCTGAACGCGATGGTGACCACATTTATGGCGTTATTTCTGGTGTTGGCTTGTCTAATGATGGCAAAGGACAATTTGTATTAAGCCCGAATTCGAAAGGTCAGGTATTGGCTTTTGAACGTGCCTATGCTGATGCTCAGCTAGACCCCAAACAAGTGGAAGCCATTGAGTGCCATGCCACGGGCACACCATTGGGTGATAAGGTTGAATTGACCTCAATGGAACAATTCTTTACTGACAAATTAGACAATACCACTGCGCCAATGATTGGCTCAGCCAAGTCGAATTTGGGTCACTTGCTTACAGCTGCGGGCATGCCGGGGATCATGAAAATGATCTTCGCCATGGAGCACGAAAAACTGCCAGCAACCATAAACTTGAACCAAGCGATTACTTCACCTAACGAATTATTTTCAGGCAAACAAGTACCGACTGAAACCCAAGCTTGGCCTAAAAAGTATGAGTCAGAACAAAAGCATGCTGGTGTCTCGGTATTTGGTTTTGGTGGTTGTAATGCTCACTTGGTTTTAGAAAGTTATCAGCCCAATCAAATAAGTGAACCAGTGCATCAACCAGAGTTAAAACCTACCGAGTTTTTACCGTTACATATTTCTGGCATTGCCTCACACTTTGGTCGCTTTGATTCTATTAATGCTTGGTATCAAGGCATACAAAATAATCAAACTGGATTTACTCAACTTCCACCACTGCGCTGGAAAGGCTTGCAAAACCAGCCTGAACTGCTCGCTAATTTGGGACTAAATCAAGTTCCTCAAGGTGGATTTATTGAAGGCTTCGATTTTGATTTCTTACGTTTTAAAGTGCCGCCAAATGAAGACGACCGTTTAATCGCGCAACAATTACTATTAATTAAAGTTGCCGATGAAGCGATCCGCGATGCCAAGCTAGAAGCTGGAAGTAATGTTGCGGTATTAGTTGCAATGGAAACCGAGCCAGAGTTGCATCAATTCCGTGGTCGAGTGAATCTTCACTCTCAAATTCGAGACAGCTTGGTACAACAAGGTATTTCGCTTTCTCAAGATGAATACCAACAACTTGAAGCCATTGCTATGGATTCGGTATTAGATGCCGCCAAACTCAACCAATACACCAGCTTTATTGGTAACATTATGGCGTCTCGTATCTCATCACTATGGGACTTTAATGGTCCAGCCTTTACTATTTCAGCTGCAGAACATTCAGTAAATCGCTGCTTAGAAGTTGCCGACAACTTGATCCAACAAGATGATGTAAAAGCTGTTGTCATTGCCGCAGTTGATTTAAGTGGTAGCGCAGAACAAGTCATTCTTCACAATCAGATTCAAGCGGTTAATCTCGTACCTAATCAGAACAGTGACGGCTGGAACATTGGTGAAGGGGCTGGAGCTATTGTTTTGACTACCAATTCAGAACAATCTTACGGTCAAATCCAGAACCTCAGTTTTGATGGTGCTCTAGTGGCAGATGATTCAGTTGTAGAACACAATAAAGCCATCGAATTGACTCAAAGTCATAATAGTGCTGCACAATCTGTTGGTCATTGTTTTGCCGCATCAGGCATGGCATCAGCGTTATATGCACTACTAAAATTAATGCCAGTAAAAAACCAAGCTATCGTTACTACAGAAACAGAATCCCAACAGTCACAGCTTTTATTAAAGCAAAGTGCAAATCAATACGATCAGCTACTCACTCGTTTATCACAAAATCTAACATGGACAGATGCTAAACATTTGATAAAAACCGTCACTTTAGGCGGACGAGATATTGTGAAACATATTTGCGATACGCCTATGGAAAATCAAACTTTAATCAATCGTAAAATCTCTGATGCATTTGATCATATCGAAAACGCAGGTATACAGAGAAAGAAAGAGCCTATCTCCCAACCACAAACGGTTGTTTTACCAAACTATAGATCTACATTGTCCTCTGAAACTATGAATGATTTGCAGGCCATCGCCCATAATCAATCTTTAGCTCGTGAAGCTCATTTAGCTTACTTAAAAACTCGGCAACAAGGATTGCAACTGGCTGATTCATTACTAAAGCAGCAACAATCACTGCTACTACAAAATGATACCGTCATGCCTGCGCAGGCAGGCATCCAGAGTCTTTTGAATAATGAAGAAGAAAGTCACTGGACTCCTGCCTTTGCAGGAGTGACAGGGCAACACCCTCATTCTCTAAGCCAAATCACACCTTACACCGTACCTACACCAGAACACAAACCATGTATTTGGGATTATCACGATTTAGTTGAATACGCTGAAGGTGATATTGCGAAGGTGTTTGGTAGCGAATATGCTGTTATTGATGACTATACTCGCCGAGTACGTTTGCCGACTACGGACTACTTGCTGGTTTCTCGCGTCACTAAGCTCAATGCCGCTACCAATGAATACCAGCCAAGTACTATGACCACAGAATATGATATTCCCGTCGATGCACCGTACTTAGTTGATGGTCAGATCCCTTGGGCAGTAGCGGTTGAATCTGGTCAGTGCGATCTGATGTTGATCAGTTACTTAGGCATCGACTTTGAAAATAAAGGTGAACGGGTATACAGATTGCTCGATTGCACCCTAACCTTCTTAGGCGATTTACCTCGTGGTGGTGATACTCTGCGTTATGACATTTCCATCAACAACTTTGCTCGTAATGGCGATACCTTGCTGTTTTTCTTCTCTTACGAGTGCTTTGTCGGCGATAAGATGATCCTGAAAATGGATGGCGGTTGTGCTGGTTTCTTTACCGATCAAGAACTCGCTGACGGTAAAGGTGTAATTCGCACCGATGATGAAATTGCAACTCGAAGTGCTGCACTCTCATCCATAAACAAACCTCGTTTTGAACCATTGATTCATTGCCCACAAACTCAATTCAACTATCAACGAATTGCGAATTTATTAAGTGGCGATATAGGTAATTGCTTCGGTGGTCAGCATGCGAACTATCAAGCTCAACATGGCGTTCAACAATCTTTATGTTTTGCATCTGAAAAGTTTTTGATGATCGAGCAAGTCAATCATCTTGATATCCACGGCGGAGCTTGGGGATTAGGCTTTGTTGAAGGTGAAAAACAATTAGCACCGGATCATTGGTACTTCCCTTGCCACTTTAAAGACGACCAAGTTATGGCTGGTTCGTTAATGGCAGAAGGTTGTGGTCAGTTATTGCAATTCTTTATGCTGCATTTGGGTATGCACACTCAGGTGACTCAAGGTCGATTCCAGCCACTAAAAGGTGCATCACAAAAAGTACGTTGTCGTGGGCAGGTTCTACCACAGCATGGTACTTTGACATACCGTATGGAAGTGACGGAAATTGGTCTGCATCCTCACCCCTTTGCCAAAGCCAACATTGATATTCTACTTAATGGCAAAGTGGTGGTTGATTTCCAAAACCTTGGGGTAATGATCAAAGAAGAAGCAGATTGTACTCGTTACATCGAGCCCACTACCGAAACCCAAGTTAAATTTGGCAATAGACCAAACGCACCACTGATGGCGCAAATACCAAATCACTCAGCACCTACTAACAAGGGCGTGATCCCTATTAAACATGTGGCTGCACCATTATGCACAGACTATCCAAATATTAAGCCTGATACTCTGCCGTATACACCACATCATCTCTTTGAGTTTGCTACGGGTGATATTGAAAAGTGTTTTGGCTCAGACTTTAGTATCTATCGTGACTTGATCCCACCTCGCACTCCTTGTGGTGATTTACAGCTCACAACACGAGTGATCGATATTCAAGGTAAACGTGGTGACTTACGCAACCCTGCCTCTTGCATTGCTGAGTATGAAGTCCCAGAAGACGCTTGGTATTTTGAAAAAAATACTCACGAAAGCTTAATGCCTTATTCGGTACTAATGGAAATATCATTACAACCAAACGGCTTTATTTCAGCATGGATGGGAACAACGCTGCAATTCCCGAATGATGAACTGTTCTTCCGTAACTTGGATGGTTCAGGTGAATTATTACGTCATATCGATTTACGTGGTAAAACCATAGTGAATGATTCAAAGCTGCTTTCAACCGTAGTAGCTGGCAGTAATATTATTCAAAACTTTACCTTCG
Organism: Parashewanella sp. 2210YD4-3; assembly: GCF_056591735.1. Taxonomy (NCBI): domain Bacteria; kingdom Pseudomonadati; phylum Pseudomonadota; class Gammaproteobacteria; order Alteromonadales; family Shewanellaceae; genus Parashewanella; species Parashewanella sp. 2210YD4-3. Next base: position 237,391 of record NZ_JBWQOG010000007.1, on the reverse strand, counting down.
AGCTATCCGTTGATAATGAACCCTTTTATCGTGGCAGTGCCGTATTTGGTTACTTTAAAGAACAAGCACTAACCCACCAGCTTGGCTTAGACAATGGCAATGTCACTCAAGCTTGGCATCACCAAAATCAAGTTGCAGCTGATGTTGAGATCAATTTGCTTGATGATGCTTGCCCGCTGTTTATCGCACCTGATGATAAACCTCATTATCGCTTGGCTGGAGAGCAGCTTAACTTTATCGATAAAGTAGACATTGTTCGCCAAGGTGGTAAAGCTCAAAAAGGCTATTTATACGCAGAGCGTACCGTTGATGCTAGCGACTGGTTCTTTCAATTCCATTTCCATCAAGACCCAGTGATGCCGGGTTCATTAGGAGTCGAAGCCATTATTGAATTGATGCAAACTTTTGTATTGAATGAAGGGTTAGGACAAGAGTTTAGTAAACCGAAATTCGGACAGATATTATCTGATATCAAATGGAAGTATCGTGGACAAATCACCCCATTGAACAAACAAATGTCACTGGATGTTCACATCACTGATATCATCCATGAATCGAACCAAGTTATTATCAAAGGTGATGCTAACTTGAGTAAAGACGGCTTACGGATTTATGAAGTGACCGATATCGCTATTTGTGTTTATGGGGAGTAACACTAAATAAAAAACTATAATACTCGAACCAAGCCCAATTAGACTGAATAAAACTTTTACATATTAATCGTCACTCCTGCGTAGGCAGGAGTCTAGCGACTTTTGAATCGCTGATATCCAAAGTCACTGGATACCTGCCTTCGCAGGTATGACGAAACGACCAGACAGGTTGTATCTACGCTTAGGAACAACGATGACATTGCAATTAGACAATAACAACAAAATTAGCCCTTGGCCGTGGCAGGTTGATAAATCGGAACTGAATTTCGATAGCAGCACTTTGAGCCAATCACTACAAGACTTGAATCAACCTTGTTATATCGTCAATCACTCTGAGAAAGGGTTGGCGTGCAGTCATCAAGCAGAAGTCGTTATACCCGCCTATCAAGTATTAGATCATCAATATCCAGTCAGTGCCTTTGCCCCAGCTTTAGGAACAGAAAGCTTAGGTGACAGCAATTTCCGACGCGTTCACGGTGTTAAATACGCTTATTATGCTGGTGCAATGGCAAATGGTATTTCATCAGAAGAACTGGTTATTGCTTTAGGTAAAGCAGGGATCTTATGTTCTTTTGGCGCAGCAGGTTTAATCCCAAGCCGAGTAGAATCGGCCATTAAACGTATACAAGCCGAGCTTCCTAATGGCCCTTATGCCTTTAACCTTATTCATAGTCCAAGTGAGCCTGCACTTGAATGGGGCAGCGTAAAGCTGTACCTAAAGCATAAAGTACAAACGGTTGAGGCTTCTGCATTCTTAGCGCTAACTCCGCAAATAGTTTTATATCGCGCTGCTGGTTTAAGCCGAGATCAACAAGGCAACATCCAAATCAATAACAAAGTCATCGCTAAAGTCAGCCGCACCGAAGTCGCAAAACAATTTATGGCTCCAGCACCAGAGAAGCTACTTAAACCTTTGCTAGAAGATGGTTTGATCACCGAAGATCAAATGCAAATGGCCATGCAAGTGCCAATGGCTGATGACATTACTGCTGAAGCGGATTCTGGTGGTCACACTGACAATCGCCCTCTTGTTACTTTATTGCCAACTTTGATTTCCCTAAAAGATCAAATGCAGGCTCAATATCAGTACCCTACTCCACTGCGTGTTGGTGCTGGTGGTGGCATTGGAACACCAGATGCAGCCTTAGCGGCATTTAATATGGGTGCGGCTTACATTGTGACTGGCTCTATTAACCAAGCTTGTGTAGAAGCTGGGGCTAGTGAACATACACGCAAACTGCTTGCAACAACTGAAATGGCGGATGTCGCTATGGCCCCTGCTGCTGATATGTTCGAAATGGGCGTTAAACTGCAAGTGGTTAAGCGTGGTACTTTATTCCCAATGCGCGCGAATAAACTCTACGAAATCTATACTCGCTATGATTCGATTGAAGCCATTCCAGCCGATGAAAGAGCAAAACTAGAACAGCAAGTTTTCAGAACTTCATTAGATGAAATCTGGAAAGGCACAGTTGCACACTTTAATGAGCGCGACCCAAAACAAATCGAGCGTGCAGCAGGTAATCCAAAACGCAAAATGGCATTGATTTTCCGTTGGTATCTAGGGCTTTCTAGCCGTTGGTCAAACCAAGGGGAATCTGGCAGAGAAATGGATTACCAAATCTGGGCTGGCCCAGCATTAGGCGCATTCAACGCATGGGCAAGCGGTTCGTACTTAGATGATTACCAAGCTCGTAATGCTGCAGACTTAGCTCGTCATTTGATGGTAGGCGCTGCATATCAAGCTCGTATTAACTTGCTGCAATCTCAAGGGATTTCGATTCCTGTTGAATTACAGAAGTGGAAGCCAAAGAGGTTTTGATCAATTCCTTCCTCTCATACGAGCAACAGTGTGAACGACAACAGAAACGCACATCCATGTGCTGACGACCGTGACATCCTGTCACGGACGGTTGTCTTATCCCACTGTTGCTCTTACTTAGATGATTCCGCATCAACTTTGTCACTTACCTTTCCAGAAGCTTAATTTGTAAACAGACCATTTCAAGGGTACTATTAAAAGTACGCTTAAATGGTAATGGAAATTGTTATGAATGTGCAGGCCAATGATGTAAAAGTGAAAGGGGTTAAGGCTCTTTCTGATGCTATTGAGAATGATGGTGTATGCATTGTATCAAGCCGTGGTAAACCAATCATTGCGGCAATCGATATCGAGCAATATCAGAAATTCAGAGAATGGGAATTAAGCCAAGCATTAGCAGAAAGCGAAGCTGACTTAAAAGCTGGGGATTATAAAGTGATTGATGATGTCGACGCCCATGTAGCCGCATTGCTTAATGAATCTGAACTATGAATAAGCTGATTGAAACCAAAAGCTACGCTAGGCGAGCAAGTAAGTTTTTAAAAAAGCACCCAGAGATCATTCAGCAATACACGAAAGTCTTAAAGCTCCTGCAAATCAATCACACTCACCCATCATTACGACTCCATAAACTAGCAAATGGGCTATGGTCAGTCTCCATCAATATGAGCTACCGTATTTTGCTTACATTAAAAATCAAAGAAGATGGCACAATCATATTGATTGATATTGGGAACCATAATGAAGTTTATTGACCTGCTATTAATAATATATTTACACCTTACATTACAGTTTGAATAGTCTAATTCTTAAATCTAATTTCTTGAGTCGAAAATCCATGTTTTTGTATATGGCTTCTTATTTTAGTCTTGTCAGAGTCATCACAATCGACTCCAAAACAGATATATGAAAGTGCATTACCAAAACTCATCTTGAATGGTGATTCATTATCATCAACAACATAAAATCTATATTCTTTTTCATAAGCCCATACCGATTGCTTAATAAAATAAAGTTCTAAAAAACGTGTTGCAAGAAACTCTTGAATATAATTAGAAACTCCATTACCAAGCACTTTATCTAAATCGAAATGGTATGGCTCAAAACCTATATCTCTTCCGAACTTTTCATCAATATAAGTTACTGCTTTATTATGTGCTATATGTTCCAAGGTTTGCTCTTCAAATTGATTTACCAGCTTATTTTTATTAAAAACTAGGCAGCACCCTGTGTGTTTTTCACCATAAAAATGCCACATTGCCGAATTAGCATAACCTCGACCAATACAACCTAAATCAAGATATCTATTTGAGGGTGAGTTGTGTTCAGTTAAAACATCCTGAGTAAAACAGGCTATTTTTGAACTTTTTTTACTCGCTTGACTGATTGCAATACCTATTTCACCACAATCCTCAACAGAAAGGTTATGGTTTCCTTTGCAGTATGTAAGTTCCCAATCAGAAAACTCTTTAGGATCATTTACATTAGCTATAGAACTTAGCCAAATTTGTCCGCTGTTTAGTATATTTAGTGCTTTTTCAACACTAGTGTAGTGATATAAATAAATTCCCTGCTCTTCAAGTGCTAAAGACAAACCCTTACTCCTGCTAGTAGCTTTATTATTTAATTCTTTTCTCGCATTAGAACAAAGAAAAAAATCAAAATTAACAGAACAAAATATTCTATACAAAAATCTCACTTTCGTAACTATTCCCACTTGATTAAATGAACCAAATTCAACCCTACCCCCTTTCAGAATACTAGACTCCCCCCTTTCAAAGTTGTTATTCATCGTTGGTGAAAAATGGCGTAAGCGCAGCATGGACGCTGCGCTAGTTTCCGAGCTACATGGATGTAGCATCGGAAACGTTAGGTATTTTTTGCCATAAGAGGAATAGCGTTTAACTTTGAGGGGCGGCAGGGGGAGCTGTTAGAGGGGGCTTGCTGGAGAGCCCCCTCTAACACGGGTGTGGGTGGTAAACCCACTACTATCAAACCCTGTTACATTTTCTCCATTGTTCTCCTAAAAATGACAATGTTAACCTTGTGTTAATAAAATAAGGAGAACCCTAATGGTTAAAAAGATTTTCAAATGGACTGGGATTAGTTTAGCTGTCGCTATTGGACTAGGTGGAGGCTTAGCAGCACATGAATGGTATGCAGATAAGCCTTTTAGGCTGAGCTCATTACTCGACAGAGAAATGGTTAAAATTGCTTTCGAAAGTCCAGAAACATTAACTTCATTAGGCTTCTTAGAGTCTGTAGGCATCAAAGGCCATAATGCTGAATTAGATGATGACCGCCCTCAAGTATTAGAGGGAATGTTCAATAAGGCCAAGAAAATCAGAGTACTTGTAGAACAATATGACGATGCAGATCTTAACGAAAACGATAAACTGTCTAAAGAAATCACGTTATATCTCTTGGATTTTTTAGATTCTTCTTATGAATACCGTCATCACAACTACCCTGTAAATCAGTTATTTGGTTTACAAAATAATTTTCCAAGCTTTATGGAAGCTCAACACCAAGTAACCAGCATCGAAGATGCAGATAACTACATCTCGCGCTTAAATAAAGTTCCTGTTAAATTTTCTCAAAATCTCGAAGGACTGAAAATTAGAGAGCAAAAACAAATCATTCCTCCGAAGTTTGTTATTGAGCGTGTAATAGATGAAATGAATGGTTTTGTAGCTACACCGATTGAAGAAAATATTTTATTTTCATCTCTCAAAGATAAACTCGATAAAATAGATGACCTAGATCCTACCGAAAAACAAAGAGTTTTGGTTGAAGCTAATAAAGCTATTAAAACTAACGTTTACCCTGCTTATCAATCTTTGATCAACTACTTCACTAAACTTAAGCCAGAAGCCACTACTGATGCTGGTTTTTGGCGACTCCCCGGTGGCGACCAAGCATATAAACAAGCTCTAGCTTTCTTTACTACAACCGATTACAGCCCTGAATATATTCACAACCTAGGCCTTACCGAAGTAGACAGAATACAAACGGAAATATTAACTGAGCTGACAAAGCTGAATATCAATACTGATAATGGCTTTTCACAAGCAATAGAAGATCTAGCCGATGATGAACAATATTACTACCAAGATAATGATGATGGTCGTCAGCAGATTTTAGCGGACTATCAAACCATTCTTGATGAAATAGATGCAGGCCTTAACGACGCATTCAATATTCGCCCTAAGGCGGGAATGGAAGTAGTACGGATTCCAGAGTTTAAAGAAAAAACCTCACCCGGCGCTTATTATCAACAGCCATCTCTTGATGGCACTCGCCCGGGCCGTTTCTTTGCTAACTTGTACGACATCAAAGCTACACCGACATACAGCATGCGAACCCTCGCTTACCACGAAGGGATCCCCGGCCATCACTTCCAAATTGCCATCGGCATGGAGCTAGAAGGGTTACCTTTTTTGCGTAAAATGGGTGGTTTTACTGCTTACACTGAGGGTTGGGCATTGTACGCTGAGCAACTCGCTTGGGAATTAGGGTTCCAAAAACACCCACAAGATAATATCGGTCGTTTACAAGCAGAGTTATTCAGAGCCGTCCGTCTCGTAGTTGATACAGGTATTCATCACAAGCATTGGACTCGTGAGCAGGCTATTGATTATATGAAAGCCAATACAGGTATGGCACAAAGTGATGTAGTGTCTGAAATTGAACGTTATATCGTCATGCCCGGCCAAGCAACGTCGTACAAAATCGGTATGATGAAGATTTTGGAGCTAAGAGAAAAAGCTAAAAACCAGTTAGGCGATAAGTTTAATCTTGCAGAGTTCCATGATGTAGTGCTAAAAAATGGCGCTGTTCCATTATCGATTTTGGAACGCTTAGTTGATAAATACATTGAACAGAAACAAACGGCTTAACGAGTTTGGTTAAGGTTTAATAAGTCTCCCTGATGTAGAACTAGGTTATCTAGCTTTACTTGATGGGAGCCCTTTACTTCTTCTTTCCGACTTATTCTTTTTGCCAACTGTGCTAGGTTTAGCTTCATTTTCATTGATAAGAACCTCTTTTACAAAACTGGGCGATTCATCTTCTAGAGGTACACCCTCTTTTTCTGCGGGTAACGCCTCTTTTGCTTCCTCTGATTCAACATCTTGGTATAGCCAATCCTTAAAACTGCGCCAAGTTAAGTTTTCTTTTGTCAAAGGCACGATATCTTTTGGTTTAATTTCGCTAGGCTTAACTCCCAAGTTTGCATCAGGAAAATCATAAAGAAAGTAAGCCCTTAGCCCTTCTCTTGAGACTGCTATCGGCTTCCATTTTGCGTTCAATACAATGGCATTTTTATGATTTAAGCGTTTATTTAAAATAGGACAGGTTTTTCTACTAAAACCATAAGCTCGAGTAAACTCAATATCGCTGTCAGCTTCTGGAACATTAAATGACTGATTAATAACCTGTTGCTCTTGTAACGTTGATCTTGACCTCCATTCTGAAACGTTGGTTAAAAAAGGAACTCCATTAGGAATAGTATAATCATCGTCATCGTATAAATCAGATGGATATGCTCTTCATACATACTTTTGATAATGTAATCAGACGTTCTACGCTCAATACCAACAAGCTTAAGGCAATACATAAAAAACGATTTAAAGGCATCTTTTACGCCAGAGTATTCAGATTTTCTTGATGCAGCCAAAACACCATCCTCACCAAAACCAACATTGTATGTTTTCCCATTGGATAAAGTGATTGAAGATAAATCTCTTCCTTCCCATACATGGCGGGCCACTTCGTATTGAACAACTTGTTTTGGCAGCTTAGGTAAGGTCATTAAGACTCCAAACTCAATTAACTTTTTACAATTTCAAGTATTGTGCATAAACAAAAATCAGACAAACATACAAAAAGAATCTGCATTATGGTAATTTCAGTGTCTGACTGATTAGACAACAAATCAAATAAAACAACTCATTGATTAAAAATAAATTAATAAAAAAATATGATGACATCAAAAATTGTTTGCGTTGGCCGCAACTATGCTGAACACGCCAAAGAATTAAACAACCCTATTCCTACAGAACCTTTACTCTTTATTAAACCATCAACAGCATTATGTGATTTCAACCAGGCAATTAATGTTAGCCAAGCACCTTACCCTGTACATTATGAAGCTGAGCTGGCTATTTTGATTGGGCAAACGTTAACGAAAGTGACTCCACAACAAGCTGAACAAGCGATATCTGGAATTGGCGCGGCGTTAGATTTAACGTATCGAGACTTACAAGCAGAGCTTAAATCGAAAGGGCACCCATGGGAGACAGCTAAGGCATTTGATAACAGCTGCCCTATCACTGATTTCATCCCTTTTGAGAATCACGACCTTAGCGCTTTAGAATATAAATTGTTCATCAATGGGCAACTGAAGCAGCACGGTCAATCAAAAGATATGCTGGTTGATATACCGAATTTACTCAGCTACATCAGCCAGCATTTTACTCTCGAACCTAATGATATCGTGCTGACAGGGACTCCTGCTGGAGTGGGAATGTTAAACCCAGACGACAAATTACAAATTGAAATACAAGATCTTATGAGGGTAGACACTTTTGTAGTTTGAGCAGCCTCCGTGAAATAAACAATAATTAATCGATTGTTAATTATATATTTGCGTGACCTCTCGTACTATGTGAGAACTTATTTGTACAATAAAGGCATCTGCATGAGTGTTGCTAGCCCCCTCATTTCTTCGTCATCAAATGCACCAGAATTACGCACAATTTCTTTTGGGACAAATTTAGTTATTTATGTACCGAAAGGAAGTGCCTGCGCGATCAAAGAGGTCGACTGTGAACAGTTCCTAGATTGTAATGTGAAAAAGCTTTCGGTTGAATTTTCTGATGACAGAAAAATGAATTTTAATGTCAGCATAGCGCCAGAGCAGAATAATATAGGCTGCTTTTTAAGAGATACTACATTTCAAGTTGCCGTTAAGGTAGATAGCAAGGATACTGGTTTAAGAGCTCAAGACTCCGGAAACTTATCATTAGTCAATAAAACAGAACAAAAGTTATCGGATGAATTTACCTCTGCACTTAACAAAGGAACTGAGTTACGTTCGAAAATATGGAGAATTAGCCATCCAGCACTGCAAAAAGGTGTATATGCAGAATGCCCTTCTTTAGCAAGTAGAAATAAAAGAGGACTAGCAAAAGCTTGTGCTTTCGCTGCAGAATTATTTTGCAGCACGCCAACATGTATATCCAATAGACTACAAAGTTCTAGAATCAATAGCAGATATCAACGATTCAGTTAACCACAACAAATTTAAATAGTACTTTTTGAAAGTGGAGCTATCAAGAAAGCTTGTTCACAAAATCGGTAACTCAAATAAACAAGGAGTATTAATTTACACTCTGAATTTAAAGCTAAAGAGGATACCTGTATTGATAAATGCTGCAGCTCAAGGCTCACCTCTTGACAGCAATTTTTTCTTAATGAGCTTGATAAACATTAAAACATCTTTCGGCAACAGTGGCTTAATTTGGGTAAATTACAATTGAGTTATTGCCCATTGGATTAAAGATAGCAATGCTTGCATCACTCTCATACTCAGTAGCACCACACTTGTGCCAGTCTTTTGGAGTTACATGGCCTAAAAGCAATACTGGTCAAAGGTTACAACAAGTTAAGGCTGACCGAAGACTCTCTAGATTTCACAGCTCAAAAAACAGCCCCCGCCCTCAATATTCCAGTCTATTAACTCCAAATGGGATTCCTAGTTCTACACCAGAAAAAGAACTCTCAACTTGGTTAGAACAACAAGAACGAAGTCATAGTGCTGAATTTATTCCAAGCACAAGCACAGCAGAAAGAACAGCTAGGTTATTTCAAATGCAGGCGGCTTCAGAAATAGATGGTAAATTAATCATTGAATGTTCAAGACTAAACTTTGCAGATTTACTTACTCCTTCTTGCAGTATTTCTCCTGTTGTTGCTAGTGCTATTGACAATCATATCGCGGCTTATACTGAGGAGCTACTCCAGAAATTAGCTGAGCCCAAATATCAAGATATTCCAAAGGAAGTAAGGTGCCAGCTACAAACTTTAATTCCTTACCTAACGGATGTGAGAAAATTGATTGTTCCCCTTAGCAAGATCGGAGAAAAGCTTTTAAAGAGACGACCTGATCTCGCAACTGACAATATACACTCTAGGCTAACAGCTGCAGACTTTGGGACGATTGTTGCTTCTCCAATCAAAGATAAAGACTCTTTTAGTTATTCCTATTTAACAAAATTGCAAAAACAACGAGTTTGCAAATTCTTAATCACTTCAGAAGAAAAGCAGCCCCAATCCTTTTCTTATGAAGAATTATTAGATGCCATCGATGCCTGTACTCAAAGCGATATTTCAATAAAAGGTCTACCGATATTTGATGGTCATGTTGAATCTAAGGTCGCTAACGAATGGGCCAAACCACATGGTTTTATTGATAGCTTTTGGTCTCAAAGAATGGGGCATGGCCAACTCAGCCACAACTTGCAATTATACCTAGCAAGTAAATTAGCTGACGCAGGAACAAAAATGGTAGAAGTACTTATTGACAACGATATGTGGGGTTGGTTGTTTGATAATTCGTTTATTAGAGAATCATCGACCAAGAGGGTCTTACCAACTTCAAATAGAGTTAACTTATACAGCTTACCTTTAACACTCTTTGGTACTACCCCTGATGTTTTTCAAGAAAAGCTTTCAACTGGCGCCTTTTCTTCGGCATTAGAGCAAATTGCCTGTCAAGACAACAGCGAAGCTTTGATATCAGAATTAAAAAAATCACTCGGATTAGAGGTATTTGATAGTACTGAACTTCAAAAGCTTATTTGCAATATTAAAGCTCTTGAACAAGCTGTAGCCAATCATACTACAATGGTACAAGGTGAAATATTAAGACTTCGACCAAATTTCAAACAAAAACTCGAAGCCCCTGCAAGTCTTCTGTATTGTGACCCAGGAGACTCAGAAGCCGTTTTGTCGCAAAGAGATTTTGCTTTTATCAATTTAGTCGAAGGGAACGCGGTTTGGGGATACAGCTATAGCTCTCACCGGCGGGAAAACGGTGCTATATATCGTACTGCAGAGGTAATGAGAATCAGATCAAAGCAGGATATTAGTAATTGTTTATTTTTTGTAGTATTACCCAAAGGAAGTCCTAGAATGAAATCTCTACCAGCTCATATACTTATGGCTGCTCAACAGTAAAAAGCCAGACTAGGTCTGGCTTTTTACTACCAAATTCGTACTCTATGGATGGCAAACGTTATGCAATTCTAGATTTGTTCCTAAATCTTTATTGCTTGTGGCTTTTGCATCATCATTACGGAGTTTTGTTAGGTGATCCAAATAAGCTTGATCAACACCAGGAGTCACATAATGGCCGTCAAACACCGACGTTTCAAACTCTTGAATGTCTGGATTTTCCAATTTTACAGCATCAACTAGATCAGTTAAATTTTGGAAAATCATGCCATCTGCACCGATGATTTTAGCAATTTCCTGCACATCTCGACCATAAGCGATAAGTTCATTGGAACTTGGCATATCAATACCATAAACGTTAGGGAAACGAACTTCTGGAGCCGCTGAAGCAAAATACACCTTTTTGGCTCCCGCTTCGCGAGCCATCTCGATAATTTGTTCAGAAGTAGTACCACGCACGATTGAGTCATCAACCAGTAGTACATTCTTACCTTTAAACTCTGCACCGATTGCGTTAAGTTTGCGTCGAACGGATTTTTTGCGTTCTTGTTGACCCGGCATAATAAAAGTACGACCAATGTATCGGTTTTTAACAAAGCCTTGGCGATAAGGCAGGCCTAGGTGATTAGAAATTTCTACCGCGATATCACATGAAGTTTCAGGGATCGGGATCACCACATCAATATCTTGATCTTCCCATTCGGTTTTAATTTTTTCAGCCAACTTAGTTCCCATATTGATGCGACTTGCATAAACAGAGGCTTTATCTATCGTTGAGTCTGGTCGAGCAAAATATACAAATTCGAAAATACAAGGGATACGCTTAGGTGAGTCTGCACATTGGCGGCTGTGTAAATTACCTTGGAGGTCTACATAAATTGCTTCGCCTGGTTCGACATCACGAACCACGTCAAAACCTACAGCATCTAATGCCACACTTTCTGAGGCAACCATGTACTCGGTGCCATGTTCAGTATCATTCTTACCCAAAACAAGAGGGCGAATACCATTTGGATCACGAAATGCGACCAACCCTTGACCAATAATCATTGCAACCGTTGCATAAGCCCCGTTCACTTGACGATGGATTTGACGAATAGCGCTAAATACTTCATCTGGTGTCAGTGACAAGCCGCTCACATGCTGGAGTTCATCTGCTAACAGATTGAGTAATATTTCCGAGTCAGAGGTAGTATTAATATGTCTACGTTTGAGTGCCAGACGCTCTAATAACTCTTTGGTGTTGATCAAGTTACCATTATGAGCAAGAGAAATACCAAATGGCGAGTTTACATAGAACGGTTGGGCTTCTGATGCACTTGAACTACCAGCGGTTGGATAACGCACATGACCGATACCTGCATTACCTTGCAAGCGTTGCATGTGCTTATTTTCAAAAACATCCTTTACTAAGCCGTTGGCTTTTCGCAACCTAAATGATCCTTGATCTTCAGTTACAATACCAGCAGCATCTTGGCCTCTATGCTGCAAAACCGTCAAAGCATCATAGATGGTTTGGTTTACTGCTGACAGACCAACAATTCCGACAATACCACACATGGGTAATATTCCTCATTTATAAGATATTCTAATACAACAAAGCTTCAGCAATACACAAGCCACAAGGTAAGCGCATTGTCTGAAGCATTATGTTACTCAAGCCATTTTCATCCAGAGACATTGAGTAAAGGTATTTCATTATTATTTGGGTACAAAGCTTGATGTAGTTTCCAAATAGTTAAAAAACCATTGGATGACAACACCGAATTCTGGAATTAATTTTGATGCTTTCCACCACTCCGAATTGGGAGCGCCAGTGAACGCATCGAGAAAAAATAGTATCGCACTCACCACTAATGCACCACGAACAGCGCCAAAACAGACACCAAGCACTCTATCTGTGCCGCTTAGGCCTGTTTTCGATACTAATTGCCCGAGGATATAGTTAAGTAAAGCTCCGAGAATTAAGGTGGTGACAAACAATATGGCAATAGCCACGCCGTTACGAAGAAGCTGGTCTTGTAATTGAGTTAAGAAAACCGCAAGGTCTTGATAAAATTGGCTTGCAATGAAAAAAGCCGCAAACCAGACCACCAGTGACATAGCTTCTTTAGCGAAGCCTCTGATAAGACTAATAATGGTCGATAATCCGATAATGCCAAGTATGGCGTAATCGATCCAAAGCATTGAAATATGATCCTGAAGATATTCATCTAACGGAAAGATCTTAGCAAAACTGCAACAATATCTCACCCTAGTGACTATGAATTAATTGTCTGAAAAATAAATAACTGTATTTAGCTCACGTCATTATTGATTAACTGGGTCGTAATTTATGATCCGGCCCTTCATCTGAGTAAGTTTATGCAGTTGTTGTTGTGTTTGCTCGAGTTTTGTTTTTGATATATCTGGCCCTACAAATACTCGTGTTAATTGTTTATCCCTAGGCACTTTTGGAATGCTATACGCTCGAAAGCCTTGCTTTCTAAGACGCTGAACTAATGCATCGGCATTTTTAGCATTATTAAAACTACCAAGCTGAATAGTGTAAGCCACTGAATTTGCTAATTTAGGTTGTTGATTTTCGGCTACTGTTGACTCCGGCTTGACCTCTGTCTTAACATTTTGTTTAACTTGATTGGTGTTTGTAGCATCTTGAGAGATTTCAGTATTATTAGACTGCTCTTGTGATGGTTCAGATTTAGACTCGACTTCAGAGTTATAATTCGGATCGACATCTATAACTAGCGGCTCTTGTAAATCACCACTGAATTCTGGTCTCAGGGGAATTTCAGAAAAGTTTTCTTCTTGCCTTTTATCCTTACCGTCTAGCATATCTGGCAAAAAGATAACGCCGATGGCAACAACAACTATAGTCCCAACTAAACGATTCTGAAATTGATTTGACACGATTTATCCTTTTTCCAAACGTCCATCAAGATTTAATTTGTAAAACTCTGCCACAGTGTAAAATGACCCAAACACAATTACCACATCTTCATCACTTACTTGTTGAGATATTTTCTGCCAAGCATCTTCCATACTAGCAAAAGTCATCGCTTTTTTCGGCTCTGTCACTCCGGCAATCAAATCATTAACATCCGCAGATCGCTCTGTAGGTAACGGAATAAAATTCCAGTGGTGAATACTCCCATCTAACTCTTTAATAACCGATGCAGAATCCTTATCTTTTACCATCCCACAAACAGCATGAATTTTTTTACCTTGGTATTGCTTTAAACGACCAGCCAAATATTTAGCCGCTTGAGGGTTATGTCCAACATCGAGTAATACCAAAGGCTTGTCCATAACCTTTTCTAGGCGCCCTGCTACTCTCGCGCCTGCAATACCTTGCTTTATGACTTCATGGTCAATGTGAGGAAATGCTTGCTTAATAATAGCAACACTGGTTACCGCATTAGGTAACGGTAATTGAGGGAAAGGAATATCTTTAACTTTAATGTCTCCGACAAAATCCCAAGTGTCGGTGCTTGACTCAAACTTAAAATCATTCCCTACAAAAAGAGCCTTAACTTGCTTATCAATTAAAGCTTGTTTTACTTTTACAGGAACATCTGGCTCACCGATAACGGCTAACTTATTAGGGCGACATACCCCAATTTTTTCTGTTCCAACAGATTCTCGAGTGTTACCTAAGTATTCTTGATGATCCAACCCAATTGTTGTGATTGCTGATATGTCAGAATCAACAATATTAGTCGCATCCAATCGTCCACCTAAACCGACCTCTAAAATCACCACATCTGGGGCTTGGTTCTTAAAAATGAGTAGTCCAGCTAAAGTTGTATATTCAAAAAAAGATAAGCTAACGTCACCTTTAGCAACTTCAATTTTTTGAAAAGCTGCTAACAATTCGTCATTAGAAACAAATTCCCTGTTGATACGAATGCGCTCATTAAAACGAAGCAAATGCGGTGAGCTATATACCCCAACTGAATACCCTGCTTTCAGCAAGATGCTTTCGATAAAGGCACAGGTGCTGCCCTTACCATTAGTTCCAGCAACCGTAATTACCTTTGCATTAGGAAAACTTAATACATCAAGCTGTTCGGCTACTTGAGTTATACGCGCTAACCCCATATCTATTTCAACTGGGTGTTGGGCTAAAATGTAATCCAACCACTCTGATAACGATGAAGACTGTGTAATATCTGTCATTTATAATCTGCTAAAAGTTAATCTGCCAAAAACAAAGGGCCAAGTGCAGGTTTAGGCAATTCTAAAAATTCAGGGTAAGTTACATCAACAAGGTATAACCCCCCTGCCTTAGCTGTGGGAGCAGCTTTGGTTCTATCCCTTAAATCCAATAGTGTTTTCATCCAATCTAATGGTTGGTTACCAAGACCAATTTCGATCAATGAACCCACAATATTACGAACCATGTGATGCAAAAATGCATTAGCTGCAATATCAATAATTACATAATTACCCTGACGACTAACTTCTACATGATGTACATTTCTGAATGGGGTGTTGGACTGGCATTGGATCGCTCTAAAGCTAGTAAAATCCTGCTCACCTAATAAAACCTGTGCAGCTTGATGCATCTTAGTTTCATCAATATTACCGTGATAATGGCTGACACCGTGACGTAAGATCCCCGGGCGAAGCTTGTGGTTATAAATGATGTAACGGTAGCGCCTTGCGGTTGCCGAAAAGCGAGCATGAAAGTCTTCATCAACCTGCTTTGCCCAGCGGACTGCAATGTTATCAGGCAAGTTAGCATTAACGCCCATACTCCATGCTTTCAGAGGACGTTCGGCTTTAGTATCAAAGTGAACTACTTGACCTGTGCCGTGAACACCAGCGTCTGTTCGGCCTGCGCATTGTAGTTCTATTTTTTCATTGGCGATAAATGATAAAGCCTTTTCAAGCTGAGCCTGAACCGTATCTACTTCTTTTTGTCTTTGCCAACCAAAATAAGCACTGCCATCGTACTCTACACCCAATGCTATTCGCATAATTTTCCGTTACATCTGTTCAACCTTGGCGGGCATTTTATACCAAAAAAAACGGCAATACATAAGTATTGCCGTTTTTAAATCATAACATGTTATAAATTATCAATAAGCTGTTGAGCTTCACCTTGTTGGCGTTCATTGCCCTCTGCTTGTACATCTTGAAGCAAAGCCTTAGCACTATCCTTATCTTCTATCTCGATATAAGCTCTCGCTAAGTCCAATTTGGCATTTATCGCATTCTCAGCATCGTCAACATCAACAATGGCTTTGTCGTCCATCAAGCTCTCCATTTCTTGATCGAAACCTAAGTCTAAATCAACATCTTTATACGGTTCGATTTCACTGGCTTGTTCATCCGCTTCATTGAGTAATTTATCAATGTCAATGTAACCATTTTCTTTTTGAAAATCAGCTAAATCATTTTCGACTATATCCGTCTGCTCTGATGATTCACTAGCCTCTTCGCTGTCCACATCTAAAGCAGCAAGCGCTTCATCCACCGTCATCTGATCCCCTTCAAATGACGAGTCAACAGCAGCTGGTAGTTCAAAATCAACTTCTACTGGCGTTGCGGATTCAAGATCAGTGACTTCAGGAGATACTGATGCTAATTCATTTTCAAAGCTTGAATCAGTAGCTGACGCAGGTTCAACACCAAACTCCGACATCAGCGCATCTAAGTCATCAACAGGATCCGCAGCAGGTAACTCCGTAGACGGCTCTTTTAATTCTTCTTCAGTTCCTGTAGTCGATGAATCCGACACTAACTGATTTAATTCATCTAATGATTCACCAAACTCTTCTGTTAGTTCTTCCGCTGCGGCCTCACTGATGTTGCTAGATTGAGGGCTAGCTGCAATATCTGACTCATCTAACTCAATGGTAGATTCTTGAGTCACCTCATCACTAGTTAATACTTCAGTGTCAAAGTCGATACTAAATTCTTCAGTTTTTTCATTACTTTCAGCTGTTAATTCAGCAGTATCAAGCTCAGATATTGGTTCAGGGTCTTCAATCAGTTCAAGATCTTGTATTGCTTCTAACTCGTCATTCATCAAAGGTTCATCAACTTCGAATTCAATGGTTTCTGACGGAGAAAACTCTTCTTGTGGATCGATAATATTGTCTTCTGACTGAAGCGAAATTGTAGAATCAACTGATTCATCACCTTGCTCATCTAGCTCAGTTAACTCGATATCTAAGCCAGAGCTATCATCTACGCTTTCAACTTCGTTATCTTCAGCTTTGTCAGATAAAGCATCTATACCTTGTTGCTCAAAAAACTCATCGATAATTTTATCTTGAATATCATCAATTTCTTGATCCGATAGGATTTCGTCATCAGCTTCATCGTTAATATCTAGCGATTCTGCAAAAGTATCTTGTTCAGAAACAAGTTCTTCTGGCTCAGATTCCGTTATCGCCTCTGGTTCTGGCGTAACTTCTACACTTTTTGTTTCAGTTAAAATTTCTTCAATGTCGCTGATTTCATTTTCTGTTTCGATATCAGCTTGGTTTTGCTCTAGTTTTGACAGTAATTCCTCAGTATCTTCACCGATTTCTTTGCCATCCATTTGTTCATCTAATGCATCGGCCCACAATGCATCAAGCGCATCGCTGTCATCTTCTTCAGATTCATTGCTTTCGATCACTGATTCAATTTCTGGCCCTTCATCACTATCTAAGTGAATAGCAATATCAGAATCTGCGTCATCGGTTACTTCTTGTTCAGTATTTAAATCTAAATCAATTTCCGGCTCAGGTTCTGGTTCAGGTTGAGCAACTGCAAATTCAGACTCTTGAAGCTCAGACTCAGCATTTGAATCTCGTCGGAACAATCTGAATAAAAATAAAACAATATTGATAATCAATAATGCTGGAATAGCTATAGCAGCTACCATAACCCATGTATTATCTAGCAGCTTTGTCCATGTTTCTTGCGGTTGCTCTACTTTTAAAGCTGCAAGTTGATCGGTTAACTCGGCATTATTAGCGGCTAGAGCGGCATTTTTTTGCTTTGTTTCTAATAAGGTTTCATCTAAGGTAGCCACCTTATCATTGAAGTTACCCAGTTGAGCCTTCAATGATTGAAAGTCATCTCGAGTGGCTCGCAACTCATCTTGTGTGCGGCTTAACTCATCTGTTAAAGACATAACCTTGCTTTTTTCATCTTCAAGCAACTGAGTTAATTCGGCAATTTTTTGCTTATCTGATTCGTTTGACTTCGGAGTCTCAGCTTTTACTTGTTTTGTTGGCTGTTTTACTTGGGCTAGCTTTGGCTTTACTGGGTTAGATTTACGATTTCCCCATGTTTTATCGTTTTGAGTCGCACGGTTTCTAGCAACAGAATTAGGAATCGCTATCATGTTTTCAACAGGTGGAATCACCAAAAACATGCCAGCTTCAAGGCTATTATAGTTAGAGGTTGCAAACGCATGAGGGTTGGCATCATAGATTGCAGCCATAACCTGATAAATCGTCACTTGTTGATTTGGCTTAACTTTACTGGCGATGCTCCAAAACGTATCGGAAATCTTAGTAGGGCCATATTGATTATGCTCTACTTTTCTTTCACCATTAGGGCCAGTAACTTTAAAATTTGTTGCGGCATGGGCTGAAGTGATTAAAGAATCCTGTTGCCATAAAAGTGACGAGGCGATAGCTAATAAGCCAACCAAAAACGAGGTGCGAAAGTTCATTCATCCTTTCCTTTCTTGCTCAAAAGTTGCGATTTTGCATTTTACCATTCGTATCAATCTAACTATGTTTAGAAAAAACCCTAGCATCGTAACTACATCGCTGAAACTTCTCACCATAGCTGTAACTATGACTAGTCCTTCCGCCTTGTATTTTCTTTGCTAACACTCCTCTTTAGCCACAGTGAATGAATGTAAATGGTATTGTATTTATTGAGTTTAGCTACAAACTAGAAAAAATTCTCTCGCTATATAGCAATTAATAAAAAGCTTGCTATACCGCAAGCTTTTCTTTTGTCTGACACTGTTAGTAATAGTCTCTAATTAAGATTTCAGCAATTTGTATACTGTTAAGAGCAGCGCCTTTACGAATGTTATCGGCCACAACCCATAAATTTACAGCATTTGGCAAAAATAAATCTTTACGAATACGTCCTACATAAACAGGGTCAGTACCAGCTGCCTCTGTCACCGCAGTAGGGTAATCTGCATCTTCAGCAAATAATTCAACACCTTCAGCCTGATATAACACAGCTTTAATGTCTTCCGCCTCAACAGGTTGGCGAGTCTCGATATGTAGAGCTTCGCTGTGTCCGTGGAATACAGGAACTCGAACGGCAGTCGGATTTACCATGATACTTTCGTCACCCAAAATTTTATGGGTTTCCCATACCATTTTCATTTCTTCTTTAGTGAAACCGTTGTCCATAAAGACATCGATATGCGGCAAGGCATTGAATGCTATTTGCTTATCATAGACCTTTGATTCTGCTGGTAAGCCCTGAAGCAGCTTAACACACTGACCTGACAACTCTTCGATGGCTTCTTTACCTGAACCAGATACTGATTGATAGGTAGAAACATTAATTCGTTCTAAACCAAAAGCATCATAAATAGGTTTTAGCGCTACTAACATCTGAATTGTTGAACAATTTGGGTTAGCAATGATGTTGCGATTTCTGAAATCGGCAATGGCTTGAGGATTAACTTCTGGTATTACAAGCGGTACATCAATGTCATATCTAAAGTGTGAGGTGTTATCGATAACCACACACCCTGCTTCACCTGCGATGGGAGCCCACTTTTCGGATACACTTCCACCAGCTGAAAAGAAGCTGATTTGAGCTTGCGCCCAATCAAACTCATCAACATTGATGATGGTGATATCTTCACCTCTAAAGTTAATGGTATTTCCAGCGCTGTTTTTACTTCCTAATGGATATAAGTTAGCAACAGGGAAATCTCTTTCTTCTAAAATCTCGATCATTGCTTGACCGACATTTCCAGATGCGCCAAGTATGGCAATATTAAACTCTTGTGACATATTTATGCTTGTTCTCTAGAAAAACCTAATTCGAATAACCAATCTTGTGACTCTTCAACTACGGATATGGTCAATGCTGAGCATTCACGGCGATGTTTATGAGCTTTTCTCATTACATCAAACTCCTTATTTGAGAAGTCTAATTGCCTGAAACTACGGTCATCATCACTTATATCGTATACCAATCGCATAAGCCGTAACAGATCTAATTGTGTGAGGTTTGTATCAAGCTGGACTTTACTGATAAAGAATTCAGGTAAAAGTTGCGAGATACTTGTTTTTAGAGGCTTTGAAAACAACTGACACACTTTCTCATATAGCATAAACGTCCCTCTAGCTTTGCCTTCAAGACTGTAACCAGCAATATGTGGCGTTGCGATGTCTACAGAAGGAATCAATGCTTCAATAGGATACGGCTCACCTTCCCAAACATCGAGGACAAGTTTAATATCCTCTCTGTGCTTTTTCACTCGGGTCAATGCCTGATTATCTAAAACCTCACCACGACAACAATTTAATAACCAAGCATTGTGTTGAAGTTGCTTTAATTTAGCTTCATCTAAAAGATGAAATGTCTTATGTTCGCCTTCCTTGGTTAAGGGGACATGCAAGCTAATCACATCTGCACTTTCAATTACAGCTTCGAGAGACACAAATTTACGAGGATCGCCTTGTTCAGCTTTTATTGGATCACATAATAAAGTGTTAACACCATATGTTTTTAGACACTTTTCTAATGCGGAGCCTGTATTTCCTGCTCCAATAATGCCTACTGTCTTGTTTTTAAGCTCTTCGCCATATTTATGTGCTAGTTCCAGCATGGCTGTAAATGCGTACTCACCGACAGCAATAGCATTGCAGCCAGGGGCATTTGAAAATTCGATGTTTTTGGATTTTAAGTAATCTAGATCAATATGATCAGTGCCGATTGTCGCTGTACCTACGAACTTTAATTTACTATTTTCGAAAAGTAATGATGAGTCAACAGTAGTTACTGAGCGAACAAGAAGAATATCGGCATCTTTTACATCATCGGCTGTCATCGAACGACCGTCTAACTTATGCACGTCACCAAATTGCTGAAAGAGTTCTTCTGCAAAAGGCATATTGGCATCTGCGATTATTTTCATATAAAAATGGGTTTAGAAGGTGCGTAGTAATGGTATAAAGAATTATGCAAAACATTGAAGTGTTTAACAATAAAAAAGGCAACTAAATAGTTGCCTTATACTTTGTTTACCAGCATTTATAAAACCAAAGCTTTTTTATTTTTAGCGATAAACTTGCTACCAAT
Source organism: Parashewanella sp. 2210YD4-3 (assembly GCF_056591735.1). Lineage (NCBI taxonomy): Bacteria > Pseudomonadati > Pseudomonadota > Gammaproteobacteria > Alteromonadales > Shewanellaceae > Parashewanella > Parashewanella sp. 2210YD4-3. Next base: position 216,382 of record NZ_JBWQOG010000007.1, on the reverse strand, counting down.
ACCTTTGATCTTTTTAAGATCTGCTACGGTTTTAAATTTACCGTTCTTTTCACGATATTTTACAATCGCAGCCGCTTTCTTTGCCCCAATCCCTTTTAGAGTTTGAAGTTGTTCCGCAGAAGCAGTATTAATATTAATCGTTTTTAGCTGTGTAGCCTCTTTAATTGCTACATTAGCTTTTTCTAACTTGGTTTTATCTCCAGCGTTCACTGGCGCAGAAATTACCGCTAGCGCAATCAATGAAGCCTGAATTAATCCTTTCATCGGCTTTCCCCTTTCCATTATTGATTGTTAATTGTTGAAACAAGTGCTCAACAATTAACCACACTACTTATAAATGAAAAAAGATCAAGTCTTAATGTCAGACAAATAAGGCTACAGCTTCATTAGACCAGAGGCTAAATCTTCAATAATATCTTCAACATTCTCTAGACCGATAGATATTCGGATCAAATTATCGGTAATGCCTGCTTCTGCTCTGGCTTCCTCTGTATATGGAGAATGGGTCATAGAAGCAGGATGCTGTATCAGTGACTCCGCATCACCTAAACTGACTGCGATTGAAAATAATTCCAAAGAATTTACAAAGTTCATGCTCGATTTTAGATCGGCCTCTAACTCAAAAGCCATGACTCCACCTGCTCTTTGCATCTGCGTACCGATAAATTTAGAACCCTGATGAGAATCTAGTCCAGGGTAATAAACCTTCGCAACTTTAGGATGAGACTCTAAAAAGTCAGCCACTTTTTCAGCATTATCACAATGGCGTTGTACACGCACATCTAGTGTTTTCATGCCTCTTAAAATCAGCCACGCATCGTGGGGAGAAATGATCCCGCCAATATCTTTGATGATTTCAAACTTCACCTTGTCTATGATTTGCTTGTTCCCACAAACAATGCCAGCGACAACATCTCCATGGCCATTAAGGTACTTGGTTGCACTGTGCACTACCATATCAATGCCAAACTCAAGAGGTCTTTGTAGAACTGGCGTCATAAAGGTGTTATCAACAATAGAAATGATCTCGTACTGCTTCGCAAGCTTTGCAATAGCCGTTAAGTCGTAAACTTCAAGGTGTGGATTCACAGGCGTTTCGCAAAAAAGCACTTTGGTATTTGGCTTGATGGCAGCTCTAATTGAATCAATATCGGTAAAATCAACAAATGTAGACTCAATTCCAAAACGTTCAAACTGATGGGTCAAAAGAGAAAAACAGCAACCATATACGGTTCGAGATGCAATAACATGATCGCCTTGTGCTAGGTTAGCAAGTAACGCCGACGACACCGCCGCCATACCCGATGCCGTTGCCGCAGCATCTTCTGCCCCCTCAAGCACTGCTATTTTGTTTTCAAGCTCGGTAGTCGTTGGATTTCCAAGTCTTGTATATATGTACCCCTGTTCATCACCACTAAAGCGAGCCCCGCCTTGCTCAACTGAGTCAAACACAAACGTAGCACTTTGACTTAGTGGAGATACTAAAGCACCGTTAGGTTCCGATGTCTTGCCCGCGTGAATAGCTTTAGTAGAGATGTTCCATGTATTTTTCATACCTACCTCATTTGTTTTTATTTTAATTTAGTAGGTAACATACCTGCAAATTCTCTAAACCCTATGCTTAAGTATAAAAATCATCCTAATCCAGCTGTAAAAGCAAGATTACAATCCATGGGCAATTACTTATTTTTAGAGAAATTTTTCAACTCAATTAGTAGCAATTTATGAATGTTGGTCAATTTGGGTTTAGAGTTATTATCAAAAGCTATAGGACGACAAAGTGCCATGGCTTGATACCCTAACCTTGCAGTCAACAGACCCCCTCCAAGACCCTGTCCTAATTTTGCCGAAAGCTTTCCTGTGAGTTCTAAAGATAATAGATGGCTACCTATATCAGTTAGCACTTCGGCAGTTCCAGCATACAAGATGTTCTTCACAATACTTCGAGTAAGTTTAATTCGGCTTGCATAACCAAGTTCAATACCGTAACACTTAGCTAATTCAGTGAGCATCTTTTGATTTCTTAGTAATACTAAAGCCATGTCCAATAAAGCAAATGGACTGACAGCAAGTAATAAAGCTGATTCCGCAGCATATTTATGAACGATTTTTTTAGCTTTTTTATCTTGCTCCGCTAATACCGTTTGTTCAAATAGCTTTAAAAATTCAGCATCATTATGCTCTTGTGAGCTGAGTCGATTAAATTCATCCAGACTTTGTTTATCACTTGAATTGAATGACAAGTTACGAATAAAGGCATCTGCTTCACCTATTTGCATACTGTTTTTTAGACGCAATGAAGTCTGCTGATGGTTTTGCTGGTTTTTTAATGACTTTAATTTTTTATATTCAGATAAAATCACTTTACCAACCCAAGCTAAAATCACTCCAATTAAGCCTGAATAAACACCAAATAAAACTGAGCTTTGCTGCCACACTTCGATTAAGCCTGTTACCAACTCCAAAAAAATCAATGTAATAAATGCTAACATTGCTATTTTGGCTAGCTTAGACAAAGTAGTTGGCTTTGATACTTTTTGCTCAACATCATCAAGCACATCAAGTTGTTTCTTGATCTCAGATTCTTCCATCAACTCAAGTTCAAACTTTTGCGCGGCTTGTAAATCTGCTTCAGGCTCCGTTAAAAGAGTTTGTTCAGTTTCGAATACATACGATGGTTTAAGGTTGACTTTTTCACTCTCCATTTTAGTCAAGTTTGTCTCCTAATAAATACTGTAACAAGTGATCTAAACGTATATGTTCAAGCCGTAGCTTTTGAGCGTTAGCAAAAGACATGGGCGGCTGAAAGTTGTTAAATTGAAATCCTTGCTTTTGCCAAAAGTCGGCTTGGGGCAACTTGCGCGGCACTTCACCGGGAAAGATCCTTATTACATCAGAAGTTTCATCTACTCGCCCTTCAACAACTTCGACTTCTTGATCTTGATGTTTAACTAAACCGTGGCGTGTCACTTTAATCGCACTAATAGCCATAGTTTCGACATCACAGCCTTTAATTGAGGCCAGTTGTTGAGTCTCAGACAACATATCATTAAGTAAATACAATAAATTTGATTGTTGATCTCGAGTGATCTGATCACATTTACTGGCGACAAATAATAATTTATCAATTTTTGGGGCAAACAAACGGTTCAACCAATTTGCCTGACCAAACTGAAAGCTATTTAGGACACCTGATAACGCTTGAGTCATGTCAGTAAATTGAGTTTGACCATGATTTAACGCTGATAAGCAGTCCACCAAGACAACTTGGCGATCAAAATGCCGAAAATGGTCACGATAAAAAGGCTTAACCACCTCATCAATATAAGCTTTATAGCGCTGCTTTAAGATAGAAAAATAACTATTGTCTTCGGCTCTACTCGATAAAGCTTCTAACTCAGACCTAGACAAATGAATTAACGGAAACCATGTAAGCAGTGGAGAGCCATCAAGATCACCCGGTAATAGCATTCTGCCAGGTTGAGCCAAATAGTAGCCATTTTCATTGACGGAAGTTGTTAATAAATTTTGATACTGCTTCGCAATTCGCTCTAAAACTAATAAATCCATTTCAGATGCAAAATCTAATTTCTGCATCTCTTCAATAAACGTTTTATAGCCAGTTTGTTGACTTAAAATGGCTATTCGGCTTTGTTGCTCTATGCACCACTCAACAAAATTGAGCTTAAGTAACGGCAAATCAAGTAGCCACTCACCCGGATAATCGATGATATCGAGTAACAGCTTACTCTTATCAAAGAGCTTACCTCTCACGCCTGATTGAGGCCTAAAATGGATGGCGAGTCTAAGTTCACTGATATTTCTGGTTGATTCAGGCCATTTAGGTAATTCCGATGAGAGCTGTGCCATCGCGGAATTATGAGCAAAACTTGGAATAGCAAGGTCTGGTTGTTGCTCTCTAACCACACCAAGCAATCGCTTTTCTCTAGCCACGTGCCAAAGTGGTAAATTTGAATCCTTGGTTTTGGTAGCAGAAAACAATAGTTGATGAACTAAGCCAGTAATAAAGGCTGTTTTTCCTGCCCCAGATAACCCAGTTATTGCAAGACGAATATGCCTATCTGCGCTTCGATTAATTACAGACTCAGTTTTACTTTTTACTTTATTAAATTGCTTAGAGAGTAAACTCATAAAAAATACACACAACCAAGAAAAACAAAAAGGCGCATAGAGTGCGCCTTAAAGATTATCAATTTGACGTTTTAAGTCGTAGCTATCAGAAGTTACATGGCGCTCAAGATTTCTAAGCCTTAACTCTAATGCACTAAACTGTTTATTAACGTCTTGCAGAGCTTGCTGAGCAGGCTCTCCTGCCTGCCAGATTTTCTTTTTCACTTCTATATCCTTATGAAGTGGGCTTTCTGAGTCTTCATTAGGTTTAATGTCTAAAATTACCCAAAGTGCAATGTAAATGATAAACACCATTCCAGCGCCACCCAGTAAAAATACTGAAGCGGTAACGACACGAACTAACCATGTTTCAAAGCCAAAGAAATCTGCAATCCCTGCACAAACACCTGCGACTTTCCCTTGTTTGGGAATACGATATAAGGTTTTCCTATCGCGGTTGCTCATGTTTATTTCTCCACTCTGGAGACTCTGCATCTAAGATTTTTTCAAGTGTTTCGATTCGATGTGACATCTTATCAGCTTGTGCAATCAATTGGTTTAGAGTCTTATATTCCTCTTCCGATAATCCTTGATTAATCTGCTTTTTACTGCGGTAATGCATGATAATCCATATCGGAGCCACGATAATCATAAAGAGTATCAGCGGTGCGATTAAAATATCTGGGTCCATTATTCACCTCAATTCCATAGTTAAGGTTAGCTTTTCGCTTTTTCCTTTTTCGCCTTCACTTTGGCTTTAAGCGCTTCAAGCTCATTATTAACCGTTTCTTCAGCTTCAAGTGCAGCAAACTCGTCGGCAAGCGTATTTTTCTTACCTAAGTCATAAGCTTCAACTTGAGACTCAAGCCCTTCAACTCGACGCTCGTATTGCTCAAATTTAAGCATGGCATCGTCTACTTTACTTGAATCAAGCTGACGCTTTACGTTTAAACGAGATGAAGCTGTTTGTGTACGCATAACAATGGTCTTCTGACGCGCTTTTGCATCCGCCAGCTTTTCTTGCAATTGAACCACTTCTTCTTTCAAGCGTGCAATTTGCTCTTCAATCACAAGTAATTCATCGCTTAACGCTTTTACTAAATCAGAAGCTTTTTGTTTTTCAACCAATGCTGCCTTGGCTAAGTCTTCGCGATCTTTTGATAACGCAAGTTCAGCTTTAGCTTCCCAATCTTGCACTTGCTCTTCTGCTTTAGCTACACGGCGAAGAATTTCTTTTTTCTCAGCCAGTACTTTAGCGTTAGTAGAGCGAACCTCTACCAGTGTGTCTTCCATTTCCTGAATGATCAGGCGAACCATTTTTTCAGGGTCTTCTGCTTTATCGAGTAGTGAGCTGATATTTGAATTAATAATATCGGCAAAACGTGAAAAAATTCCCATCATTCTATCCTCAAAGTTGTTGATGTCGGATTTACTATTACAGATACTGTGCCAACTTTGCAAAACCCAACAATAACAACATGTTAAACAAATTTATAACTTTTTCTTTCTTTTCACTCAACAGCATCATATTATATTTTTCACCAAAAGTTAGTGGAAATTACTAATTACCACATGAGTAATTCATTCAAACAAGATAATTTGATTGGCGAGTCTAATGCACTACTGGAAATTTTAGAGCATGTGTCGCAAGTCGCACCTCTCTCCAAGCCAGTGCTGATTATTGGTGAACGAGGCACGGGTAAAGAGCTTATCGCAGAGCGATTGCATTATCTATCTAAACGTTGGGATCAGAGTTTCATCAAGCTAAACTGCTCTTCTTTAAGTGAAAACTTGCTTGAAAGTGAATTGTTTGGTCACGAGTCTGGTGCTTTTACAGGTGCTAAAGGTCGTCATGAGGGCCGTTTTGAACGAGCCGACAATGGCACCCTATTTTTAGATGAACTCGCCAATACCAGCGGCTTAATTCAAGAAAAGCTTCTGCGAGTGATTGAATATGGCGAATTTGAACGTGTTGGCGGCAGTAAAACGGTACAAACTGATGTTCGCCTTATTTGTGCTGCTAACGAAGACCTCCCATCTTTAGCCGAAGCAGGCGAATTTAGAGCTGATTTATTGGATAGACTCGCATTTGACGTTATCACTCTTCCACCTCTACGTTACCGCAAAGAAGATATTATGCCGCTGGCTGAGTATTTCGCTATGGGCATGGTTAAGCAGTTAGAAATGCCATTTTTTACAGGCTTTTCGCAACATGCCGTTCAGCAACTTCATGATTATCAATGGCCGGGTAATATTCGTGAGTTGAAAAATGCGATCGAACGAAGTGTTTATCGTTATGGAATGGAAGCTGAGCCGATTTCAGAAATCAGTCTCGACCCTTTCGAGTCTCCTTATCGCCCTAAGCAAAGAGTTAGAACCGTTTCTCAGCGTACCGTAAAAGAAGAAATATCAATAAACACACCAGCACCAAATGAAGCTACAGACATTAGTAAACCAGAAGCAAAGCCTCAATTAGAGTTCCCTATCAAGTTTAAAGAAGCGACTGAAGAATTCGAAATTGACTTAATTAAAAATGCCTTAGAACATAGCCAGTTTAATCAGCGAAAAACCGCTGATAATCTTGGTTTGAGCTACCATCAGCTGCGTGGGATCTTAAAGAAGTACAATTTACTGGAAAAGCCTTAGAAAAGCTTAGTATTTCCAATGACTTCGCCTTGTAATAGTATGCCATCTGGTAGAGTGTCAAGTACCCTTCTTACGTCTTCATCTAGATCTGAGACTAAGGTTGCTGACTTATTATTTAAAAAGGTCTTAATTCTCATAGCTATACTATCTTTTTCAACATATTTGCTACCCCAAGGAAAAGAGGTATTTTCAGACTTTAAAGCTACTCTATATCCATTTTCTTGCTTTTGGATAAAGTAGAGTAAACATACAGGCACATTAGTTTCGTCTGACTTAGGTGCGTCCGACTTTTGAATAGCAAATAATTTAGAACCTCCAATTGATTTCGGAAGATTACCCTTAATTTCTTTAAGTACTGCTTGTTCAGATTTGCTATCTAATTCACCTTTGTGAATCTCAAAACAACTCATAACTTTAACTGTTTCAATTGCTCCACTCATTCTATTCTCACTTAATTAAACATAAATGCCTTTGTTAAATAGTAAGCAAGGAACTGTTAAAAATCTTATACATGAACTAGGTTTAATCGCTTGGAAATAAATGATTCAGATTGCATATCTTTGTTTTCAACATTGTCGCTTTTGGTCTATGGCTGTTAGAATGTAAAAAGATCAAACAAACCACTCACAATTAATGATGAAACTGGCTCAAAATCGGTTCATTTTAGTTCTCGCTGTTTGCCTGAGCTTAATTACACTTTCAGGCTGTCAGCCACAAAATGTTCCCAGTGGATTAGTATATTGCTCTGAGGGAAACCCAGAAAGTTTTAATCCTCAGATTGTTACTCTAGGAACAACCATAGATGCTAGCTCGCATCAAATTTACGATCATTTGATTGAATATGATGTTACTACGGGTAAAGTCTCACCATCGCTCGCGACATCTTGGCAAGTAACCAAGGATGGAAAAGCATACACATTTAAGCTTCGCAAAGGTGTTAAGTTCCATCGCGCCCAGTGGTTTAGCCCAAGCAGAAACTTTAATGCACTTGATGTGCTGTTTTCATTTAATAGAATAATTAGAGCAGATAACCCTTACCATGATGTATCTGCAACGGGTTATCCTTTTTTTCAAAGCATTGGGTTTCAATCTTTAGTCAAAGATATTTCAGCACCAGATTTATACACAGTAACTTTCACATTAAATCGTCCAGATGCCAGCTTTCTAGCAAATTTAGCCTCTGACTTTGCGGTAGTTTTATCTAAAGAATATGCTGACTTTCTCCTTAAAGCCGGAACACCACAAAGGATCGATCAGTTTGCTATCGGTACCGGCCCATTTGTATTAAAACAATACGTTAAAAATGAATACATCCGTTATCAGCAAAATAGTGATTACTGGGGAAAAAGGACAGAAATAAAACACTTAGTATTTGATATTACTAGAAAAAACTCACAAAGGCTGGCTAAATTACTCACCGGTGATTGCGGTGTCTCAGCCTTACCAAAACCTCTTGAATTAAAAGTGGCAGACCAATATCCGCACGTACAAATTCAACAACAAAGAGGGATGAATGTAGCATTTTGGGCGTTTAATACCTTAAAGCCTCCGTTTGATGACCCTGAAGTGAGGCAAGCTTTGGCTATGGCCATCAACAAGAGTGATATTTTGAGTGTTGTATATCGACAAACAGCAGTGGAAGCCGACAGTATTTTACCTCCAGCGTCTTGGGCACATGGTATCAACCCTAAACATCAAGGTTATAACCCAGTTAAGGCTAAGCAAATTTTGCAAAAAAAAGGGTTAACAAATTTACGAATGAATATTTTAACCATGCCTACGGCTAGGACTTATAACCCTAACCCAGTTAAAACAGCACAATTGATTCAGGCTGATTTGGCGAAAGTTGGAATCAAAGCTCATATTCATAGCAACGATTGGAGAGTATTGTCTAAAAAACTAAACCACTCCCAATACGATTCTGTTTTGCTTGGCTGGAACGCTGATAATAGTGACCCTGATAACTTCTTTTCACCTTTCTTAAGCTGCGCAGCTCTTAAATCTAACAATAATCGTTCTCAGTGGTGTGATACGAAATTTGATTCTATTCTTGAGCAAGCCAAAACGGTGACAGATCAAGCTGATAGAAAAAAACTCTATCAAAAAGCTGAAATGTTATTAAGCGAGCAAATGCCATTAGTTCCCTTGGCGCACTCTAATCGAATTATTTTAAAACGCACTGATATAAAAGGGGTGAAACTTGCTTCATACGGAGGCATCTCATTTGCTAAGGCATATCATAATAAGGAGCTAAACGACTGATCATGACTTGGTATTTAGTACGACGATTAAATTTATTTATTGCTACTTCATGTGTGATGCTAATGGTGCTTTTTTATGTCACCCATTTATTTCCAGTTTCGCCAGCTGTAGCATTATCAGGCATTGCCGATCCATCCCCTTTACAACAACAGGTCATTACTCAGACTTATAATTTAGACAGTAATATAATCAGTCAATTTATTGCTTATGTCCAAAATAGGTTGAGTGGGGATTTTGGCGTATCTCTAACTTCGCACCACCCTATTTCACAAGAACTGTTTGTCGTTTTGCCTGCATCATTTGAATTGGCGGTCATCGCGGGGTTAATAGCCTTACTTGTTGGGATACCCATTGGGGTTCTTGCATCATTTAATCACCATAAAATGACCCAAAACCTTATCGTTGCTACTACATTAACAGGTTATTCGTTACCCGTTTTTTGGATAGGGCTAATGTTGGCTCATTGGTTTGGAATTCAGCGAGACTGGTTACCAGTATCAGGGCAAATTAATTTGCTATATGAGATAAAACCGGTCACTGGTTTCGTGGTAATAGACAGTCTTTTGGCTAGCAAACAATACGGAATGTCTGCATTTTATGATGCGCTCCAGCACATCATTTTACCAGCAGTCACGTTATCCATTTTACCATTAACCGTTGTTATTCGTATCACCCGCTCTGCAATGCAAAATGTGATGAGTCAAACTTATATTCGAGCAGCAGAAGCACGTGGATTGCATACAGGCCAAATCATCATCAAACATGCCTTACCTAATGCTCTTATTCCAGTATTTAAACAACTTGGTGTTATGCTTGGCCCATTTGCCAGTTACGCTATTCTAGTAGAAGTTAGCTTTGCATGGCCCGGCGTTGGTTATTGGCTCGTATCAGGTATTTATCAGCGTGATTATACTGTTATTCAAGGTGGCGTATTCGTTGTAGCCCTGTTGATTATTTTCTTGAACATTTTAATTGATGTGATTCACAGCCTCGTTAACCCGATCACTAAGAAAGAACTTTATGGCCAGAATTAGAATTTACCAAGATGATGCCATCCCATCTCCAAGCAAAAGAACATGGATGGCATTCTCATCAAACCCTTTTGCATTAGTTGGGCTCTGGTTTCTTTTCGTCCTACTTTTGGTGATGTTTTTTGGGGAGTTGTTAGCGCCTTTTCCACCAGAATTACAAGATCCTAATGCCTTGTTACAACCTCCATCGTGGGATCAAACCGGAACTGTTACTCACTTTTTTGGCACAGATGAACTGGGGCGGGATATTCTAAGTCGTGTACTTCATGGTACACACCTTACTTTTGGACTGTCGTTGATTGTCGTTGTAGTCGCACTAATTATCGGCTTCTTACTGGGTTCACTATCCGGCATGATGAGTGGCATCAAATCGAGTATTCTAGGCCATTTATTAGATGCATTATTATCAATTCCATCGTTAATACTGGCGATGTTAGTCGTTGCAGTGTTAGGAGCTGGGCTAGAAAATGTGTTCTGGGCTGTTGGCTTAGCCCTTATTCCTCAATTTGTACGAGCAATTCACCAAGCAATCCACGAAGAGCTCCAAAAAGAATATGTGACCGCTGCAAGGTTGGATGGTGCAAATTCATTACAAATATACTGGTATGTGATCATGCCAAATGTTTGGGATATTGTGATCATTCAAGTCACTTTGGCACTATCTGTGGCTGTTCTTGATATTGCCGCACTGGGTTTTCTTAATCTTGGTGCTCAAGCACCTAGTCCTGAATGGGGAGCAATGGTAATGCAAGGAACTGAGCATTTTCTTATCGCTCCTTGGACTGTAACCATCCCTGGCGTCGCAATTTTGATTACCGTTTTGGCGATTAATTTGGTGGGTGATGGTTTACGTTCAGCCTTATCCCCTCAACGTAATTAAGGCTGAGTTATTATGCCCTTACTTGATATTAGAAACTTAACCATTGAGCTTGATACTCCCCACGGAAAAGTCAAAGCGCTAGAAAAAGTAAGCATGATTTTAAATGCTGGTGACATTAGAGGACTTTTAGGAGAATCAGGATCTGGTCGCAGTCTACTTGCAAAAGCCATTATAGGTCTAGAAGATCCAAATTGGACCGTTAATGCAGATAGAATGATGTTCGATGGAAAAAATTTGATGACCATGTCATCAAGTGAACGCCGAGAACTTATGGGTTCGAGCATTTCTATGATTTTCCAAGACCCATCTGGAAGCTTTGATCCGGCAAAAACCATCGGCTCTCAACTATTAGAGAGCATGCCTATTCCGAAAGGAACTCGCTTTTGGCAACGCGGCGCTGCAAAATTAAAAATGGCTAATAAATGGCTTCATAAAGTCGGTATCAAAAACACTGAAACCATTATGGACAGTTATGCATGGGAATTGTCGGAAGGTGAATGTCAAAAAGTAATGATAGCGATGGCCATTGCACACAGCCCAAAGCTATTAATTGCTGATGAACCCACAACCAATATGGAAGCCAGTACACGGGCGCAAATATTTCGCTTGCTGACTCAATTAAACCAACTTCAAAACGTAACTGTTTTATTGATCAGTCATGAACTAGAGAATTTGACTAAATGGTGTAATAGCTTAACGGTACTATATTGTGGTCAAGTTGCAGAATCAGGATTAACAGATAAAATCGTTGAAAAGCCTTTTCATCCATACACTAAGACGTTGATGGATCATTACGCAAACGACAAGTATAGAGCCAGCAGTAAAATGATATTAGAAACGCTGCCAGGTTCGATTCCAGCTTTACAACATCTACCCATTGGCTGTCGTTTAGGCCCTCGATGCCCAAAAGCTGAACGACAATGTGTGAATCAACCTTTACCCTCTCATCGTAAAGAGCACAGCTATTCTTGTCATTTTCCTTATAATCAAGAGAATAACGAATGAGCCAACCACTGCTTGAGGTGAAGAACCTCAAAAAAACATACTTTTCAGGTTATAAAGGTTTTAAACGTCAGTGCTCTCAGGCTCTACAACCCATTTCATTTTCACTCGCAGAGGGCGAAACATTAGCAATTGTGGGTGAAGCTGGCTCAGGAAAAAGCACACTAGCCAAAATTCTTGTTGGCGCAGAGGCACGTAGTGGCGGAGAAATTCTTTTTGAAGGCAGTCCACTTGAAAAACGCAATGTAAAGCAACGCTGTCGTCTGATTAGAATGATCTTTCAAGATCCTAATACGTCTTTGAATCCTCGTCTGACGATAGGTGAATTACTTGATGAACCATTAAAATTCAATACTTCGTTATCTGAGCGACAGCGTCATGACCAAGTACTCTCAATTTTGAAAAAAGTAGGCCTACTACCCGAACACGCTGATTTCTACCCTCACATGATCTCAGAGGGACAAAAGCAAAGAGTGGCAGTCGCAAGAGCTTTAATGCTAAACCCCAAAGTCATCATCGCAGATGAAGCATTAACAGCGTTAGATTTATCCGTGAGAGCTCAAATTCTAAATCTATTAATTGAACTGCAAAAAGAGCTAGGGCTCTCTTTTATTTTTGTATCTCATAATCTTAATATTATTCGTCACATTAGTGATAATGTGATCGTATTGTTTAAGGGTGAAATTGTAGAGCGAGCTTCGACAGAACAACTATTCACTGATCCTCAACATCCTTACACTCAGAAATTGTTAAGGGATCAAGAATTATGCTAACTGCTCCAACCACTTTAAGATTTACTCGTTTCAAGTAAAAATAAGTGCCAATTTAACACGTAAATTATTATTCTATCCCCAATCGACTCAACAGAAGAATAACTATGATCATCAAACCAAAAATTCGTGGTTTTATCTGTACCACGACACACCCTTTAGGTTGTGAAGCAAACGTTCAACAACAAATCAATATTACCAAAGCTAATGCCAATCTAAAAAACGGTCCTAAAAAAGTACTTGTTATTGGTTCATCAAGCGGATATGGCCTTGCCTCTCGTATCACGGCTGCATTTGGTAACGACGCCGCTACTATCGGCGTATTCTTTGAAAAACCTGGAACCGAAAAAAAACCGGGGACTGCTGGTTGGTATAACACTGCTGCTTTTGACAAGTATGCCAAAGCTGAAGGCTTATACTCAAAGAGCATCAACTGTGACGCGTTCAGCCATGAAGCTAAACAAAAGGCCATTGAGCTGATAAAACAAGATCTTGGTCAAGTAGACATGGTGGTGTACTCACTGGCTTCTCCAGTTCGTAAAATGCCAGATTCAGGTGAAGTGATCCGCTCCTCACTTAAACCTATCGGTGAAACTTACACTTCAACTGCTGTTGATACTAATAAAGACACTATTATCGAAACTCATGTTGAACCAGCTACTGAGCAAGAAATTGCAGATACAGTAACCGTTATGGGCGGTCAAGATTGGGAGCTTTGGATTGACGCTCTATCTAAAGCTGGTGTACTAAGCGACGATTGTAAAACTGTTGCTTATAGCTACATTGGTACTGACATGACTTGGCCAATCTACTGGCATGGCGCTCTAGGTAAAGCCAAAATGGATTTAGACCGCGCAGCCCACGCTCTAAATGAGAAACTTGGTGTTAACGGCGGTAGCGCCAACGTTGCTGTACTTAAGAGTGTCGTTACCCAAGCAAGTTCCGCCATTCCTGTTATGCCACTTTACATCGCGATGGTATTTAAGAAAATGCGCGCCGCTGGTTTACACGAAGGTTGTATTGAACAAATCAATCGTATGTTCAGCGATCGCCTATATCGTATTGATGGACATGCACCGGAAGTTGACGAAAGTAACCGCTTACGCCTAGATGACTGGGAGTTGAGAGACGAAATTCAACAACACTGCCGTGAGTTATGGCCTACCGTAACCTCTGAAAACTTAAAAGACTTAACCGATTATCAAGAATATAAAGATGAATTCTTACAGTTATTCGGTTTTGGTATTGAAGGCATTGACTACGAAGCCGATGTTAATCCGCTTGTCGATTTCGATGTAATCGAGCTTTAACACCTTTAGCTTTATGATTTTCTAACGCCGCTCCAATGCGGCGTTTTTTAATGTTAATTAATCATTGACAACTCTACAAATAACAAATATACATTTTTTACTTATAAATCAACGACATACACATCAGTACCCATACGGTATTTTGATCGTATCTTTAGCTTCATTATTTATTATTCACTTTCGATGCCATTGAACTTCTAATGTATTACTTTAGAAGCTAACTAAAAAGTGTTTGAGATAAAGTGATGGCAAGTGTTGAACCTGAAGTGTCGTTAACGCCACGTGTTGCATGGCGATGGATTAGTGAAGATGAATTTAATGAATCGGAGTCATACGCTGAAATTCAGATAATAACGTCTGATAGAGGTTGCGAATATACGCTCCAGGAAGTCAGAAAAGCACCAAACTCTAGTTCATACTTCCCTTCCCCTGACTCTGCATTTTTTGGAACAACAAACTCAAGTTCAAAATCCTCTGATGCTGTATTGTTTGAAACAACAAACTTTAGTTCGAACTCCCATGGCGCAGCCTCTATTGAAACGACACAAGAACCTGAAGTTTCAACGAAACCTGAACCAGAAAAATCGTTATCTCATAAAGAGCTTGAACAACAAACTACTCCACAAAAGATTTTGCAGCAAGAAACTCTTTGCGAAAGACCTAATGCAAATGGCTCTAGGCCAAATGCTCCAAGGGGCTCCCTCGACGACTTCGACATGATGGAAGATATTATTAGAATGGACAGTGTGCATAATTCAGCGACTAATACTATCCACACAACCGTTGGAGTTTTAAATAAAGCTGGCCAAACGGTTAATCAGGTACTAAGTATCACCAGTGCTGATGTGCCAAAAGATGATACTTCTAGAACTCTAGTGGCAGGACGCATAAGTGAACATGCTGATCAGTTCAAACAAAAAGTAAAAACTACAGGCACATTAGAAACTTCACTTGCATTTGAAGCCTTTCAGTATTACCTAACACGTCGTGAACTCGCTATAGAGTATATTGGACCGACATTTCCAACTCTTCCAGGCTCGAATGAAATTGATGACTCATATCTACGTGGTGTTCCGGAGAATAAGTTTACAGAGTATCTTGATTTTATGTATCAAAAACACTTTCCCAACTGTAAACAACCTTTTCTAATGCAAGTCGTAGGCATTAAAAAGAAATGGGCGCCAGATCATGCGATATTAGTTGTTTACTCTAAAGATGCAACCATAATCGTAGACTCTAAAGATAATACCTATCCTAGTACAAAGATGAAACCCACTAAGACATTTCAGTTTAAATCTTATAACGATGGTAGTACGTTAGGCTGGCTCTTGGATTTTAATAATTGTGTACGCTATGCCGTCGGCTCTGGTCTTTTGATTGCACATGAACTTTGTCATGGAAATTCGGATAATCGTATTAATGATGCGCAACAAAAAGGAGGTATGGAGCGATTAGTACTATCGCTTAATTCTTTTAGGGCTCCCCCAAGTGCATGTTTTGCTTATAGGAAGGAATACAATAACTAATAAGCCAAAAACAAAGAAAAAATCCCCTCCATTTCTGGAGAGGAATTTGATACACCTATTTATTGTACAGCTTATAGATTACTGTAATTCACTAATCTCATTTGCATCTTCAGCATAAGTAATTTCAGCTTTAGATTTTAGATATGCAATTAATGAACGATAATCTAACTCTGAGAAGTTATTCGCTAACTGCTGTTGTAAGGTGCCGATGACTGCATCATTAATGCCTTCCGCAGGATTAACCTCATCAAGTGCAACTACCGCATAGCCACTTGTTAGCTCAACTGTACCAACTGTAGGCACTTGGTTTGGTTTAGATAGCTTAAATACTTCTGATACAAGTTCAGGCTGTAGCTCTCTATCATAACGGTGAAGGTTAGCCTTCGCAGTGAGCTTAACTTCTGGCTTACCTGCTTTGATACTTGCAGCATATTCTTCAGCTTTGGTTTTGGCTTGGTCATTAGCTTTATCTTGCTTAATACGCGCGACGATATCAGCTTTCACTTCATCAAATGATTTCGTTCCTGCAACCTTGTGTTCGTTAACACGTAATACAATCACATGGTTATCACCCAGCTCAATCACATCACTGTTCATGCCCTGATCTAACACTTGCTCAGAAAATGCAGCTTTGATCACTTTAGGGTCATTCAACACTGCAGGAGGATTATTACGAGCAAATAAACCAGAGTGCATCACCTTAGCATTTACGGCTTTAGCTGCATCTTCTAATGTATCTGGGACTTCATAGCTGATATCGGCTAGCTTTTGTTGCTGTGAGTAAAACTCGTCATCAGCCTTACGCTGTTTAAGTTCTTTTTCAATATCGGCTTTTACATCAGCAAATGCTTGAGTTTGAACTGGCTTTTCATCAAGTAGTTTAATCAGGTGAAAACCAAACTCTGATTTAACAACGCCAGACACCTGACCTTTTTTCAACTTGAATAATGCATCATCAAATGCAGGGTCCATAACACCTTGCTCGTACCAATCAAGTTTACCGCCATTTTTAGCGCTAAAGGTATCTTGAGAGTCCTTTTTAGCAAGTTCGGCAAAGTCTGCACCATTGTCTAATTCTTTTTTAATGGCTTCAATTTTTGATTTTGCGGCTGCTTCATCGTCACCGAAAGGAATCAAGATATGAGCAGGAAGACGCTTTTCAGTAGTTTGATACTGATTCTTATGCTCATCATAGTAAGTCTTTGCATCTTCTTCAGAAACGTTAACCTTACTAGCAAAGTCAGCTGAATTTAGCTCAACATAATCTAGGCTTACTTGTTCTGGACGTACAAACTGGTTTGTATTTTGATCGTAGTAATCTTTAGCCTGTTCGTCAGTCACTTTTATGCTAGCTTTGTATGGCTCTGCATCAACAATCGCATAGCGGATATCACGGCTTTGACCTTGAAGTTCGGCAATATCTTTTGCTTCAGTCTTTAATGCAAATTCAGAACCGATTAACGCTTCTACCAGTTGACGACGAGTCATATCTACGCGCATGCTTTCACTAAAGGCTGCAGGTTGATAGCCTAATTGGCGAAGAACAGCTTGAAAACGATCATTATCAAAGTGACCATCGGTTTGAAACGCTGGCTCAGAAAGGATTGCTTGTTTTACTTGCGTATCTGAAACGGTTAAATTCAGGTTCGAAGCAGCTTGGTCAACGAGCTTTTGAGCGACTAAGCGCTCCAACACGTTTTGTTTAACACTCTTTAGATAGTTATCATTTGAGGCCAGTGTGTCAAACATTTCGCCTAATTGCTGTTGTAAACGATTACGTTCGTTTTGATACAACTGCTCTAACTCAGCTTTGCTGATTTCTTCACCGTTAACGGTGGCTGCGGCCACACTTGTTTTTGAGCCTAAATAACTGCTCACACCAGCAAAGGCAAATGATAAGATCACAAGTATTAAAATTGTTTTCGCAATTACACCTTGTGAACCCTCGCGAATCTTTTCTAACATCAGATATCTCGCTTAGTTAAGTAATAAAAAAGGCGCCGATGATGTGCGCCTTTTTTTGGTAATATGGATATTCAAAACCAACATCAATTAGTACTGAATTGTAATCGTTATTATCACTGTTTGTCGATCACATATCAGTCTTAATTGCTAGTATATTGTATCAAAATCCAAAGCCCTGAATTTGTAAAAAGCACTGCATTGCAGTGCTTAAAACAAATACCATAAAGGCTACAAAATCGCTATTCTTAGTTAACAGCGTCTTTTAGTGCTTTACCAGCTTTGAATGCAGGTACTTTAGCAGCTGCGATTTTGATTTCTGCACCAGTTTGTGGGTTACGGCCTGTACGTGCAGCGCGCTCACGTACTTCAAATGTACCAAAACCAACAAGAGAAATTTTGTCACCACTCTTTAAAGTGTCAGTTACGGCAGCAATAAAAGAGTCTAGTGCACGGCCTGCAGCAGCTTTAGTAATGTCTGCATCAGACGCAATTTTCTCAATTAGTTCAGATTTGTTCATGTCATCCCCTTGAATGTACTATTTTAATCACCGCAACCAAGTCCATCTATATATACGCGGTCTGCGGATGCTTTGTATAAAGCTTGAAGTATTTTCAAGCTAACTAAAAAAACCAAATTTAAATTGGCAACAGCTATAAACCAAGTGCCCCAACACCTGTCGAGGCTTGATTATCCACTTACCTAGGCTACCACAGGTCTGCGGTTTGTTAAGCCCTTTTTTCAATTTTTTTAAGTGAATACTGTTATTTTTTTGTTTTTTGCTCTTTTTTTACCACTTCGAAGCCCTTAACTGGGTTTTCTAGCGCCAGTTCAAGGACTTCATCGACCCATCTTACAGGGAAAATTTTGAGATCTGCAATCACATTTTCTGGAATTTCTTCTAAATCTCTTTCATTTTCATAAGGGATCAGCACTCGCTTAATCCCACCTCGATGTGCAGCAAGCAGTTTTTCTTTCAATCCGCCAATAGGCAAAACTTCTCCACGAAGAGTAATTTCACCAGTCATGGCAATATCAGCACATACTGGATTTCCAGTTAAGCTCGACACCAATGCCGTACACATAGCAGCACCTGCCGACGGACCGTCTTTAGGAGTTGCCCCTTCTGGCACATGAACGTGAATATCACGTTTCTCGTGGAAATCGCTGTTAATACCGAGGTCTTCTGCACGAGCACGCACCACAGTTAATGCTGCTTGAATTGACTCTTGCATAACGTCACCAAGAGAACCGGTATAGGTCAATTTACCCTTACCTGGGACTGAGGTTGCTTCAATCGTCAGTAAATCACCGCCAACTTGTGTCCAAGCTAAGCCAGTAACCTGCCCTACTTGGTTGTTAGATTCCGCTTTGCCATAATCATGACGTTGAACACCTAAGAATTCTTTGATGTTATCGCCGGTTACATCAACTGACTTGATGGATTTATCCAGCAGTATTTTCTTAACAACTTTACGGCATATCTTCGACAGTTCACGCTCTAAAGCACGAACACCGGCTTCACGAGTGTAGTAACGAATAATGCTTATAATCGCACTGTCTTCAACATTCACTTCAGCAGCTTTCAAACCATTACGTTCTATTTGCTTAGGCAGCAAGTGCTGTTTAGCAATATTCAGCTTCTCATCTTCGGTGTAACCTGATAAACGAATTACTTCCATACGGTCAAGTAACGGCCCAGGAATATCCATCGAGTTTGATGTTGCCACAAACATCACGTCTGAAAGGTCGTAATCTATCTCAAGATAATGATCGTTGAAGGTGGTGTTTTGCTCAGGATCGAGCACCTCAAGTAATGCAGAAGCTGGGTCGCCACGCATATCTGAGCTCATCTTGTCGATTTCATCCAATAGGAATAGCGGGTTTTTAACTTCCACTTTTGCCATCTTTTGAATGATCTTACCCGGCATAGAACCTATATAAGTTCGACGGTGACCACGTATTTCAGCTTCATCTCTTACACCACCTAAAGCAACGCGAACATACTTGCGACCTGTAGCTTTTGCGATAGACTGGCCCAGCGACGTTTTACCAACACCTGGCGGGCCTACTAAACATAGGATAGGGCCTTTAAGCTGTTTAACCCGACTTTGAACAGCCAAGTACTCAAGAATACGCTCTTTAACCTTTTCTAAACCAAAATGATCGGTATCTAGCACTTGTTCTGCTTTAGATAAATCACGTTTGATCTTTGAGCGTTTTTTCCACGGTACAGACGTCATCCAGTCAATGTAGCTACGAACCACTGTAGCTTCGGCTGACATTGGTGACATCATTTTCAGTTTTTTAAGTTCGGCAAGTGTTTTATTTTTTGCCTCTTCAGGCATTTGAGCGTCTTCGACCTTTTGAGTTAGGACATCGAATTCATCATGTCCTTCATCCATGTCACCGAGCTCTTTTTGAATGGCTTTCATTTGCTCATTCAAATAATACTCACGCTGACTCTTTTCCATTTGCTTTTTAACGCGAGTACGAATGCGTTTTTCGACTTGAAGTAAATCGATTTCAGCTTCCATCATACTCATCAAGTATTCAAGACGTTCACCTACATTGAACATCTCTAATACTGATTGTTTATCTGCTAATTTCAATGGCATATGAGCCGCCATGGTATCGGCAAGGCGAGCGGCTTCGTCAATACCTGAAAGCGATGTCAGTACTTCTGGAGGAATTTTCTTATTAAGCTTGATGTAGCCTTCAAATTGGCCAATGGCACTGCGCACCAATACTTCTTCTTCTTTCGCTTCCAGCGCTTTAGTTTCTTGAAAGCTAGCATTAGCAACAAAGAAGTCTTGCTCTTGAGTGAACTTTTCAATTACTGCTCTTTTCCCGCCTTCTACCAGCACTTTAACCGTGCCGTCGGGTAGCTTGAGTAATTGCAAAATAGAAGCCACTGTACCCACACCAAAAATATCATCGGTAGTCGGTTCGTCTAGGTCGGCGTCTCGCTGGGCAACCAGAATAATTTGCTTATCCTGTTCCATTGCTGCTTCAAGGCAACGAATTGATTTTTCGCGGCCAATAAACAACGGAATAACCATGTGCGGGTAAACAACCACATCCCTTAGTGGCAATACGGGGAGTTCGATATGCGTAGCACTCTCTTGGGTCATATTGCAATTCCGTGTGATGAGTTAAAAAATGAAGATTATTAAATCTGTATATAAAGACTATATAAGGGCGTTGGATGCCCTTTCAATAGCATAGACAAAAAAAAGGAGCTTACTGCTCCTTTTTCAACCTAGAATGTGAATTCTTTGTTCTGTTTGCTCGAATTACTGTTCACCACTAGCAGCTTGTGGTTCTTGATTATCGTATATCAAAATCGGATCTGATTCGCCATTTACAACAGATTCATCAACGACAACTTTGCTTACATCATTGTTTGATGGAATGTCGTACATGCTGTCTAGTAAAATATTCTCAACAATTGAACGAAGACCACGGGCACCAGTATTACGCTCCATCGCTTTTTTCGCAATCGCTTTCAACGCATCTTCACGGAATTCAAGTTCAACATCTTCCATGGTATATAACGCAGCATATTGCTTAGTGATGGCATTTTTAGGCTCAGACAAGATCTGAACTAAGGCATCTTCATCTAACTCTTTCAGGGTAGCAACAACAGGTAGACGACCGATGAACTCAGGGATCAAGCCGAATTTAACTAAATCTTCTGGCTCAACGTGCTCAAAAGTTTCTGAAACTGATTTTTTATCAGCTTCACTGGTGACCGTTGCACCGAAACCAATGCCCTTACCTGTATCAATACGTTGATCGATAACCTTTTCTAGACCAGCAAATGCACCGCCACAGATAAATAGAATCTTAGAGGTATCTACTTGCAGAAATTCTTGCTGTGGATGCTTACGTCCACCTTGCGGAGGAACCGCCGCAACAGTGCCTTCAATTAGCTTCAATAAGGCTTGTTGGACACCTTCACCAGAAACATCACGCGTGATCGATGGATTATCTGCTTTACGGCTGATTTTATCGATTTCATCGATGTAAACAATACCACGCTGAGCTTTTTCAACATCATAGTCGCATTTCTGAAGAAGCTTTTGGATGATGTTTTCAACATCTTCACCTACATAACCCGCTTCGGTCAAAGTCGTTGCATCAGCCATTGTAAATGGAACATTTAGCGAGCGAGCAAGAGTCTCAGCTAGTAGGGTTTTACCACTACCTGTAGGACCGATAAGCAAAATATTACTTTTGCCCAATTCAATGTCACTGCTCGGATCTGAATGTTTCAAGCGCTTGTAATGGTTATAAACAGCAACAGCAAGCACACGCTTTGCTTTATCCTGACCAATCACATAATCATCAAGATGTTGACGCAGTTCGTGCGGAGTTGGAAGTTTATCTTCATCAGACTTAGGTGAAATATCTTTGATCTCTTCACGGATAATATCATTGCACAACTCAACGCATTCATCGCAGACATACACAGACGGGCCAGCAATCAGTTTACGCACTTCGTGTTGGCTTTTTCCACAAAAAGAGCAGTAAAGCAGTTTACCGCTATCACCATTACTTTTATCGTCGGCCATTATTTTACCTCTTTATGCCATAAAAAGTTATGACATAGTGAATCTTATACTCTATATCTCTGAGCATAACTCAGAGACGTAAAAAAATCAGTCTCTGTGTGTCATTACTGAGTCAACCAAACCATATTCCATGGCTTGTTCAGCACTCATAAAGTTATCACGATCTGTATCTTTTTCAATAACTTCCAGAGGTTGACCAGTGTGTTCTGCCAAAACTTTATTTAATTTTTCTTTAATGCCTAGGATCTCTTGTGCATGAATAGCAATATCCGAAGCTTGACCTTGGAAGCCACCTAATGGCTGATGAATCATAACACGTGAATTAGGTAAACAATGACGTTTACCTTTTTCACCTGCCGCTAACAAAAAAGCGCCCATGCTTGCTGCTTGCCCCATACAAACTGTACAGACATTTGGCTTGATAAACTTCATGGTGTCATAGATTGCCATACCTGCGGTAACTGAACCGCCCGGCGAGTTAATGTACAGGTAGATATCCTTGTCTGGGCTTTCTGATTCCAAAAACAGTAGCTGTGCAACGATAAGATTTGCCATATGCTCTTCAACTTGCCCAACTAAGAAAATGATTCTTTCTTTTAGCAAACGAGAGTATATATCGTATGAACGCTCACCTTTAGCCGTTTGTTCAACAACCATAGGCACTAATGAATTCAGGACAGATTCTGGCGCTTTATGCATATGCATTATTTCCTTAAAATAAAAATGGCTCGTACGAGTAGCCTCATACGAACCATTATAAATGGCTTCTAGCCGTTCAAGTCAAGCTTGAGTTTATGCTTGGGCATTTGCCTTGTTCATAAATTCTTCAAACTGTACTTCCTTATCAGAAACCTTAGCAGCTTTTAGTACTTCTTCAACCGCTTGCTCTTCAAGGGCAACGTTACGCATATTCTGCATAAGTTCTTCGTTCTTGTTGTAGTATTCAACAACTTCAGAAGGATCTTCGTATGCAGAAGCCATAGATTCGATTAGAGAGTTAACTTTGTCGTCATCAGCTTTAAGTTCGTTAGTCTTAATAACTTCACCAAGAAGTAGACCAATCTTAACACGGCGCTCAGCTTGCTCAGTAAATAACTCAGCTGGTAGCTCAGGCATGTTGTTGTTTTGGTCTGCACCACCAAAGCGTTGAAGTGCTTGCTGACGTAGAGCATGAACTTCGCCATCGATTAATGCTTTAGGTAGCTCGATTTCGTTGTTGTCTAATAGACCGTTGATCACTTGCTCTTTAATGTTTGCTTTAAGCGCTTGCTCAAGCTCACGAGTCATGTTCTTACGGATTTCAGCTTTAAGAGCGTCAACGCCACCTTCAGCAACACCAAATAGACCAGCAAACTCATCATTTACTTCTGGTAGAGTTCCACCTTGAACTTCAGTCAAAGTGATTGCAAACTTAGCTGCTTTACCTTTTAGGTTTTCAGCGTGGTAATCTTCTGGGAAAGTTACGTCGATGTCGAACTCTTCACCAGCTTTCTTACCTAGGATGCCGTCTTCAAAACCAGGGATCATACGACCACTACCTAGTTGAAGTTCGAAATCGTCAGCTTTACCACCTTCAAACTCTTCACCGTCAACAGTGCCAACAAAGTTCATTTTAACTTTGTCACCGTCTTCTGATGCACGTTCAACTGCTTCATAAGTAGCGTGTTGCTTACGTAGAGTTTCAATCATGTTATCAACGTCAGCATCATTTACTTCAGCAACGGGCTTTTCAACGTTGATTGCATCTAACGCTTTTAGCTCAACTTCTGGATAAACTTCAAAAGTTGCGGTGAACTCGAAGTTTTCACCTTCTGTATTGCCTGGAGTAAAGGTTGGAGCACCTGCTGGGTTAATTTTTTCAGCAATGATAGCTTCAACAAAGTTACGCTGCATGAATTCATTTTTAATATCATGCTCAATTGCTGCACCATAGCGCTTTTTAATTACGCTTACAGGTACTTTACCAGGACGGAACCCAGCGATTTTAGCACGGCGTGCTTCTTGTACCAGTGCGTTATTGATTAGCTTTTCTAGATCGCCTGCAGGTACAGAGATCGTTAAACGACGCTCCAAACCTTGGGTTGTTTCTACAGAAACTTGCATTATTTTACCTCGAAATTTGTCTAACGTCCTTTGTCATAGCCGAAGTCTCAGCTACGTTTAAGAATTCGTTCTTGGGTGCTTAATACACCGAGTTACTTTGATATAAGACGCGCCATTATAGCCATGGTTATCTATATACTCAAGTGGGGCAGAAAAGCTGAGATTTCAGCTGTTTTTAGAGTGTGAATTATGTCGAATTTAAAAGCTGATAAAATGGCAAAAAGGCGACCTAAATGGTCGCCTTTTTTTAAGAATGGGGTGACTGATGGGGTTCGAACCCACGACAACCGGAATCACAATCCGGGACTCTACCAACTGAGCTACAATCACCGCTGAAACAAATTTTTTTATTCTTCAACAAAGAAGAATGGTACGCCCGGCAGGATTCGAACCTGCGACCATCCGCTTAGAAGGCGGATGCTCTATCCAACTGAGCTACGGGCGCATGGCATTTTTATTAAAAATGTCCTAAACCGGAAATAGCTTCCTTAGCTATTTTAGTCACTCACCATGGCAAATGACAATAAATTTGGTCGGTGATAGAGGATTCGAACCTCTGACCCTCTGCTCCCAAAGCAGATGCGCTACCGGGCTGCGCTAATCACCGAGAGTGTTTCAAGCTAGCCTGCTGCTTGAGAACGGAGCGAATATTATAGCGTCAGATTTTTTCCGTCAACGATTTTTTTGAAAAAGCTTACTGTGTGATGAATTAACAAGCTAATTAAGCTTTTTTCATGCATTTTTAGGGGCTTTCGCAATGACAGTGATGCCTACTATTGATAGAATACGCCCGATTATTAATTGAGTTAGCCTATTACAATACAATAAAAATGAGTTACTGGCTTTGATACCCTCCAATTACATAATGCCTTTAACAAACATCGCGGGTCGATAATAACTACTTAATTAAAGTCTGATTCTAGGGCTTGCCCTAACCTTTGCATCGCATTTAAAGGATATCCTACACCTATGACTGCCCAAATAATTGATGGCAAGGCAATCGCTAAATCCATTCGTAGCCAATTAAAGACCCAAGTTGCTGAACGCATCGCTCAGGGAAAAAGAGCTCCTGGACTAGCTGTGATACTCGTCGGTTCCGATCCCGCCTCTGAAGTTTATGTTGGTAGTAAACGCCGTGCTTGTGAAGAAGTTGGCTTTATCTCACATTCTCACGATCTCCCGTCTAACACTACAGAGTTAGAATTACTTCGAATTATCGACCAATGTAATGAAGACTCAACGGTAGATGGTATTCTTGTACAATTACCTTTACCTGAACATATAAATGAAGAAAAAATTATTGAGCGCATTCGTCCCGATAAAGATGTAGATGGTTTCCACCCATACAATGTTGGCCGCCTTGCTCAGCGCATTCCTCTTCTTCGTTCATGTACCCCAAAGGGGATCATGACCTTAATTGAATCAACAGGTGTTGATACTTATGGCCTTGACGCAACGATAGTTGGCGCTTCAAACATTGTTGGTCGCCCAATGACGCTTGAACTGCTGTTAGCTGGTAGTACGACTACGACTTGCCATCGATTTACTAAAAATTTGGAAGATAAAGTTCGTCAAGCGGATTTGTTAGTGGTTGCGGTAGGAAAGCCAAACTTTATTCCTGGTGAATGGATTAAAGAAGGCGCTGTAGTGATTGATGTAGGCATTAACCGTCTTAAAGATGGCAGCCTAGTAGGTGATATTCAATATGAAGAAGCTTCTAAGCGAGCTGGCTTTATTACACCAGTACCGGGTGGCGTAGGTCCAATGACCATTGTAAGTTTATTAGAAAACACCTTGTTTGCAGCAGAAGAATATCACGATTAATTGCTAAAAAATGTCCATTAAAAAAGCCAGCGCATTGCTGGCTTTTTTTGTGCTTAGCTACAAATTATTTTTTGCGCCAAGTAGTACCGTTAGCACCATCTTCCAGAATGACACCCAGCGCATTTAACGCATCACGAGCTTTATCAGCGGCAGGCCAATCTTTTTCAGTTCTTGCACGATTACGTTCAACAATCAAAGCTTCGATTTCAGCCACTTCATCTTGGCTGCCCTCACCTTTAAAGAAAGCTTCAGGTTCTTGCTTTAATAAGCCTAGAACATTAGCTAACTGCTTAAGCTTGGCACCAAGTGCGTTTGCCGCGTCATCATCTTTGCCTTTAAGACGGTTGATTTCACGCGCCATATCAAACAGAACAGAATAAGCCTCTGGCGTATTGAAATCATCATCCATAGCGGCATCAAACTTAGCCACAAGCTCTGATACTTCAGCAGGCTCTACAGTCAAATCTAAGCCGTTAATTGCGGTGTATAAACGCTCAACCGCGGCACGAGCTTGATTTAGGTTATCTTCACTGTAATTGATTTGGCTACGGTAGTGACCTGACAGCAAGAAATAACGTACTGACTCGGAATCATAATGCTCAAGTACATCACGGATCGTGAAAAAGTTATTTAATGACTTCGACATTTTCTCTTTGTCGATCATCACCATCCCTGAGTGCATCCAATAATTCACATACGGCGTATCATGAGCACAGCAAGATTGAGCAATCTCATTTTCATGGTGTGGGAATTGTAAGTCTGAACCACCACCGTGAATATCAAAATGCAACCCTAAATGCTTGCTGTTCATTGCTGAACACTCAATGTGCCAACCTGGACGGCCTGGTCCCCAAGGTGAATCCCAAGTAGGTTCACCAGGCTTAGACATTTTCCATAACACAAAGTCCATTGGATTTTCTTTTGAATCTTCAACCTCTACGCGAGCACCTGCTTTTAGCTGATCTAAATCCTGACCAGATAAACGACCGTAATCAGCAAATGATTCAACGCGGAATAATACGTCGCCACTTTCAGACACATATGCATGATCACGTTCAATCAAACGTTCTACCATAGCAATCATTTCAGGGATATGCTGAGTTGCACGAGGTTCTAGATCTGGACGGATCATATTTAATGCATCGAAATCAGCGTACATTTCATTGATTAAGCGTTCAGTTAATTCATCGCAAGATTCGTTATTTTCGTTGGCACGCTTAATAATCTTGTCATCAACATCGGTAATGTTTCTGTGATAATCAAGGTTGTAACCTTTGTACCTTAGGTAACGTGCGATCATATCGAAAGACACAAACGTTCGTCCGTGACCGATGTGACAGAGATCGTAAATGGTGACTCCACAAACGTACATGCCAACTTTGTCTGAACGAATTGGCGTAAATTCTTCTTTTTTGCGGGTCAAGCTGTTGTATATCTTCAGCATCATCGATCTCTTTCTGGAAAACTAAAACAATTGTGGATTAACAACACATATCCACTTACCTGTATGACTTAATGATTAAGAGCCATAGAAGTAAAATTCTAGCATGGTGGCAATAAAGTTGAATACACTTGATTTAACTTCTAACGAACTAATTGAGTGAAATCTGGGATTAAGCTAAAATTCAGCTTTATTCCTTGACGTATTAAGCAAAATGATTACATTACATACCAATTACGGTGATATCAAAATCCAACTTAACCATGAAAAAGCGCCAATTACGGCTGCAAACTTTGAGTCTTATGTTAAAGACGGCTTTTTCGATGGCACTATCTTCCACCGTGTTATTGATGGATTCATGATCCAAGGTGGTGGTTTTACTGAAGACATGCAACAAAAAACCACTAAAGAAGCGATTCAAAACGAAGCAAACAATGGCCTTTCTAATAAAAAAGGTACGCTTGCAATGGCTCGTACTCAAGCACCTCACTCTGCTTCTTCACAGTTCTTCATTAATGTTAAAGATAATGATTTCTTAGATTTCAAATCTGAAACTCTTCAAGGCTGGGGTTACTGCGTATTCGCTGAAGTTGTTGAAGGCATGGACGTTGTTGAAAAAATCAAAGGCGTAGCAACTGGCACTAAAGGTATGCATGCTGACGTACCGCTAGAAGCTGTTATTATTGAAAAAGTGACTATTGAAGACTAATTTCATAATATGTCTACCTTATTTATTGGTGATCTTCATTTAAGTGAAGATCACCCTTATATCACAGATTGTTTATTTCACTTTTTGCAGACTCATGCTCAAAAGGCTGAGGCGCTGTATATCCTTGGCGATTTGTTTGAGGTATGGGTTGGTGATGACGTCGCTGAGCCTTTTGCGATTGAAGTCGCTGAAAAACTCAGAGCAATTTCTCGATATACCAAAATTTATTTTATTAATGGCAACCGTGACTTTTTATTGAGCCATAGATATGCACGCCAAGCAGGAATGAAAATTCTCGATGAAGTTCATACTCTCGATTTGTATGGAAAGCCGACAGTAATTTTGCATGGTGACAGCCTTTGCACTTTGGATGAGGATTATCAAAAATTCCGCGAGTTTCGAAACAAAGCTTGGGTAAAATGGCTTTATGCTAGCTTGCCCGGTGGAATACGCCGTGCCATTGCCAGCAAAATCCGCAATAAAAGCAAAAGTTCAAACCAATATAAAACCACTCAGATAATGGATGTTGAACCGTCTGCTGTTAAACAGTTAATGCAGAAAACTAATACCGTGCAAATGATTCATGGTCACACTCATCGCCCTGGTTATAACCAAGTCGATGAAATCAGAGTGCGAATTGTTGTTGGTGATTGGTATGAACAAGGTAGCATGTTGGAAGTGTCTCAAGATGGAGCAACGTTGCACACACTACCGTTTTAAACTTAGAGCGTTGGTACTCCACTATGAAACTTAAAGTCAGCATCTGGAGTACTGATTAACTCAGCTTCTTTAACTCCAAAGAATTTCACTCGTTCTGAAATATCACCACCAGCAATTTCTTCTGCAAGCGTCAAATAATCTTGATAATGACGGGCTTCACTACGAAGTAAAGAAACATAAAAGTCACCTAATCGCTTATCGACATGAAGCGCTATCGCGGCAAAACGCTCACACGATCTGGCTTCGATATAAGCGCCGATGATCAACTTATCAATCAAAGTATCTGGTTCATAACTGGTGACATGGCGGATCATACCTTTTGCATATCGACTTGAAGTGATGTTTTCGTATGGAACATCAAATTCTTCCATCAGCTCTAGTACTTGATAGAAATGATGTAATTCTTCTTTTATTAGTAAGACCATTTTATCAATCAAGTCTTGCCCATAAGACGTACCAGACTTAGGTAACATAGATTTGGTTAACGTATTGTGTTTAATAAGCTCTCGCCAATTTCCCTCTTTACGATATGCAAAAGCTTCAAACGGCTTTAGCCATTCTAAAAGAGCATTACCACTTTCTTTATCTACGGCATACTTGCGAATTAAATACATGGCACTTTGGGCTGCTTTTAATTCGCAAATAAGATGATCGATTAAAATCACTGACAAATTTTTAGGCTTTATCGCCTCTTCTATCCATTCGTCAGGGGTTTTACATTTTAAAAATTGATGGATTGGAGCAAGTAACTCTGTGTAGCTCAATGGTTTGATTTCCTGTAGATACAATCTTGTAATTGTATCGTAACCAAGCTTTAGCCCATAGTCATAACAGCGTAAATTATTTTTGTTTTTAATTCAGTTTCACATACTCAAACGCGACCACATCACCAATATGTGGCAAAGTATTCAGCGACTTAGAATTACCGTTTAAATTAAGGAAAGCATAACTGCCATCTGGAGCATGCCAGCCAATAAATCCCTGTTGCACTTTTTCATTTCCACTATCGTCTTTAATAAACCAACGCAATAAACTGCCCCACCACACAATGTCACCATCACTTATTTTTGAGAAATCCAAGTAGTTAATGTTGTTATCACTAGAAACATTAGGTTCAATCGACTTTAACTTGATTCTTCCATCACCATCAATGCTGCTTACAGTGTAAAAGCGACCAAATGGAAAAGCCTCTGGATCAAGAAGCTGATCTTGCCATGCATCACCCGCTTCCATTAATTTTGTAAGCTGTTCCGATTCTTCAGCTGAGTTAGTGCTAATAACCGTCTGTTTTTCATCAACTGACTGGGATGAAATAACCCCTTTGTTACCGATAGACGAATGAATTTGTGTATCAACCACAATATCAGGAGAATACCAACCAGGCTCAGGTGTGGGAGCATTATAAGACAATGGTGATACTGTACTGTTTCTTTCAGATACCGTTTCAAGAATTGAGGGTAAAGAATTAAACTCTGTTTCATGTAGAGTAGCATCATCTATCAATTCCATTTCGAAACTTAGCGAACTATGATCAATGACAAAATTGGTAACACCAGCATACTTGTTTAATTTTCTTATTTTAGAGTAGTAATTAAAGCGATTAACTTCCCCATTGACAGAAGCGAATGCTGCTACCCCTAAGTTACTGCCCAGCGAAGTTAGTGTTAAGTTTATCGTTTGAGGATAATAGCTGGATCTAATTTCATCTTGATAGTTAATTCCAGTAACCCTTACCCCACCTTCAATGTATATTTTCAATGGCGAACCGTTACCACCTTTAAAATCAACTGGAATGGCATTTTCAGATATTTGAGTCCCTGGTTTGCTTACTGCCCAACGTCCACCAGAACTAACGGGAACAATCAATCTGACTTCGTATTGTAAATCAGCACTGTATTTAGGGTATACATCACAGTATGTGGTAAAGGTAGTGATTCCAAAAGTATCATTAAGTGTAGGGTTGCTTATTGATTTTGAGTTTTGACCATACATTGGTCTGTTATGATTAAAATTATTGTCTTGGTTACGCTCTAAAAATTTAATTTTGAAACGCCTGACCCTTTGATTTGATTGCTGATCTGTAACCAGCTTGTTAAGTGTAATGGCAAAATCTGTATTATATTTAAAACCCGAAACAGCGTATGTCGTATCTGAATTAGGATCTTTAAACTCTAAACCATAAACATCGCTTGGACTTACATCTGAATTAACGAAAAAGAAGCCTAGATTTTTAGGGAATTCAAAAACAGTATTATTTGAGCCAGATGTATGAGCACATTCCATATGCAAAGGTATTGTGGCAGCAAAGGTACCAAATGAAATCCAGTTAACAACCCAAATGATGCAAACAAGCACACTCTTGATAGTCATAAGATTATGTAGTTTTAATAGCGCGTTGCTTCATCCTAAATAGAAGTAACTGAATTACAGCTTAACCTTGGTATTGTATTATTGGAATATTACGTTCGCTGGCCAATTAATTCACAGTTTTAGCAAATTCAAACGCAATTACATCGCCTTTTTTAGGTAAGGTCGATGATGATTTAACTCCATCATTTAAGTTAAGGAATGCATAGCTACCATCAAGCGAATGCCAACCCAAATAACCTTCTTTCACCTTATCTTGACCATAATCATCCTTGATAAACCAGCGTAATCGACTTCCAAACCAAGTTCTATCACCATTGCTTATTCTGCTGAAATCAAAGCACTGTGATGCTGCATTACCAAGATTAGGTTGAATTTTTCTCAATTTCACTCTCCCCATCAAATCAATGCTATCTACCAAATAAAATCTTTCACTTTTGAAAATGTTTATATCCAGTAAATCATTTTGTAACGCTTCTCCAGAACTCATTAGCTTAGCCACTTGCATAGATTCTTTAGAATCGTTTACCCCAATTACTGTAGAGTTATTTTGGGGTGACTTGACGGACACAAATGTACTTGGTTTCTCAGTATAAGACGCAGCGGTTTTAACTGTTATGTCAGGCACATACCACCCAGGTGTCGGAGTCGGCCCATCATATGTATTTGCTACGTTACTGCCATCACCTTGATGAGTATTTAGCGTTTCCAGAACAGAAGGCAGAGAATTAAAATCAGTGTCATCAATGGTGTTATTAGTTAGACGATCCATTTCTATATTTATTGAATTTGGGCCTATCTCATATTCTGAAATACCTGCTCCTTCATTTAATTCTTTGCTCTTAGTGTAATACTGCATATGGCTTAGAATTCCTTTCATTATTTGTGAATTAGATGTAAGCGGGGTATTGTCATTTGGGGTTAAGGTCAAATTTATACTATGAACTGAATTATCTTTCGGTAGTGCTCTTTTGTAATCAATGCCGGATGCGCTAATACCAGACTCAATATATACACTTAGTGGAGAACCATTCCCACCTTTAAAGTCTACGGGTATGGCACCGTCAGTAACTTGAACTCCAGGTTTGCTTACTCCCAAGTATAGATAATACCAATTCTTCACAACCAATCTAACTTCCATTTGTACGATAGTTTTAGACCCCATATGATCCCTACAAAATGGAGTAAAAGTTCTCCCTCCAACATAATAACCATCAGCATTATCTTGAATCTGATTTAATAAATTTATTGATTTTTTATGTGTACGGCTATCACTTGGAATTTTAAAAATATGTGCTGAACCAGAATTACTTTCTACTTCTTTTCCGATGTAATCATTCTCTGAAGATGAGAGGCTGTAATTGCTCATTGTTGATGCATTATTCACGAACTGAATTTTGTAACGCCTGACCCTTTGATTAGATTGTTCATCAGTGACAAGCTCATTTAACTTGGTTGTAAAATGTACGTTATTTTTTAATCCCAAAAATACCCATGGAACACCATTTTGTGGGTTTCGGAACTCCAAGCCATAAATATCATCTGGGTTCACATCTGAATTAACAAAGAAAAATCCGAAATTCCGACGGAACTCAAAACTGGTATTAACTTTAACAGGGCTTGAAGAGCAAGCTAAAGTCACTGGCACCGTTGATGCTAAGCTCGAATCAATATAGGAGCCAAAGCATAAGGCTAATAAAGCTATTACTAGTTTATTCATTATTAGAGGTACATTTGGAAGGACTGCTCTCGATTCTATCCATAGAGTCTGAATTGCAACTTAACTTAAGAGAACATAATTAGATGTTTTGTCACTCTTTTGATTTATTAGATCAAAAAAATGACAGAGGATCCCGCTTTTTATCCTTGAGCGGACATTAAATTTATTGATTTACTTTTGCAAATTCAAACCCAATCACATCACCTTTTTTAGGCAAGGTTGCTAATGACTTAGTGCCGTCATTCAGATTGAGAAAAGCATAGCTACCGTCAGGAGCATGATAACCAAAATATCCTTCTTGAATTTTGTCATTACCTTTTTCATCTTTAATCAGCCAACGTAATCGGCTTCCCCACCAAGTGATATCGCCATTGCTTAGCTTTGAGAAATTAAAATAGATGGGCTTAGCACCACCATTTTTTCGAATTTTAGTTAATTTAACTCTACCTTGAGAATCGACACTGTTTACGATATAAAATCTTTCTTGCTTGAAAACGTCAAAATCTAAAAGTTGATTTTGAAACGCACTACCCAACTCTATGAGCTTGGATATCTGATTTGAAACTTTCCAACCATTACTGCTAATCACAGGTGGAACGTCAGTGAATGACTTTACAGATTTAAATGTATCTCCCCCAACAGAGTCGTTGAATTTTTCAACAGTAACGTCAGGTACATACCAACCTGGAGTAGGAGGCGGAGCATCATAACGGTCATGATAGAAATTGTTATCTACAACCCGTAAAACTGAGGGTAAAGAGTTAAAGTCCGTTTCATTTACTGTGCTACTGTCAAGATATGCTGTTTGTATGTTTATCGCGTGAGGAGCAATTTCAGACATAGCACCACCTAGTGAGAAATCTCTAATATCAATATTCTTGGAATAAGTAGGAAGAAGATCTATAAACCCTTGTCTAACGGAAGAGTCCGGAAGCAATGATTTATTATCATTAGGGATTAGAGTTAGGTCTATGCTGTCAAAAGGGTTATCCCCCTGAAATGCTTTATGATAATTGATTCCTGTTTCAGTCACTCCAGCTTCAATAAAAATACTCAACGGAGAACCATTACCACCTTTAAAATCAACGGGAATTGCATCATCAGTGACTTGAACACCTGACTTACTTACCGTCCTAAAATGCTCACTATCACCTACGAGCAAAGTTACGTCGTAGTTCATGCTTAGCTTATCATTTGGATGTTCTCCGCAATAAGGTAAGTAACCGTCAAAGGAAATGCGGTCATTGTTTGCTACACCTTGTGTTTCTTCTGAAGTAGAAGGAATATGCCCCAACAGAAAGCTATGCTTTGTAAGCGAATGCCCTTCAGTTTTAAAATTAGGCTTTAACTTGACAGAAAACGGTGACTTTACAAAGTTATTCTCCGCATACGATTGCTTTAATTGAATTTTATAATGCCTTATTCTCTGATTTGAATTTTGATCAGTTACCAGCTCATTCAAAAGGAGATTGAAGTCCTCACCATTTTTTAAATCGACGAATCGATAATAATTATCTGAGTGAGGATCTTTGAATTCTAGGGCTGTTATGTCGTCAGGGTTTACATCTGAATTAACAAAGAAAAAACCTAGATTTTTTGGGAGTGTAAAAACAGCATTATCAAAATCATCAGATGGATAATGACATTCAAGCTGAAGAGGTATGGTTGCTGCAGAGGAAATATTGACCGTTGCTGCAAAGACACTAAACGCAACAGACAAAATCATATTTAAAGTCTTCATAGCATTATAGGCGTTTCCAAGTTTCCTTAATACTAATGAAGCATTACTGAATGCTGTCTGAACTGATGTTGGCTTATACTATTTATAGCTAATTTTTAACTTCAAAGAATGAGCAACCGCCTGACAGGCTAAGATCTTGCCACCACTAACTTCGTCATCATCTAATGCTGAATTATTTGGCATGTTTACTTCGCCATCTTCTAACTTACATTGGCAAGTACCACACAGTCCAGCCTCGCAAGAATGAGGAGCATTGATTCCCGCTTCTAACATAGCTTGAAGCAAACTTTCACCAGCATTAACTTTTAACTGATGTTTCTCCCCATTCAACTCCACTTGCAACTCTGCTTCAACACCACCTTGAAGTTCTGTCGGTGTCCCTAAACCAAAATATTCAGCGTGAATTCTACTGTCGGGAACATCAATGCTCTTTAAAGCCGATTTTACAGTAGGGATGAAACTGTCAGGCCCACACAGATAATATTGGCAATCTTGAGCATAAGGTGGGTTTTCACTTATAAAGGATTGAATAGCCTTATCATCCACTCTACCTGTTCTCCAAGGACTTGATTTAAACCAGCTTGGTGAACTGTGACAATGTTGAATGACTAGCCTATCGGAATATTTCTTTTCTAATTGGTTAAGCTCGTCAACAAAAATGGTGCTTGCTCCATCTTTATTTCCATAAAGCAAATAAGCAAAACTATTGGCTTCTTTCTCAAGAACACTGGTTAACATAGCGTAAATAGGCGTGATTCCGGAACCTGCTGCAAAAAAGTAATGACTTCTTCTTTTGCTCTGATCTGGTTCTAAAACAAAATTGCCATTTGGCTGAGTAACTTGAATTACTTCTCCGATACTTAACTTCTCATTGATGTATGTTGAAACTCTCCCCTTCTTTACTTTTTTAACGGTAATTCTAAACTTGTCATGATTATCAGATGAAATTGAATAATTTCGAGTAAAAAACTCTCCACTAACTTCAATTTGAATTCTAATATGCTGTCCTGCTTTCCAATTAAACAAGTCCTGTATATTATCGGGAATTGAAAAACACACCGAAACAGAATCTTTTGTTTCTTGTGAAATATCTGAAACGGTTAAGTCATACCAGTTCATTTTACTTCTCCGATAAATACGGCTTTAAATACTCTAACACCATTTGTTGATGCCCACGAACAGGCGACTCCCCATTCTCAGCCGAAGGTCCGAGTTCAAAATAAGGGCTTTGAAATGATTTTTGTTGTTGCTCACAAACATAGATGTCTTCTTTCATAAAATCAGCTGAACCAAGTGGATGCTTGCTGTCTTCATTTGGGTACTTGGCCGTGATTCGTTTTTGCCAAAAAGAAGCCGAACGCATACTGTATTTGGCAAACTCCCAATCCGAAGCTGGCATAACTTTAGTTCTAATTTCAACACGTGTTTTATCGGCAGCAATGGGGATGACATGAAAAACAGACCACGCTGCTTCTGACTCACCTAATCCAACTCCTGGAAACAACATAGGAACGTAAGCACCAAGTGACTCTTTTGGAATATGATCAATCAATGGCATTGAAGAGTGTTTTTCAAGGTTTGCGGCATATTCCTCATCAAGAGGTTCCCAAAATGCAAAGTGTGGTCCAACAAACCCAAATTCCGCTTTTGCATGATCGTACATATTCAATGTACCGCTATGAAGTTGTGCAAGATGATAATGATCGATGTAATTCTCAACCACGATTTTCCAATTGGCATTAATCTCTTCTACAACCTTATAATCTTTTGCTTCGACGAGATTTTCTACTTGATGCGGACCTAGCAAGCTTTCGATTGGTGCAAACCATTCTGTGATTGATATCGGATTCTCTTCAGGATGAACCCATAACATGCCACGCCATATATCCACTGAAGCACGTTTGAGTCCAAGACAACTTTTATCCAAGTTTGCAAACTCAACTGCCATTTTAGGCACAGATATAAGCTCACCTTCGAGATCGTAGGTCCAATCGTGATAAGGACACGTTATCGATTTTTGTGCCTTTCCTTCTGCTCTTAATAACTGAGTTCCTTTGTGACGGCACATATTATGGAAAGCTCTTAAGCGGTGATCTCGCCCCATTACGATAATGATGCTGTTCAGGCCTGCTTGAATAGATTTGTACTGACCCGGTTCAGAAATATCCTCCATCAAACCAGCAAAATACCAGTTCTTGGAAAAAATATGCTTCATTTCCAAATCGAACCACTCAGGATCGGTATAAGCTTTTAGCGGAATCACATCATTTTTATTCATAATAACTTCCTAAAAAAATGCACCATAACAACGAAAGACTACACAAAAATAAAGCAACTAGTTGCAACTACAGCCCAAATTAACATGGTAAACCAGTACATCCCTGGCTGTTCAGAACGTTTATAAGATTCCCAAATATAGGCCTCCCCTCGAACCAAATCGAATAACAGCCATAAAATAAGGAAAAAACCAAGCCAATAGCTCCAAGGTAAAGACATGAACATAAGTGAACCTCAAATGTAAATTGTCACAGTGAAAACAAACATACCATAACAACAAATAGAGTCAATTATGTCACCGAAATAGAGACTGATTTATATCTATAGCTAAACCAATCTAAAATGACTTTCTCAGAGCTTTCTGTGGAGACACAATTTGAGGCGCATCAATGCAATCATGTAGATACTTTATAAATTGATGTAACAAAAAAGTGTGCCTCCACAGAAGCTCCTAACAGGCTGGTTTAAAAGAAATTTATGCTGTGTTAAATCGTCTCAACGTAGCAATGTAATAACGACAGCTTTGTATGTCGGTAATAACTATGTATTCACCGATTTGCCTTGCCTAAATTTCTTTTAATTCCAGCTGAGTGCCTAATTTTATATTGATTTAGCTATATAGCTTGACTCTTTCTAATTTATGTTCAATAAATAGACTATAACCATAAGGTTTGTGCAGGTTCTCTGCACTGTGGTGTGAGACGTAAAGTTGTCTAAACCATTATTTTTTTATACGGGAGTTGGTTAAGGCAATTGATACCTTGTCCGAGGCACCGTGGATCATTAGCAAATGATGACCATGGAGGGTAAACGAGTAATGAAAAGGGATAATTATAATGATCTTAAATCACCTGATGGGTTTATATACCCAACCTAGAAAAGAGTGGCAAAACATTGAAAAAAACCATGAATCACTACAAAGTAGTTTATCTCATGTGTTATTAGTTGCTTTAATTCCTGCACTTTGTGCATACATAGGTTCTGCTCATATTGGTTGGAACCCTGTAGCAAGCTCAGAAAAATTATTTTTAACTACCCATAGTGCGATTTTGATGTCTGTTGCAATGTACTTCGGTTTATTGGTTGGCGTGCTTGCTCTCGCATACCTAGCCCATTGGATGGCAAAAACATTTGATGCTAAACCTACCTTTACTCAAGCCATTGAATTAGCTTCATATACCGCGACTCCAATGTTTATGGTCGGATTATCGGCACTCTATCCAGAGCTTTGGTTTATGATGATAGTGGGATTATTTGGGGTTAGTTACTCAGTATACCTACTCTACACCGGCGTTCCCATTATTATGAATATACCTGAAGAAAAGGGCTTTATTTATTCAAGTTCTCTCGTCACTTGTGGACTATGTCTGCTAGTAGCATTAATGGCAACAAGCGTGATTTTATGGAGTAATGGCTTTGGTCCAGAATTAGCAGGTGGCTAAACTCTGTTACACATACAAAAATGCCAGTCATGATGACTGGCATTTTCAGTTTAAAGAGGTAGCTAAAACTCTATTTAACCAGCAAAAGTATCTCTCAAACCAACAGTTAGGTTGAAAACCAAGTTATCAGCTGATGAGTCTTTATTATCGGCGCAAAAGTAACCTTCACGCTCAAACTGATACGCTCTTTCTGCTTCAGCTTTTACAAGACTAGGCTCTACTACACCACGAGCAACTACTAGAGACTCAGGGTTGATGATGTCATCAACAGACTCTGCCGCCGCTGGGTTTGCATCAGTAAATAGGCTATCGTATAAACGGAATTCAGCAGGTTTTGCATGTGAAGCTTCAACCCAATGAATAACTCCTTTCACTTTACGGCCATCACTTGGGTTTTTGCCTAAAGTTTCAGGATCATAAGTACAATAAATTGTAGTTACATTACCGTCTTCGTCTTTATCGCAGCGTTCCGCTTTAATCACATACGCGTTACGTAAACGAACTTCTTTATCTAACACTAAGCGTTTGTATTTCTTATTAGCTTCTTCACGGAAATCTGCCGCATCAATGTATAACTCACGGCCAAATGGTAATTCACGCTTACCCAAATGCTCATGGTTCGGGTGCGCAGGAGCAGATAGAGTTTCAACTTCACCTTCTGGGTAGTTTTCAATTACTACTTTGATAGGATTAAGTACTGCCATAGCGCGAGGAG
The DNA here is from genome assembly GCF_056591735.1 of Parashewanella sp. 2210YD4-3. NCBI lineage: Bacteria > Pseudomonadati > Pseudomonadota > Gammaproteobacteria > Alteromonadales > Shewanellaceae > Parashewanella > Parashewanella sp. 2210YD4-3. Next base: position 177,225 of record NZ_JBWQOG010000007.1, on the reverse strand, counting down.
CATTTTCGTTTAGATCTTCGCGAATACAGGCGTTTAACATACCTACTTCAACTAAGTTATCCATCTTAGTGACACCAATGCGTTTACAGAACTCACGGACTGATGCAGGCGTGTATCCACGACGGCGAAGTGCTGCAATAGTCGGCATACGAGGATCATCCCACCCATCGACAATGCTTCTTTCAACCAAATCATTTAATTTACGCTTTGACATCAAGGTGTATTCAAGATTCAAGCGAGAGAATTCGTATTGACGAGTTCTATTCGGTTTATTGAAATCATCCAAATGATCCAAAATCCAATCGTAAACACGTCTGTTATCTTGGAATTCAAGCGAGCATAGAGAGTGCGTGATATTTTCAATCGCATCAGAAATACAGTGAGTGAAGTCATACATTGGGTAAATGCACCACTTATCACCTGTTTGATGATGTTCAGCAAAGCGAACTCGATAGAGCACGGGATCACGCATACACATAAATGATGAAGCCATATCAATTTTGGCTCTTAGCGCACACTCACCTTCTTTAAATTCGCCTAGACGCATTTTTTCAAATAACGCTAAATTCTCTTCAACCGAAGTATCTCTATATGGGCTATTTTTTCCAGGTTCTTTCAAGGTACCACGATACTCACGAGTTTCTTCTCCATTTAAAAAGCAAACATAAGCCAGCCCTTTATTGATCAACTCTATTGCATATTGGTGCAATTGATCAAAATAGTTTGAAGAATACTTTACATCACCGTCCCATTGGAAACCTAGCCACTCAACGTCAGCCTGAATGGAATGAACATAATCAATATCTTCTTTTTCAGGGTTAGTATCATCAAAACGTAAATTACACTTACCTTTGTAATCTTTAGCAATGCCAAAATTCAAGCAAATTGCTTTCGCGTGACCAATGTGGAGAAACCCATTTGGTTCAGGCGGAAAACGTGTATGCACTTGTGTATGTTTTCCGCTATCAAGATCATCATCGATAATATTACGAATGAAGTTACTTGGACGTACTTCGCTGCCCTCGTGATCCATGAATGTCCTCTATATCATCTAAAACTTAAAATTTAATAACAAAGAATAATCCTACAGTTGAGCAAGAGTTACAATGCCCTAAGGTTAAACTTTATAAAAAAAGCGACCATTTGGTCGCTTTTTAAAGGTTTTCGTATATATCCATTAACTTGTTACGACTTTAACACCAGGAATAACCTGCTGAACTTGTTTTCCTTTCTTTTTAAGCCATTGGTAAAAAACGAATAGCAGAGACAACACACCAACAATCCAAGCTGTAGATGAAACAGGGTGCTCAGTGAAAGTCGCGGTTTGATAAACTAACACTGAACTGCCATAGGCCATACCAAATGTCCATAAGGCCGCAAATCTTGCCCACTTGCCACCAAACTCGCTTACTAACGCTCCTAATGCCGCTACGCATGGGGTATATAACAAAATAAACAACAAATATGAAAAAGCAGCAATTTTCGTAACAAAACCCGCTTGTAAAGCACCAAAGGTTGCAACATCGACATCTTGGTCTTCAGCCGCCACCCGCTTATCTTTTACATCACCAATATTTAATGACAATGGATCTTCCACTTTAATATCCAATAAATTGGCAGGAATAGTGGCAATAGCTTCATTCAGGCTATGCAAAAACGGTTCAACTTCAGAGTCCTGCTGACCTGAATATAAGTTGTTCAAAGTACCTACCACGGCTTCTTTTGCAAAAAGACCAGTAATAATACCTACTGTAGCTGGCCAGTTATCTTCTTTAATTCCTATAGGGGAAAACAATGGAGTAACTTTCTGACTGGCAACGCTCAGAACAGAGTTGCTGCTGTCCTCATTTCCAAATGAACCATCTGTACCAATGGCATTGATAAAGTTAAGCAAAGTTACCACGATAACGATGGTTTTCCCTGCGCCAAAAATAAAACTCTTAGTCCGCTTCCATGTACGTGACATAACTGACTTAAACTGCGGCACTTCGTAATCCGGCAACTCCATTACAGATGTACTACTCGTCCCTGGAAGAATGGTTTTTCTCAATAATAACCCTGTTCCTACTGCGACAACGATACCAAGAATATATAGTAAAAATACGATATTTTGCCCTGACTCAGGGAAAAAGGCCGCTGCAAATAAAGCATAAACCGATAGTCGAGCACCACATGACATAAAGGGTGCCATCATTCCAGTCACTATACGTTCTCTTTCATTACCTAAAGTTCGAGTAGCCATGATGGCTGGCACGTTACAACCAAAACCAACAATCATAGGTACAAATGCTTTACCGGGTAAACCAATTCTGCGCATCAAGCCATCAACCACAAACGCCGCTCGAGCCATATAACCTGAACTTTCTAAAATAGAAAGTACCAAGAAAAGAGCAGCAATCACCGGAATAAAGGTTGAAACGGTTTGAACCCCCTGCCCGACACCACCTGCTAAAATAGTAACTAACCAATCTGGTGTACCTATATTTGATAAAAACAATCCAAAGTGGTCAACAAACAATGCACCTGAGGTGATGTCAAAAAAGTCAATAAATGCACTACCGACATTTATGCTTAGCATGAACGTCATATACATCATAAACAAAAAGAAAGGTACACCAAGCAAAGGATGTAGAGCTAATTTATCGAATTTATCGGAAAAAGTAGGTCTTTTCTCGTCACTGATGACATCTTGGCAAACTTGGTCGGCAAACTGATATCGGGCGCTTGCAATCAAGATTTCTATATCGCTGTTATCAGAGGTTAAGGATTCACCACATGCCTGCTTTCTCGTGAGTTGCGTTAAGGCTTGAGAGCGGGACACTTCACTGTCTTTTTGTAACTCAGTAATTTTTCTTTCGACTTGAGAATCATAATTCAAGAGTAAAGGAGCTTGTGCTTCCTCATTCTTAAGAATATCAACCAGAACTTGCTTGACCTTTTCAATGTCTTGCTCGTTGCGAGAACAAACATTAATAACAGGGCAAGATAAGCGCGTACTCAGTTTTTCTAGGTCAATTTCAATACCACGCTGTAAAGCAACATCATACTTATTTAATAGGACTACAACAGGTATGCCTAGCTCAAGTAATTGAGTAGTTAAATATAAGTGACGTTCTACATTAGAGGCGTCTACTAGGTTAACAATACAATCTACTGCCTGTTGAGATAAATATTGTTGAGCAATGGTTTCATCTAATGAACAATCGCAGCCGTCTTTAGCCGCGGTTAGGTCATATATACCAGGTAGATCAGTGATAGCGACTTCAATATCATTATGCTCAAACTTTCCGGTTTTCTTTTCTACCGTTACACCCGACCAATTTCCAACTTGTTGATTAGAGCCTGTCAGTGCATTAAATAATGTTGATTTACCTGCATTTGGATTACCAACGGTTACACAAGTGAAAGTTGGCTTCATCTTATTACCTCGATCGCATCAGCTAATTCGCTACGCACACAAAGACGAGATCCTCTGACCTCTATCTCTAGACCACTGCCTAGCGGCGCTCTTCTGATCAGCTTTATTTTACTCTGCGGTGTTATCCCCATTGATAACAACTTTCTTTTAATTGTTTGTGACAAGTTGGAGTTACCAATTTTAGAAACAGTAACACTGTCTCCAGGTTCAAGCTCGCTTAGCTTCATTGCACCTTACCTTACTTTATCGGCCTAGCCTGTTCGTATACGAACATATGAATCATTTTTATTGTGCAAATCATACTCTACAAAAACTTCAAATGATAATGATTTTCAATAGAAATTATTGCAGTGAGTCACGAAATAAAGATGTAACAGTATAGAAGCAGCTGAGAAACATCAAAACATTAACATCATAGCTAAAATAATGAGACGTAAAAATATTAACAATATTTATCGCAAGCCATATAAAAGTGAAATAAAAAGGAATTAATTTAAATAAATATTTAAACACACAAAATATCAGCTCAAATCTTAATCAAACAAACCGTTTAAATCACATCTATAAAATAAACAATATAATTACATATAAAACTTTTGAGCATCATAATTAACCTAAAATAAACAAAAATTGCTAGTTTAACGACCAGTTAATATAGAAAAAAATACTTTCCACCTTAGAAAACAAATAATCATACAAAAGAGATTATTAATCACCCAGTGCGTTAATAAAATGTTAATAGCGAATACAAATATCAATGTAAGAACAATGTTGCAAAGTTAAATATATTTAGTTTATGTTTTAATTAAGTAACCAGAAGTTACTTGTTGAAACATAAAAATTCTAAAAATAAAACAACAATGTATTGGGAGTTAAACAATGAGTTCTAATCATGTATTAGCAAAATCAGTTCGTTTAGCATTAATTGCAGGTGCAACTACAGGTGCATTTTCAGTTTCGAACGTAATGGCTGAAGATTCTTCTGCTAAAGTAGAAAGAATTGAAGTAACTGGTTCTCGAATTAAAAGAACCGATATGGAAACTGCAAGCCCAGTTACCACAATTGATGCTTCTGCTATCAGCGCAACGGGGGCTACATCTATTGATGATGTGCTTCAAAAAATGACCGCTGCTGGCGGTGCTATGACCAACTCTGGTATTAACAACGGCTCTGGTGGTAACAGCCGTATTAACCTTCGTGGTCTAGGTTCTAACCGCACACTAATTCTTGTTAACGGTCGCCGTATGATTGCATCTGGTACTGGTGCTGCTTCAACCGTTGACTTAAACACCATCCCTGTTTCAATGATACAACGTGTTGAAATCCTAAAAGACGGTGCTTCTGCTGTTTATGGTACTGATGCTATTGCCGGTGTTGTTAACATTATTTTAAAACGTGATTTTGATGGCCTAGAGATGAATGCTCAAACTGGTTTATCTGGACACGATGATGCCAATGAATCTAGCATCGATTTCACTTTAGGGAACTCGTTTGAGAAAGGTAACATTGTTATCAACGCTCAATACACTAAACGTGGTGATGCAAGCCAAGCTAGCCGTAAATTCTCTGACTGCCCTATCGCTGAAACAGGTAAGCCAGGCAACAAGTCAACTTTCTGTGGTGGTTCTTCATATTCTCAAGGCGGTCACATCTGGGGCGACAAAAACCACGGTATTACCAAATCAGGTAAAGATAAAGAGGGCAATGAAATCTTTGCTGTAGGTGATTCTGGCTTCTACGGTAAATATGTTGCAGGTAAAGACGGAAAGCCTGAATTCAAATATCACGATGATAAAAAGAAACAAGCTGACGTAAGTGGTCGTGGTGACAATTACCATCCATTTGTAGGCTCTGGTGAAAACAACGACCGTTATAACTACGCAAAAGACAGTTATCTTTCTACACCAATGGAAAGACTTAACCTGACTTTCTCTGGTACGTATGAGCTAACTGACACTATGACATTCTTCTCTGAAGCAATGTATACCAAGCGTTGGTCTACTCAGCAAATGGCGCCACAACCAATTTGGAACAAGTCTCCTTGGGTTTATATGCCTAAGAAGAATGGCGGTTGGATGACAGATGACTTACTTCCTTTCGTACAAAACGGCGAGAAAGTAAGCTACGGTCGTCGTATGGTTGAATCAGGCACTCGTAACTTCTCACAAAACGTTGATACCATTCGTCTAGTATTGGGTCTTGAAGGTGAGCTTGATAACGGCATGACTTGGGACGTTTCTTACAACAAAGGTAAAAACGACTCAGTTGATAAGCTAGCCAACCTACACAACTTAGGCGCTATCGACAAAGCTGTAAAAGACAAGAAATTTGATCCTTTCCTACAATCTTCTTGGAAAGGCGACAGCATCAAACCATTTATCTACACCGAAATGAACAGTGGTGGTAGTGAGTTAGATATCGCAGCATTTAACTTTGCAGGTGAATTATTCGAACTTCCTGCTGGTGTAGTTGGTTTTGCATCAGGTATTGAATACCGTAAAGAGTCTGCATACTACACGCCTGATTCATTAACCGCTCAAGGTCTTGCTAACGACCCTCGTGTTGAGCCGACTTCTGGTTCATTCAGCGTAAGAGAGGCTTACACTGAATTTGCTATCCCACTGCTAAGTGAAATGCCACTTGCTGAGCAAGTTGACCTAAGCGCAGCAGCTCGCTTCTTTGATTACAGCACTTTTGGTTCTGATAAAACTTGGAAGCTTGGTTTAACATGGCGCCTAAACGATAGCATCATGCTACGTGGTGTAAGCTCTACTGCATTCCGTGCTCCAACGGTAAGCGAACTATATGGCGGTTCTTCACCATCGTTTGACCAAATCAAGCATAAAGCTACTAAGCAAACCCAAGCTGAAGTAACCGTTGGTGGTAACCCATTACTGACTCCAGAAGAAGCGAAAACGCTAACCGCTGGTGTAGTAATCGAGCCTAGCTTTGTTGAAAACCTATCGTTAACGGTTGACTACTACGATATCGACATCACTAACGCAATCACTAAAGTTGATTCTAACTACATCGCAAATAAGTGTTTAAGTGATTCTGGTGACAAGATCAACCAAGGTACTGCACTATGTAAATCTGCGGCAATTAACCTAGATTCAACCGGTCGCATTACCTTTAACAACGGTCTACAAAATATTGGTGCAGCTAAAACTTCTGGTTTTGACGTCAACGTGGCGTACGGCTTCGATGCAATGGGCCTAGAATGGAAAACTAACTTAGACACTTCTATCCTTACCAACTTTGAAGAGTTTGACCCAGATGGAAACGCTGTAGACTATAAAGGCTACATCACTGGTGGTGTAGGTGCATACGCTAAGCTTAAATCAAACCTAAGCATTAAAGCTTCAAGTGATGATTGGTCTGCTACTTATGCAGTACGTTTCATTGACGGAATGGATTCATTTGCTTGTAAAGATGATCCAACCGACTGTGTCGCACCAACTGTAGGCAGCGTTGTATATCATGACATGCTAGGTTCTTATTCTCTAACTGATAGCGTTACTCTATCAGGTGGTATTAAGAACGCATTTGATAAGCAGCCTCCATACTACTCAGGTAACAATGACTCGAACACTGATCCATACACCTATGACGTTATTGGTCGATTCTTCTTCCTGAAAGCAAATGTTAAATTCTAAATACTAATTTAACAGTAAAGAGTGGTTCAATATTGAATCACTCTTTTGTCAATAAGACTGTATATTCAAGCAATTCACCTTTCTTAAAATGCAATTTTCTTCTTATTTAAAACTTCCACAACCCAAAATGAGAACAAAAAACAATCAAACAGTCATTAATTATAATTTTATTTAATCAAAACAAATAAAACATATCAAAAACATATTAGACCTAATTAAAAAACATACTAAAAACAACTATAACAAAAACACAATATTCATTGTGATATATACCTACCAACCATCTTATTTAGCTCAAAACACACTCAAATGTTAACAAATATAATTAACAACCGATGATTTGTTATCAATATTGTTAAATACGCTCATTGTTTGTTTTGTATACATAGTGTTGCCGATAAAAATTTAATGTGATTATATTCGGGTCAATGTAATTAGATTTTTATTTCAAAATAAACCTGAAATTACATTTTAAAATCTAAAAAATTAAATAATAATTCGTTTTTGAGGGAGAAATAACAATGCAAGCTAATGCTGTATTAGCCAAAGCTGTACGCCTCGCGTTAATAGCTGGTGCAACATCCGCAACATTGTCTACTGCAAATGTAATCGCTGCAGAAGATTCTGAAAAAGTAGAACGTATTGAAGTAACAGGTTCACGTATTAAAAGAACTGATCTAGAAGGTTCTTCACCTGTAACAACCATCGATGCAGCTGCAATCGAAAAAACTGGTGCTCTAAGTGCGAGTGACCTACTAAGAGGCAGCAACTTAAACTCTTTCGGTTCTTTCTCAGAGCGCTCTGGTAGCTCAGCACAATCTCAAGCAGCTATCAACCTACGCGGTGCAGGTTCAGATCGTACTCTTGTACTTTTAAACGGTAAGCGTATGCCTGGCTCTCCGACTCTAGGTGGTACGTCAGTAAACTTGAACTTGATCCCTACTGCAGCGATTGAGCGCATTGAAGTACTAAGTGATGGCGCATCTGCTATTTATGGTTCTGACGCAATCGCTGGTGTTGTTAACATTATTCTTCGTAAAGATTTTGAAGGTCTAGAATTCTCTGTTACTGGTACTCGCCCAATTAAAGAAGGTGGTGATGAGTGGAAAGCACACATCGTTGGTGGTGCATCTGGTGAGCGTGGTAATGTTTCTTTCTCATTCGAACATCTAAACCGTGACATCATTTTCCAACGCGATCGTTTCTACTCTCGCGCTACAGGCCACAAAGCAGAAAAATTTAATGATACCACTGGTATTTCTGCGTATGCTCGAAACTTCCGAGATAAAGATGGTCAATTTCGTCCTCTAGAAGCTTGTAACAACCCTAAAATGGTTGATGGCGGCCGCACATTCGATTACGGCGGTGGCGATTTTATCTGTGGTTATGACTATACCGCAGAAGCCGCTGACCACGCTGCTCGTAGTTACACTGCAGGTTATGTAAGTGGTGAATATGAAATCACAGACGAACTACGTTTCGAAGGTCAAGGCCTATTTGCTCGTAACGAGACCTTTGGTCGCTTTGCGCCTGCTGCAGGTCATTTTGGTGTAAAAGCTGGTGCAGTTAACATCAGAAACTACGACGAAGATGGTAAGTTCACAGGTATCGGGAAAAACAAAACTGACGGTCGTGTATTCTACCGCTTCACCGATGTTGGTACCCGTGACACTGAAACCGTTGACTACAGCACTGACATTCAACTTGCCATTATTGGCGAGCATGATGACTTTGGTTGGGATGTAAACTATCACTATACTCTTCAAGAAAACAACGCTTACGGCAAAGGCTATGTACATCGCCCTACCGTTGAGAAGTTAGTTGAATCTGGTGAGTTTAAGTTTGGTCCAGAAGGCAATTCAGCAGACGTTATTGCCAAAATCCGTCACGATACTCTAAAACGTGACACCATGAAGTTCCACAGCATTAACGCTGGCATCAACTTCGAAGCCATTGACCTAAGCGGCGGCATGATTGGTTGGTATTTCGGTGCTGAAGCACTTAAATATGACTATGTGGCTGATGTAGATGCTCAAACTGCTGCAGGGGATGTAATCGGTTCGTCTGGTAATGGTTCAGGTGGTGATCGTGAAGTTATTGCTGCATTCATGGAAACAGTTGCTCCAATTACTGATGACTTAGAATTCAACATGGCTCTTCGCTATGATGACTATAGTGACTTTGGTTCAGCAGCTACACCAAAGCTAGGTCTACGTTACCAAGCTCTTGAAGATGTTGTTATTCGTGCATCTTGGGGTAAAGGTTTCCGTGCTCCATCTCTAACTGATTTGTATGCAGCAGATTCTTTCAGCTCTGATTCAGCTACCGATTACCATTACTGTGAAGCTTCTAAAACTCCTGTAAGCGAGTGTAAAGCCAAGCAATACGATGTTACTCGTAAAGCGAATGATAAGTTAGAAGCAGAAAAATCTGACTTCGTAAACTTAGGTGTTATCTGGAGCATTACTGATCAACTTAGTACTAAAGTAGAGTACTACAATCTTGATATTAAAAATGCTATCCAATTTATCTCTCTTGATGCATTACTAGAGCAAGAGCGAGAAGTTGGTTATGGAAACCTTAAACAAGGTAAACTTAAGCGTGTAGGCGATAACCCTAATGGTAAGATCGACTCTGCAGAAACTCCTCTAGTAAACGGTGAAGGCCTTAAGACTTCAGGTATCGATTTAAATATTGCATATACTGATATTGAAACTTCATTCGGTGAGTTTGGTTTCGTTTATGATCAAAGTTATGTACTGAACTATAAAGAAGAAGAGTTCTTCAGTGGTCCAGTAGTTGATAAGATTGGTCGTAACGGTTTACCAAAGCTAAGAGCAGCATTCACTATTGATTGGAACATGGACAACCACAGCGCATCTCTAATCACTAAGTACATTCATAGCCAATATGAGCGTACGGTTAAAGGTGTAAGCAGCGGTCACTTAAGCTCTCAAACCACTATGGATTTCAACTATAACTATAGTACTGATTGGGAAGGTAAGTTCAGCTTTGGTATTCGTAATCTAACTGACAGAGATCCTGTTTTAGACTCAAGCAACGACTTCGATGCTAGCCTTTACAACATCTACGGTCGTACTTTTGTAGCAAATTACACGCAAAAGTTCTAAGAGAACTCTTTTTCTTATAATCTAAAGCGGCTTCTTTGAAGTCGCTTTTTTTATGTCATTTTAAATCTCAACTCAAGCCTCATACCCCCCCTCTATTACAAAGCCATATCAAACTAATAACTCACAGTTTTGTTAGCAAGATCCCAATTTTTTCCAACCAATCTTTTAAGCTGTGATTTCGATACCGATGCTACACCATTTCATTTGTTACTATTGTCACAGGTAAATTGGTATTACCAATTTAATTTTATGTATTCTCGAATGTGAGAACATCTCAGTTTAAACTTCTGGGAGCAATACTATTTATGTCAGATAATAAAATGAACAATCAAAACGTGGACGATGCAAGCTATCAAGAGCTACATCGACCTGCTTCTGAGTTTGAAACCAGAAGCGACTACCTTGAAAACGAGCTAAAAATTATGAAGCCTCGCCGTTGGGGGCTTAACTTACCCGGCCGTGATTTCCGCTTTGAATGGGAAGATCTTGTTCCGGCCATCGCTGGTACTATTGGTATTACCGTAATGTATTCAGCGGTAATGGCGGCATGGGCTGCTGGATTAACAGAAAAATGGCCACACGTTAATCTAGGTGCGGACTTTGCTATTCAAGTTATGCGCGTTGAAATGCTTATCCCTGCACTACTATTTTGCGTGTTAAGTTCGGGCTTTATTAACCCTAGAGCTAACCTCGGTGGTAACCATGGTCCAATGATCCCTCTCATTGGTACTATTGCTCTAGCAGGAGCACATCCTCTCGCTTTAGCCATTTTGATTGGCGTTTTCGGGCTAATACTTAGCTGGCTTAAGGGGGGCTCTCGACTCGTTAACCTCACCAGCAGTGGCGTTGCCGGCGGGCTTCTCGTTTACCTTGGTTTTATGGGGGCTAAAGGGCAGATCACTTCTTTATTTGATTGGTCTGCAGGGCTTCAAGCCAAGCACGCTTTAGATTACTCTTTATCTTATGTAGCGTTTGTTATTTTACTTATCAATGTGGTGCTTTATGCATTTTTAGCCAAAATTGAAAAACGCTGGCTTGCGATACCGCTTTGTTCTATAACCGCTATTGTTATCGCTTTTGTTCTTGGTGCAGGGCTTGATCTACAATTTGTTACAGCACCGGGATTACCTAATTTAAACCCAGTCTATTGGTGGGGGTCTACTGAAACCGGTTGGCAGTTAGGATTACCAAATACTGAACACTTTATTGCGTCTCTGCCATTTGCCATTTTGGCTGTAGCTATGTGGTCACCTGATTTCTTGGGGCACCGCATTTTCCAAGAGCTTAACTACCCTAAAGGCACCGATAAAGTGTTGATGGACGTTGACGATACCATGACCACCTGTTCACTGCGCCAAATTGTAGGAACAGCTGTCGGTGGCGGTAATATCACTTCATCTTGGGGAACGTATATGATCCCTGCGGCGATTGCCAAACGCCCTATTCCTGCTGGTGCGATCTTACTTGGACTGTTGTGTATTGTGGTAGCAATTCTTGGTTACCCAATGGATGTAGCGGTTTGGCGACCAGTAATGTCTATTGCATTGCTTGTTGGGGTATTCTTACCGCTACTTGAAGCGGGCTTGCAAATGGTGAAAGACAGCGTAAGTAGCCAAGCGGCTGGTATATGTATTTTTGCAGCTTTTGTGGCTAACCCTGTTCTCGCTTGGGCATTAACCATGCTTTTGGATAACAATGGATTAATTGGTGATAAAGAAAGACCAAAACAGCTTTCATTTGCTGACCGTGTAGTTATCCCTACTTTGGCTTTCGTTATCTGCTTAGCAGCAATGCTTGCCGTTGGTATGATTAAAGGTATTCCAGCTTTAATTTAATCATTTAGGGCTTATTTTCTCGCCTCTTGAGGCGGAAAAACTTGTAATAAGCTTTTGTGTCATACCTGCGAAGGCAGGTATCCAGAGCCTTTATTAAAATCAAAAAAAGTCACTGGACTCCTGCATACGCAGGAGTGACGCTGATGATTTCTGATTAATCTATGAAAGCAGCTTTCACTAAACAAACCTCTCATTTCAATCAAAATCGAACAACTGCTCACATTTAAACCAACAAAGCCATTTTTATTCATATTTTTGCAACATTTGTCTCAATTTTTGTTTTGTTTTCATATATAATTTCCCTCGCCAAGGGGTGTTTGTAAAGCTTGATTGAGCTTTGCAAACTGAGATTAAACCCTTAGAACCTGATCCGGCTTATACCGGCGTAGGAATGAGCTAATTGACCATAAAAGATGATATGAATACTCTCATGTCATTTAGAGTAGTCGTAAAACTTGCACTTTCACATCGCTTACCGAATGCCGGATCTCAGAATATTTTTGAGGTCCCATGTTAAACCAAGCTTTAAAACAAAAATTATCTCCGCTTGCATTGATCATATCTACAACTTTATGTGGACAAGCAATCGCTAAAACTAATTCAAATGATGATATCGAAGTTATTAAAGTCTCTGCAGACTTTCGTAATAACGATTTACTTACTTTGCCCGCAAGCGCAACCATTATTGATGCCAAGCAGTTAGAAGATGAAGGCGATCAACATTTTGAAGATGTGCTTAATTCTATTGCCAACTTTAACTGGTCAGGTGCGACTTCTCGCCCACGCTATTTTCAAATCCGTGGTGTAGGTGAGCAAGAGGATTACAAAGGTGCGCCAAACTCATCTGTGGGTTATGTCATTGATGACATCGATCTTTCTGGCTTGGGCATGGTTTCTAGCATGTACGACTTACAACAGGTTGAAGTGTTGAGAGGTCCTCAAGGTACTCGTTATGGCGCTAATGCATTAGCAGGCCTTATTTATCTAAAAAGTAATGACCCTAGTGATGTTTTTGAACATGGTGCTGAACTATCGCTAGGTAATGATGACCTACGCACTTTTAGCGGTTTTAGTTCTGGTCCTATTTCTGATTCGGTGCTTTATCGTGTTTCGATTCAGCAACACAATCAAAATGGCTTTAGAGATAACACTTTCTTGAATCGCGATGATACTAACAAGCGTGATGAATTCTCAGGCCGCATGAAACTGCGTTGGTTGATTAATGAAGATACCACCGCAGATTTAACGGTTTTACATGCCAACTTCGACAATGGTTATGACGCTTGGACACTTGATAACAACGGCTTTAACACCTTAAGTGACAAGCCGGGTAAAGATAGCCAACGTACCACAGGCTCAAGCCTTAAAATAAACCATACTGGTACTGCTGGTTTTAACATTACGTCCATTACCTCTTTTGCAGATAGCAAGCACCAACACGCTTATGATAGTGATTGGGCAAACCCCAAATATTGGGAAAGCCGTAAATGTGGTGATAAACCATGTGAATACAATGCTATTTGGGACAAAACGGGTAACCGTAAAACCATATCGCAAGAATTTCGTTTAACTTCAAAGGATTCGGGCCGGATCTTCGCTGATTCGACTGATTGGTTGGTGGGTGTTTACGCCATGAACCTCAAAGAAGATAATAGCCAGTTTGATGTTTATAACGGTGGCCGTGGGAGTATCGACTCTGATTATGAAGCCAGCAATTATGCAGTGTTTGCACAAATTGATACGGATTTGGGTAATGGATACAGCCTGTCTAACGGTCTGCGATTTGAACGTCGCAACAGTGACTACTCTGATAGTAAAAAAGAGACATTTTCTCCATCAGAAAATATGTGGGGTGGCCACGTATCGCTAAGTAAGACTTTATCCAATGAGCACAGCACTTATTTCCGTATTGCTCGAGGTTACAAGGCTGGTGGTTTTAACATGAGTCTGCCTGAGGGGTTTGAAGATAAAAAACAATTCGACACTGAAGTGTTATATAACTATGAATTAGGTCTTAAATCGCGATGGTTGGAAAATACTTTAAACACTAATATCGCTTTGTTCTATATGGATAGACATGATCAGCAAGTTTCTGCATCTGAGCAAGATCCAGATCGCCCAGATCGTTTCATTCTTTATACAGAGAACGCTGGTAACTCAAGCAACTATGGTTTAGAAGTTGATGCTAAGTGGCAAGCGACTGACAACCTAGAGCTATATGCAAGCTTAGGTTTATTACGTGCAACCTATGGCGATTACAGCTATAAAGACAAACGCGGCAAAGTTATCGATTTATCTGGCCGTGAGCTTGCGCACGCTCCTAAAGTCACAAACAGCTTAGGTGCGACTTATCGTGCTGATAATGGTATTTTTGTTAACTTGAATACCAGTGGTAAAAGTAAGTTCTTCTATTCTGATAGTAACGACTCTAAATCAAAAGGTTACCAAATTTTCAATGCAAGAGTTGGCTATGAAACCGATGACTGGGGCGTTTACCTTTGGGGACGTAACTTATTTGATAAGCAATACGGTGTTCGTGGTTTCTTCTTTGGTAACGAGCCAGATCAAGATTGGGTGAAAAAACAATACATTCGTTTTGGTGACCCTCGTGCATTTGGTGTAACCGCTAATATCAAGTTTTAATTACTAGTTTGATCTGATGTAAAAGAGCAATAGTCCGCACGGCAACAGAAGCGTACGTCCATGTACTCACGACCGTTACATCCTGTAACGGACGGTTGCCTTACCGCACTATTGCTCTTATCGATCTCTACACCGAATTAGATGTAATGTTAAATTACTTGGAAACTAATCATGAAACTAACCGCTGAAATAAGCATGTATCCGTTTAATGAAAACTACTTAGAACCTATCCAGTGGTTTATTGAGCGACTACGAAATTATCCGAACATTACTCGCACAACCAATGCAATGGCCACGCAAGTTTGTGGTGATTATCAAGAAGTCATGAGTATGTTAGCGACCGAAATGGAAGCCGCACATGCAAAATGGGGCAAAGCCGTATTTGTATGTAAATTCATTGGCTCAGAGCTCGACCTTTCCCATAAAGAGTGATTAACCTAACTTCTGGATAACCATGGAAATACTTACAAAAATTCAGTCTGAAATGGCTGTAATGACCAATTGGGAAGCCGTAGCAGTTATTCTTGCCATCGCTTACTTAGTTCTGGCAATGAGACAAAATATTTGGTGCTGGGCTGCGGCGTTTGCTAGCTCACTCATTTTCACCATTATTTTCTGGAAAGTCTCCCTATTAATGGATTCTGTTCTGAACTTTTACTACATCGCGATGGCAGTTTATGGCTATTGGATGTGGACTAAAGGCGGAAATAATAGCCATGGCGTTAAAGTTGTTTCTTGGTCTAAGCAAACACATTTTCACATTATTGCTGTCACAGGTTTTGTTTCAGTTATCTTAGGTTATTTCATGGCGAATCACACCCATGCTTCATACCCTTACTTAGATACCGCCACCACCTGTTTCGCTGTAGTCACGACTTATCTAGTAGCGAAAAAAGTGTTGGAAAACTGGCTATATTGGCTGGTAATAAATTCAGTTTCCATTTATCTCTACATAAATAAAGAATTGATACTAACGTCTGTGCTCTTTGGTTTATATCTTATCCTAGCGGTAATTGGTTATATGCAATGGAAAGACTCTTTGAAGCAAGGTATGGCTGAAGCCTCAGTTTAATGAATGTATTTCCTACAGAAGTTTTGAAAGCACTAGGGCATTGTGAACAACCCACAATGCTCAATATTAGTGCTGATATTACGTCGATCAGCACACTTACCGCAGGCAAAAGTAATCGAAATTATTTAATCCGCACTCATAAACAAGATTACGTTTTAAGAGTCAATTCTAGAGAATCCAGCTTTATTTGTGACAGAGAAAATGAAATCGAGTGTTGGAAAATCGCCGAACAAGCAAAACTTGCACCTAAGCTGTTTTGGGTAAGCCAAGATTATGAGTATTACCTAAGTGAATATCTTCCACAGCCTGAAAATAAAAGCTATGGCATAGAAGATATTCAGCTACTTCTCAATAAACTTGCTTCCCTGCCCTTACCTAAAAAATCGATCACTTGCGAAAGTCAATGGCGTGTTTATCAACAACAAACAGAGTCTATTTCATATAAACTGTCTGAAAGTAGTAACTCTGGTTTATTAACTGAATACGAGCAATGGAAACAGCTAAAAGCAAAACTGGATGCTCAAAAGTCTATGATTCAAAAATGGGTAAATGAAATAGAAAGCTTAAATATTAAGCTTCAATTTTGTCATAGGGATTTAAATCCAGATAATATACTCATTAATAATGAACATTTAATTTGCATAGATTTCGAGTACGCTTGCCAATCTCACCCACTGTTTGAACTAGCTTCTTTAATCGCAAACCACGATTTCAGTGAAAGTGATAAAAACCTAATCGTTACTGACTATCTAGAGTCACATTCAGAATTGAATTTATCTAATAGAGTTGAATTTGAATGCGCAACTAAGCTCTTTTGGAGTTTTTATGATTACTGGGTAGTAATTATGCTAGGGAGGGTTCTAATCGATCACTCTGAAAATGATCATTCAATTCCTGAAACCCAAAAACAGTTTCAGGAATATTATTCTCAAAGGAATCACTGATCCCAAATAAACTCTCTATAATGCTTACGACAAACTGACTCGTAGCTTTCATTGCCACCAATCGCAACTTGCTCACCTTCTTTCATGACATTACCGTTTCCGTCAAGTCGAACCACCATATTAGCTTTACGGCCACAATGACAAATGGTTTTGAGCTCTACTAATTTATCAGCCCAAGCCAATAAATACTGACTACCAGTAAACAACTCTCCTTGGAAGTCGGTTCTCAAACCGTAACACAACACAGGAATATCCATGTTATCGACAACATGAGTTAACTGTTTAACTTGCCCTTTAGTTAAAAATTGACTTTCATCCACCAAAATACAATGTATGTCTTGGTCTTTTAAAGATGCATCTACAAGTTCGATTAAATTTGAATCAGCGCCAAAAATGTTAGCTTCTGTCTCAAGCCCAATTCGTGATGCCACTTTGCCTACACCATAACGGTCATCAATAGCTGCCGTTAACACTAAGGTGTTCATTCCCCGTTCGCGATAATTATAAGATGATTGAAGTAGAGAAGTGGATTTTCCTGCATTCATTGCAGAGTAATAAAAATAAAGCTGAGCCATAGCCTAGGGTCCTTTCTTATTATCGTTGCGAAATGATAACAAGAAACTTAATTCATATCATGACTTAGAAGCTTTATATCTCAATATTGCGATCAAACCAATAAATAAAACAGAGCAAGTGGCAATCCCCCAAATAACGGATTCTGTTAGCCCTAATACTAAATACCCAAACATGGTGATCGTGGCAGACATCAACGCATATGGTAATTGAGTCGTAACGTGATCTATATGATGGCAGCTGGCACCAGTCGAAGACAAAATGGTGGTATCTGAAATAGGAGAGCAATGGTCACCAAACACAGAACCTGAAAGCACTGAAGCCAGCATTGGCAGCATCATAGATACATGAGTTCCCATCGACATATCCGCTGCAATTGGAAGCATGATACCAAATGTCCCCCAGCTTGTTCCTGTCGCGAATGAAGTGATCCCAGCCAAAACAAACATAGCTGCCGGCAACAATGAGAAATGAATACTACTCGAAGCCAAACTCGCCATATATTTCCCAGTGTTTAATTGGCCAATTATTCCAGAAATTGTCCAAGCAAACACCAAAATATAAAGTGCAGGCAGCATGGATTTAAACCCATCCATTAATGCCAAACAAATTTTTTGTTTTGGCATTTTCTGCTTTATGGCAAACCACAACGCCACACTCAATCCAACCGTAGAGCCGAGTACTAAGGATAAACTGACATTGGTTTTTTCGAACGCCCCGATCAATGAAAAAGCAAGGTGATCCGAATGAAGTTGTTGACTGCCAGTCAATATCATAAACGAAACAGTAGCGAAAACTAATACTCCTATTGGGATAAACAACCCA
This sequence comes from Parashewanella sp. 2210YD4-3, assembly GCF_056591735.1. NCBI lineage: Bacteria > Pseudomonadati > Pseudomonadota > Gammaproteobacteria > Alteromonadales > Shewanellaceae > Parashewanella > Parashewanella sp. 2210YD4-3. The sequence goes on along the minus strand of NZ_JBWQOG010000007.1, from coordinate 159,127 downwards.
GATGCTTTCCCGTTTTGTTCTTCTGGCAATTCAGTAATGCTGCCAGGTGGAGTCCCTTTAATTGGATCGTATAGCTCTCCTCTTTGAGCATTCAATTCGTGTTGTTTCATAGAGCCGACATCAAGTCCGAACATGCAAACACAAAACAGCAATAACAAAGAGAAAATGGCATAAAAGTTCATAGGGATCATCGTGGCAAATGCTCTCAAATAACTCATATTATGGATGCCATGACTAGTTAAAATGCCACCAATTAATGCAATAATGTACGCCCCCCAGCTTGAAACGGGTGAAATTACACATACTGGTGCAGCTGTAGAATCCAATACATAAGCCAGTTTTGCTCTGGAAATATTATATCGATCCGTCAAAGGACGCGCGACAGAGCCTACGACTAAACTATTAAAATAATCATCAATGAAAATTACAATTCCCAGCATCATAGTGAGCACTTTAACGTCACGACGATTCTTTACCCGCTTTTGTGCCCATTGTGCAAATGCCTTTGCACTTCCACTGACGGTCATAACGGCTGTCATCAAACCTAACAAAATTAGAAACAATAGAATGTAAATGTTCCAAGTATTGATATTGCCGTTACTCCAAAATAAACCTATAACTGTTGCACCTATGTATTTCGCTGCATGCAGCACTGAAAAATTGCAAATCAACAAACCACCAGCAATGATACCAGCACCTAAAGAGAGTAAAACTCGACGACTTATTATAGCTAGAGTAATGGCCAATACAGGTGGGAAAATAGATAACGGTGAATCAGCATAGGAAAGTATCGTCATACAGCTTTCTTACTTTTGTAGAACATAAGTAATGTCAGAGCATAACGACTAATTTGTCAGAAACGTAATTAAATAATGTTAACCCTTAAAACAAAAAAGCCCTATCTACAGATTAAGATAGAGCTTTTATTTCAATAAATTACGAAAATTTAGAGTTTCTCAATAAGTTCTGGAAGCACTTTAAATAAATCAGCTTCTAAACCATAATCTGCAACTTGGAAAATTGGCGCTTCAGGGTCTTTGTTGATAGCCACAATCACTTTTGAATCTTTCATACCAGCTAGATGTTGAATCGCACCGGAAATACCTACTGCAATATACAGATCTGGAGCGACAATCTTACCCGTTTGACCAACCTGCATATCGTTTGGAACAAAGCCAGCATCAACCGCTGCACGTGATGCACCAACCGCAGCACCTAATTTATCGGCCAGTTGTTCAAGAATGGCAAAGTTTTCACCACTTCCCATACCACGACCACCTGAAATAATCACACCAGCACTGGTTAATTCAGGACGCTCTGACTCAGTTAACTCTTGAGAAACAAACTTCGTGCTCGCCTCAATAGCATTCGACAAAGTAACCAACTCGGCATTACCATCATTGGCTACGGCATCAAAAGCACTCGCACGAACCGTCATCACTTTTTTAGCGTCGTGTGATTGTACCGTTGCCATCGCATTACCTGCGTATACAGGACGAACAAAAGTATCTTCTGAAACCACTTCAACGACTTCAGAAATTTGAGCAACATCTAACAGTGCTGAAACTCTTGGTAATACATCTTTACCTGTAGTCGTAGCGGTAGCCAGAATGTAATCGTAATCTGATGCAATGTCTAAAACAGCTTTAGATACATTCTCAGCCAACTGTGATGCATAAACAGCATCATCCAGTAAAATTACCTTACTTACACCAGACAGGCTTTTAGCCGCTTCAGCAGCGGCTTGAGCTTGGTGACCTACAACCAAAACATGCACATCACCAGGTAAAGCATTGGCTGCAGCAACTGTTTTAGCTGTTTCTAGTTTTAAACTTGCGTTATCGTGTTCTGCTAATACTAAAATTGCCATTTAGATCACCTTTGCTTCGTTCTGTAGTTTTTCCACTAGCTCTTCAACAGAAGAAACCATCACACCAGCTTCACGAGCTGCGGGAGCATTCACTTTCAGTACTGTTTGATGCTCTTTAAGAGCAACGCCTAAGTCATCAATAGCTATCACTTCTAAAGGCTTACGCTTTGCTTTCATGATATCAGGTAACTTGGCATATCTTGGTTCATTAAGACGTAAGTCTGTTGTCACTACCGCAGGCAATGGCATTGATAAAGTTTGTAAACCACCATCAACTTCACGAGTAACGATTGCTTGATTGTTTTCAATTTTCACTTCAGATGCAAAAGTCGCTTGCGGCATTCCCGTTAATGCAGCAAACATTTGCCCTGTTTGGTTATTATCGCCATCAATAGACTGCTTACCAAACATAACAATTTCAGCATTTTCTTTTTCTTGAACGGCTTTAAGAATTTTGGCTAAAGATAGTGGAACCAGCTCAGCATCTGTTTCAACCTGAATACCTCTATCAGCTCCTAACGCCATAGAGGTACGGATTTGCTCCTGAACCACTTTAGGGCCAACGCTGACCACCACTACTTCAGTAGCAATACCAGCTTCCTTCAATCTTACTGCTTCTTCTACTGCAATTTCACAAAATGGATTTATGGCCATTTTTAGGTTAGCGGTTTCTACCTTTGTATTGTCAGCACTCACTCTGACTTTTACATTGGCATCAACGACGCGCTTGACGGGTACCAATACTTTCATGGAGTTTCCTTAACAGAAGAATGTCTTTTTAAGTATCATCAGCATAAAGCCAATGGGAATTGACAACACTTTAATGCTAGTTAACGTAAACGTCAACCTTGTTGGTTAAGTGCGAGTACTATTGAAATGAGTTTTCTCATCACTTCACAAAAAAGGAAAACTTAATTAGATAGGGGGAATATCAATAACGCCTTTTCCGTTATCTTTCTGACGTTAACCCTAAGGAAAATTTTTCTATTAGTTAGCATCGTTAAAATAGGAATCAAGATTCCCTCTAAGTGCTGGATACTTCGATTCAAGCATGCCTTTGAGTTCTTCACGCTGTTTCGTCGGAATTTCATATACATATAATGAAAATTCGAATGTATCTCTATCATAAATTCCTTTAAGAATGGAAAGTGAAGCGTCCATATTCTCGCATACCAACTGAATAAACGTTTGCGATTGATTTAATGATTTAATAAAAGATTTAGCTCTATCTGTGTATAACAGAAAAATCATATTCAATAGTTCGAACTGTTTCTCTGGAGTTAGTTGACTCATCAGCTGTAATGCTTCTTCAGTATGATATTCAAAAGCAGCAATCAAATCTGCAGACTCTCTAAGTTTCCGTTGCTGAAACCGATTGTAAAACTCCGTTTGAAGAGCTTTAAAATTCTTAGCTTTTTCCTGACTAGCTTTGCTAAGCATATCTGTTACGGTCAGAGTTAATCCATCGGATTTAGCCAATAAATCAAGTTGAATCGATGGAGGAAGTGAAATAAATTGTTCAAAATCAGGCCTATCATCAAATAAAAATTGGCCAACTTGCTCTGGAGATAATTGTCTCACTATTAGTGCTTGAGTTTCTAACTCTGGATGCTTTTGAAATAAAGCACTGACTTCTTCTCTGTCTATATGGCTTAGTAGTGGACGTATATCTCTTGCATATGAGTATGCGCCCCGAACTTGGAGCATATTACTAGGGTATAACAATGAAGTTAACCATGTTTCTTCGGATAACTTTGGGTAAAGCTGCAATGCATCCTCAGGGTGACGAAATGTTACATCGGCACCATAAGGAAAGGGATAAGTCGGGTTTCTTCCTCCTTCTGAACTCTGCTCAATTAAAGAAATCACAACTTGTTTTGAAACCGTAGGCTGACAGACATAAAGCAAAGCTGCCCATTGATTATTATCAGCTGCAACGGATTTCCAAACACGCTGAATATCTTCCACTTCAAAGGAGCAAGTTCCTTTTAAATCTTCCAGCTCAAACCTTTTTTTAGTCTCAGCAAATGAATTCGTTCGTTTACTTCGCTTAATCACCAAAAGAGAGGCACATTCAGAAACCGATAATTGTTTCGAAATAGACTCTTCCAATAATAACTTGGTAGACTCTGTATCTAGGTGAACCCCCAAAACATTTTTTGTACTACGACTTAATTGTGACAATCCACCATTTAATAATTGGTGTCTTAATTTATCATTTTTTACTATAACCTTAAGTATCTCTTTGAGGTGTTCTTTGTCTCCAAATTTACCGCTCAGAAGATGTTCAAAAAACTCTTCAAACATACTTTCTTCAAAGCTTTCTAAAACAGAAGCCCACTCTGCTGAAGGTTTAGAATGCTGAACTAATAACGCCAGTCGAGCTTTTTCTATAGGGCTTTCTAGTTTTTTAATAGCAATGCTAACAACTTCACTTTTATGTGGCTCAGTAAGAATATCTAGAAGTTGTTTCAATTCATCTGTAGTTAATTTGTCAATTAAGCCACCGTATGACTTAATGTCTTCAAAAATATCTGATAGTTTTTCATGGCTAAGATTTAATAATTGTTCAGTGCTTAAAGGTTCAGGTGAAGCAATCGTGTTACTTATTAACACAAAATCATCGTCGATTTCAGGATCAAAAAGAACATTGACTATTTTTAACCTTTCTTCGTCAGAAGCTTGTTTCATAACATTTTGCAATTGTTCTTTTGTTAATTGAGCTAATAAGCTTTTTTTAACGCTGCAAGATTGCTGTTGCCATTCTGTTGTTGAAATAAGTCTAGATATCGCTAAAGGGCTTTTAGAAGCAACTTCTTTTAACTTATGTCCATTATCAACTAAAAGATTAGCAAGAATATAAACAACAACATCACCTTCTAATTTAACTTTTGGATCAGCTAATAGTTGAACCATCTTATCTGACGAACAGGCTTCAATAGCTTTTTGTTTTTCTTCCATACCCAGTGTATAAAAAGTGCTAAAAAACGATCTATTATCCAGCGCTTCAGATGAAACGACATAGGCTTTTAATGTCCTTTCCCCCTCTTGAATGGTGGAGCTAGTTGTGCGATCAATAAATCCACTCTTGCAGTATTTACAAAGTACATTTAACTTATCTACGTCTCTTCGCACTGTAACTTCATAAGCAACCGTTTTACCTTGTAACTCAACGCTTACTTTAGCTTTTCGATCTTGTCCGTGAGCTAAGTTATGCAATTGCAGATTTTCTACGCTACCAACTTGAGTTCTTGAAGTACCTGAAGCCATTTTTAGATCCTATTTACATTATTGCATCTGTAATTAAAGCATTAGATTTGTAAGCTTTCCTCTAAAATTAAAACTTTAAGATATATTTCACTGTTTTAAAATGCATTTAATAGCAAATCCTGCGTTTCTAAATAAACCTTAATCCTGATTTAAAACAGAATCAGTAGTGACCGGTCTAAAAAAACAAAAATGATATTTAAGATTCAGTTGACCCAATTCAAATGCATTATTAATATGTAAAAATATTTAATGAAATATAAATAGGAATGCGAGTAATGAACGATTTTTTAGAAATATTAACTCATGGTCGTAGATTTAAAGCTTCAGTAAAAGAGCTTTCAGTTGAAGAATTAAAAGAAGTAGCAGTTAAACTGGAAAAAATCATTGTTGAACGTGAGCAGTTAGAAGAAGAACTCAAAAAAGCAAACGCTGAAAGAGATGCTGAAATTGAAAAAATTCGCCAGCAAATGGAAGCGATTGGTTTATCTGTAGAAGATCTTGGTGCAGTAAAAGCCGCTCCTAAAAAACGTGCACCTCGTCCACCTAAATATGAAATCACTGTTGATGGACAACTTATTCAGTGGACCGGACAAGGCAGAATGCCAACTGTATTCAAGAATGAAATTGATAACGGCCGAAATATAGAAGAATTCTTGATTAAGTAATTCAGTTTTCACTATTGCTTACAACAATGAAGCTCGATTTAATATCGAGCTTTTTTATGCCTTATTTTTTTGAAATATTTAGAACAATTTTATTGATAATAAAAAGTTACAAAAAAACTTCTTTTCCTTATTGCCTTTGCAGTATCCTAGCTCAACCTACAACAAACATCACACGGAAAAATGATAAATATTAACAAAGTGATAAGCGCCAGTGCGCTAGTCGTAATGTCATCATCCAGTTTCGCCAGTGTCCTTACTCCAAATGCGAACAATAAACTTACCGCTCTGACTCACGCCAATATTTTTGTTGCTCCGGGTAAAGTTGTTAAAAACGCTACATTGCTGGTCGAAAACGACCGAGTTAAAGCCATTATTGAAGATAATGATATCCCCAGAGCGGCGCTAGAAATTAACTTATCTGGCTATACCATTTATCCCGGTTTTATTGACCCATATACTCAATACGGTATCGACTATAGCTTTCCAGAAACCAAGCAAACTAAGCCTATTTATTTTAATGACCGCATAGGTGGCAATGCTTCAAATGATGCTATCCATGCTGAAAAAGAATGGTTTTCGTATATTAAGCCAGATGAAAAAAGCGCCAAAACATGGATAAACAATGGCTTTACCAGTGTTCAATCGGCAAAGTTAGACGGTATCTTTCGTGGCCGTGGCGTAAGCTTATCTTTGGAAAATGACATTCCAAACAAGGTGATTTACCAAGCTCGAAGCCATCAATTTATGTCATTCAACAAAGGGAGCTCAAAGCAGGACTACCCCGGTTCGCTAATGGGCAGTATCGCTTTAATCCGTCAAACGCTTTCAGACGCTAATTGGTATAAAGAAAATTACAACAAACCGGGCACGATTTCACAACCAAATGAAATCGAATTTAATGCTGCCTATGAAAAACTAGGAAATTTACACAAACAACACATTATTTTCGAAACCAATAACCTTAATAACCAGCTGCGTGCAGCTCGTGAATTAGCAGAGTTTGATTTGACACCTACGATCGTGGGTACAGGTAATGAATACAGCCGAATCAATGAAATCAAAGCCTTAAATTACTCAATCATTTTACCATTAAAGTTTCCTGATGCCCCTAATGTGGCGGATAGTGACGCAGCAAAAGATGTCAAACTTGCAGAGTTAAGACATTGGGAACGTGCATCATCAAATCCAGCGGCACTAGCAAAAGCTGATATCTCATTTGCTTTCACCTTATCTGGAAGTGATAAAAAAGCATTCTGGAAGCATATCCGTAAAGCAATTAACGCTGGATTATCAAAGCAAAATGCTTTAGCAGCCTTGACAACCAATCCAGCTGAGATGGCTAACATTTCAGACATAGCGGGTAAATTAGAGCCGGGTTACAAAGCTGACTTTGTGATATCCAAAGGTGACTTGTTCGACAGCGGAAAAATTTACAGTGTTTGGCTGCAGGGTAAAGAAACGCAAATTCATGATCGTGGCCTAGATAATCTTGTCGGTAATTATCAACTAACTCTAAACCAAATCGATTTTGATCTGGGATTAGAAAAAGGCACAAAGCTTGATGCTTCCCTGTCTAGTGGTGAACAACAAATTGAGTTAGATAAAGTCAAATACGACAATGAACGATTAACCTTTATCGCTGATCTTTCTGGTGCTGACTATCAAGGCGTGACACGATTCGTCTTATGGCTAGATGGCAAAGAATTAACTGGTCGAATGGAAACTGCTGATGGCTCTGAATACCCTGTTACCGCTAAACGTATCAAACTAGATACTGACTCAGGAACTCTAACCTCCAAAAAACCTCAGGACTCTAATGGGAAAACCAACTTTGTCAGCAAAACCACTCACCCAAATGTCGCGTTTGGGCTTGATGCATTACCAGAGCAAGAAACGGTATTAATTAAAAACGCAACCGTTTGGACATCTGAAAACACTGGCATTCTCAAAAATACTGATGTACTGATCAAAAACGGTGAAATTGAAGAAATCGGTCAAGGGCTAAAAACCCCTAGAAAAGCCGTTGTTATCGATGCTACAGGTAAACATCTAACGGCTGGTATTGTTGATGAACACTCTCATATTGCCATTAACGGCGGGGTTAATGAGGCTACTCATGCTGTAACCTCTGAAGTTCGTATTGGAGATGTGCTTAATCCTGACGATATAAACATCTACCGTGCTCTTGCCGGCGGTGTAACGACTGTTCAATTGCTTCATGGAAGTGCAAACCCTATCGGTGGTCAAGCGCAAACCATTAAACTTCGTTGGGGCGATACTGCTGAAGGATTGAAATTCAAAGAAGCCAATCCAAGTATTAAGTTCGCCTTGGGTGAAAACGTTAAACAAACCCATTGGGGTGAAAAGTTTTCCCGTCGCTTCCCTAAAAGCCGAATGGGGGTTGATGCCCTTTTCCGTGAGACTATGGACTCCGCTCTTGAATATGAACAAGCTAAAAAAGATTACGACGATTTACGCCGTAGTTCTAAACGTAAAATTGTTGCACCACGAAAGGACTATCGTCTAGAAGCCGTTAACCAAGTGATTAATGGAGAACGTGATGTTCATATTCATTCTTACGTTGCATCTGAAATTCTAATGTTTTTGAAAGTGGCTGATGCATACGGATTTACCGTAAAAGCATTCACTCATATTTTGGAAGGTTATAAAGTTGCTGACGAGATGGCTAAGCACGGCACTAGTGCCTCTACTTTCTCAGACTGGTGGGCTTATAAGTTTGAAGTGTACGATGCGATTCCACAAAACACCTGCTTAATGACCAAAAAAGGTGTACTCACGAGTGTTAACTCTGATGATAGAGAAATGATGCGCCGCCTAAACCAAGAAGCCGCTAAATCAATGTTCTATTGTGATATGAGTGAAATTGATGCTTGGAATATGGTTACTATCAACCCAGCGAAACAACTTGGCGTTGAAGAGTACGTTGGTTCAATCAAAGAAGGTAAACAAGCTGACTTAGCATTATGGAGTCACAATCCACTTTCAGTGTATGCAAAAGCAGAAAAAGTATGGGTTGACGGCAAACGCTACTTTGATATTGAAATAGACAAGAACAAGCAGCAACAAATTGCCACAGAGCGCCAAGCTCTTATCCAAAAAATACTGACAAGTGGCACTAAAATGAAGTCAAAATCAGAAGCACCTATATTCAAAGAACCTGAGTGGCATTGTGATACGCTTTTCCATGCTTGGGATAAAAGCCACAACCACAGCCACTAAGGAGAAGAACAATGAAAAAACATCTTTTAACTATCAGTTTATTTTCAGTGGCTTCAATGATTTCAGCGGCTGCATTCGCAAGTGATATTGTGCCGACAGCAAAACAAAAGCAAGCGGTTTTGCTGCAAAACGCCACGATTCACACAGCGGCGAACGGTGTAATTGAAAACGGTGACATGATATTTAATAATGGTCGTATCGTTGAAATCGGCCAAGATTTAAATTCTAATTCAGCTAAAGTTATTGATCTTACTGGTAAACATATCTATCCGGGTTTGGTTGCATTAAGTACCAGCCTTGGTTTAGTCGAAGTTAATGCTGTAAAAGAAAGCGTCGATAATCGTGAAGTCGGCTTTGTTAATCCTCAATTGTCGCCCGCTGTCGCTTATAACGCTGACTCTGAAATCATTCCAACGGTTCGTAGAAACGGTATCACTTACGCCCAAGTGATACCGACAGGTAACGGGATTGCAGGCCAATCCATCGTTGTGAATTTAGATGCATGGAATATTGATGATGCTCTGGTTAAAACTGGACCGCAGATGAACCTGTATTGGCCGTCAATTCGCTGGGCCTCATCAGATCCTAAAGTTTATAAAAAACAGTTAGAAAGCCTAAATAAGCAAATAAGTGAAGTGCATCAAGCTTTTGAAGATGGCTATCGCTACTATTTGAGTTACAAAACTAACCATGATGTAAAAGGCAATAAAGCGTTAGCTAGTATGCTTCCACTGTTTAATGGGAAAGGCCAGCTTTATGTCCATGCTAATAAGCAAAAGCAGATTGAGCAAGCTATCGCCATCGCCAGAAAATATAAATTCAAACTAGTCATTGTCGGTGGCTATGATGCTTGGCGAGTGGCAACATCATTGAAGGAAGTTGGAGCCAAAGTCATTTATACCAATGTCTTTAGTTTACCACAGCGCAATGACGACCCAGTAGATCAAGCCTTTAAAGTACCTAGCTTACTAAAACAAGCAGGAGTGCCTTTTGCTCTTGCGATTAAAGCTGATTGGAATACCCGAAACTTACCCTTTGCAGCAGGTCAAACCGTAAGTCATGGTTTAAGCAAGGAAGAAGCCCTTAAATCCATCACAGCTGATGCCGCTAATATTCTAAATCTAAAAGATATTGGTTCTTTACAGAAAGGATATAAGGCAAGTTTTATCATCACTGAGGGCGATATACTCGATCAAGCTTCCGGAAAAGTAGAGCAACTCTACATCGACGGCCGTAAAGTTGATTTAAACAATCGTCATAATCAGCTTTATCAAAAGTACTTGAAGCGATAGGATATCGCTTCAACTTGAAACAACATGCCTGTATTTTCAGGCATGTTGTGTTTTTATGCCCATTGAGGTCAACATGAAAAAGTGCATCATCTTTCTTCCTCTCTTTCTTGCTGGATGTTCAGGTAACTACGCATTTAATAGCAACATCAGTAAAGACTCAATTAAAGAGTATTTTAAAGCCGCAGATGTGACACTGTACGACAAAGCACACCCCGCCCCTAAAAGTTATCAAACTATAAAAATTGTGAATGGAGAAGATTGTCAGCAGTCCAGTAACAATAAAATCGCAACCGAAGCAGATGCAAGAACAGATGCTCGACGCAAAGCTGCTGATATAGGAGCTAATGGGTTTATCGTCGAACACTGCGTTAATTTAGCAACCCCAACACCGGAGTGTTTAACCCAAGTAGTGTGTACAGGTAAAGCGATTAAGGTTAAGCAACCTTAGCTCTGTAGATTAAAATTTAATACCAAAGTACGACCATATAACAATGATTTCATTATTCAGAGCCAAGGTTAACTAAGTGTTTTCACAACAAATTGAAGCTATTGGCTTTTGCCAAACACCGTATAAACAAAAGTTTGGCATTCCAAGACAGCCCGGTTTAGTAGGCGCACAAGGTCAAATTATATTAGCAGGCGATTACAATCACCCTGACTTTGTTCAAGGTATTGAGCAATATTCACATCTTTGGTTGTTGTTTAGCTTTCATGAAAATCTTGAGCAAGGTTTCAAAGCTAAAGTGCGCCCGCCACGGCTTGGGGGAAATGAAAAAATAGGTGTATTTGCTACTCGTTCCACATTTCGCCCTAACGGCATAGGTCAATCGGTGGTTAGGTTGCATCAAGTTCGACTAGAAGCAAACCAAGTAATATTGGATATTTCTGGCATGGACTTAGTTAATAACACCCCTATATTGGATATTAAGCCTTACCTGCCTTTCTCTGATAGTTTACCCAATGCCAAAGCAGGCATGGCACAAAAATCACCTGAACTCTGCTTCGTAAACTTCAGCCAAGAGTGTTTAATTGCATTTAAAAGTATGAAAAATGCAGATGAATTTAAAAGATTAATTGAACAGGTTTTATCGCAAGATCCTCGTCCTGCTTATAAGAAAAATAAGCATGATGATAAGGATTATTTTATTTCTCTATATAACTACAATATCGGCTGGAAAGCCTTAAATGGTCAGATTTTTGTATCGTCGATAGATGTTAGGGCGTGTTGATCTTTCAGGATTAAATTTTGTGCTATTTGAGCACTTTTCTGTTCAAGGCGTGAGCAGTGAAGCTTAGCCATCTAAGTAAACTGGTCACAACACAGAACAGGAAGTGCTCAAAAGCATCGAAGACAGCGTAAATTGGTCACTTCTGCTACGTTATCGTTTGTTTATGTGGGGGCTGCCACACTTCACAAACTCTGCCTTGCATAAGATAACCAATTTATCGCTGCAAAAATAAACACGAAAGATCAACACGCCCTAAAACCTCAATTAGCATCTACTCTCTTTAGAGAGTACAAATAACCACTTAGCTCTCTTTGCTCGCAAAACTCATTAAGGTTGTTAACTGAACGATTCATATTCCTAGCTTTATAAAAATCTCGCCAATCTACAGCAACATCATCATCAAGAAAAACCACACTGCCATCAGGGTTGAATTTTAATGCCGTATAATGCCCTATTCGAATACCGGAACCTGCATGACAGGATATCCCAACAACTTGATATTCTACATTTATAGGTTCAGTTTTCTCCCCAATATGCATAGACACTTTAACTCTACAGTCGTTTTCCAGCAATGAATGTATCACTTCTAATCCAACATCTTTTTTCTTAGGTTGACGACCTCTCCCATCTTGCACAATACAAGTTGGTTTGGTACTAGCCTTTTCAAACAATTTTAATTGGACTAAGAATTGATCGGGCGGCGAAGACTCTGCATGGAATTTTATTTGTTTGGTTGTTATCACATTTTCAGGTTTCACCTTATGTCGTTCTAACACTCCATCATCCCAGTGAAAAGCCTCTTCTTTTTGTAACTCTTCTTCTCTACTAAACTGCTCCAAATAGCTGTCCAATGTCACCACACTGCCTTCTACTGGAGCGTTGGCCATCGCTAAGGGGTTTGGCGTTGGAGCAAAACGTGATGTCAAATGTGTTCTTCCATCGGCTGTATTTAGATGCAAGACTTCTCTCGTTTGGATATGACTTCCTTTGGCTAGAGTCAAACCGAAGATATCCATAATATCCATAAGAAACTCTTGGGGATCCTGTTGGGGAATGTTGGCAAAAATGAATTCCTGAGGTTCTGGAGCGAGTATATATAGAGAGTTTAATCGATTAGTGACTCGTGCAAAATGAAGATAAGCCTTTAAAAAATCTTGTTGTTGCTCCGCGGGAGATGCTATCGCTTCTGGATCGGTTACATCCATTTGCAGTCTTTCTTGTAGTTTTAAAAACTCATTTTTAAAGTGTATAAGCGCAACTAATTTTTCAGAGAGCTCAACATTTGGGTATTCGGGAATTCTAACGGGTTGTGAAACCAGATCTACTTCAGGCATTTCTGAAATGCTTTTAGCCCAATGATCAATTAACTTAGCTCGCTCGATTTGAATCTTTTCTTTTTCCCTATCTGTTTCTTCAGGCCCTAAATTTTTATCTATGCCGCTGAAATCATTGCTAGGTAACGCTTTCAATACAATATCTTTGGCAGCGGCTAAAGGAATGCCATGTTTTAGATGTGCTACACCACCAGACAGCTTCAGATGTATGCTTAATAACTGTAAGGCGCTATTCATAAAACAGGTACTTCCCCAGTTATATAAACCTGCACCTTTTGGTGTTACGCCAAATTCAATCGCTTTGTGTGCATCGGTGACTTGGGGAATAACATTAATTTTACTGGTTATTTTGGTATGAGCCTCTTTGGCAACAAGTGCTAACGGGCTATACTCTCTTCCAATTTGATCTGATGGTAAATCAAAATAGGGAGCATCAAGAACTAAGCCAAAAAACTCATCGAGTAAATCATCTTTCTGAGTAGGCTGAATTTTTTGATAAATGACCAATCGTGTTGCCAATTGCTGTTCTGTATATAAAGCAAAATCTACCCGAGAAAACAGTGCGTCGAATTGGTTTTGAGAGGCAACCAATCCACTTCGTAGCATTTTTTTAGCAAGATCTTTTTTGATATCGGTAATAGAAGCTCTAGTGTCTGGTAACCTATTAGAAAACTTCTCTTCTTTGAATGGACTTTTCGCAGTATCGGCCACATATTTTGAAGTAGCATTTTTAGTCTTGGATCTCGGTGAATTTTTTGTCGAATGCTGAACCTTTAATGCTTTTTGAGCTAAGCTTCTCTTTTGCAATAAAGAACTAGGTGACTCTTTTTGTTTCCACTCTGCGGGAATAGATATTTTATCTGTTTCAGGTATTCGTTCACCCGATACCACCTCACAAGAATGAGCCAGAGGAAACTGCTCAAGTTTAACGTGGGAAAACCTTTGTATTTCTTGTCCACCTGCATTCTTAAGAACAAGTATATAACCATCCTTGTCGCCGTAACGCTGCTTTAATTCTAAAGATAGTTTAAGCTTCCCTTCGAAATACTTATCCATTTCAGCAATTTTTTGCTCTGCTGCTTCTTTCGATTCTATTTCCAGCAGTTCCATTACGTCTTTCGACACTTGTGTGCGGTAATCGCTCTTATCTCCCCCCTGAGGAAGTGCAGGCTTGATTATGTCTTTCCATAAAAGTGAAAAGCTGCGAATATCCCTCAATATATTTTCATCATTTTCTTGAGTGAATCGTTCTGGTTCACTCTCATAAGATGTATTGGGAACTTGAGTTTGATTACCAATTCGAGCCAAAATTCAGCCTTATTTTTTCAATAATATAAAAAGCATAGCAGAACCCTTAAAGCTATCAGGTATCTGTTTGAATTATAGTGCCCGAGTCAAAAGTAGATTGATCTTTAACTTTAACTCTAAACCCCACAAGTCACACATTGACTTCTATACCTTTTTAAGTCAGTACATTATGTCTTCCAAGAAATAGTACAAGTTAAGCTTAATTAATACCTAGGCCGCGCCCAAGTTGTGTTTATCGATTATGTTCATTACCATAAGCGCACTTTACGCACTATCTCCATACCTATGCCCATTGATTATCAAACTCAGCATAAAAAACGTCTTTCATATATGCCATGGTTATATTTTTCTTTAAAAGATAAACACTTGAAGTGGGCTAAACCTTGGCAAGAAGAAGTGCAACACCAATTTATGCAACTTGAAACCATCGAGATTGGCCAAAACTGTTTTATCGCCCCTGAAGCCAACTTATTTGCAGAGCCAGGTCGAAAAATTAGTATTGGTGACAAGTGTATGATTGCGGCTGAATGCTTTATCCATGGGCCGATAAAATTAGGAAATGAAGTTGCCATTAATCATGGTTGCTCCATAGACGGGGGCAAGACTGGCATCATTATCGGAGATAAAACTCGTATCGCCAACAATGTCACGATTTATGCTTTTAACCATGGTATGTCGCCAGACTCACCTATATACCAACAAGCAGTAGCATCCAAGGGCGTAGTAATTGGTGATGATGTTTGGATTGGTGCTCAAGCTGGTATTGTTGATGGTGTAATCATTGGAAATCAAGCTGTGGTTGGTATGGGGGCAATTGTGACTAAAAATGTACCAGATTTCGCCATCGTCGCTGGTAACCCTGCGAAAATCATTGGTGATAGGCGGAATAAATTGTAGAAATAGATTGCCTTTTAGTCAAACACTAACCAATCTTCATCCTCGAGCCCTTCTCCTATATTCCCTGTTGCCTGTTCAAGGGCTCTGTCACACATTATTTTCTGTACTTCAGGATTTTTAACAAGCTGAAATGCGGTCTTTCCATCGTTGTTTGGTTTAGCCGTTTCAGCGCCTAAGTCAAGTAACTTCTCAACCATTTTGGGAGCACTAGCTTTACAAGCTCTATGAAGCCGTGTATTACCACTTTTTTCAGGCTTATTCAGTTCATCTTTAGCAGCAGTAAACTTGGTTACTAGGCTAGTCGATAAATAGGTACACTTAAGTGCTAACGCTTCTTCGAAGATAACAAACATTTGTTCTGCTTCTTGAAGCCATGGACAAGATTCAATAAATTGAACAACAACATCTGGTGAACCGCAAGTGACTAATGCTTTGATATCTTGATCGCTTCGAGTTTCTGCTGCCCCCAAAAAACGAGTTCTTACAAAAAGCTTTTGAAGTTGCCCTCCATACTTGAGCATTTCGGATATAAAAGCCTTTTCTTTGTGATTATCAAATCCACACATCAGTTCGTTGAAAAATGAATATTTAGCGGCATCTCTATAAATCACATCTCGTTTCATTTCACATTCTAACAACTTTGTGAGTATACCTATATCTTCATACTTATTTTGAATCATATGCATAAGTGGCGTTGCACCAGATTCAAATGCTGGAAAGAGTGTTTCAGGTTTATGCTGCAAAAGAAGCTTTACTCTGTGAAAGCGCCCTTTATCCATTTCCCTAGTTAATACTGATGCATAGAGAGGAGCACTAATTTTATCCTTTTCAGATTGTAAATAGGCAACTAGTAATTCATGACTGCTTTGGGCTACAAAATCAATAAAGCTTATTTTGAATCCATTCCCATAAAAGTCAGGCTCAACAAATAGATTAAAATTAGCACTTGCACAATTGTCACCTTCAGGGCCTAAATTGACATCAGCGTTATTGCCAATTAATGCAGAAGCGATGGCAATACTTTGTCGAGAACAACTTATCGAAAAAGCTGTAAATCCATTTCTATTTCTTGCATTTACCTTCAGCTCGCTCTGTTTTAATAGCAAGTTTACTATTTCATGGCTACGGGCATTAGCAGCAAGCATTAATGGAGTCTGGCATGCTTGATCGCAGCTGTTAACATTCGCTCCATGGTTAAGGAGAAGCCTAACTGTACCTATACAACCTGTCTTACAAGCTAGGTGCAGTGCCGTTCTTCCTTCCTTATCGACACAATGGATATCTATACCTTCAGAAATATACTCTACAACAGCTGGAGTTTGCCCCCTTTTTACTGCATTAAGAAATTCATCACCCTTGTTAAGCCTTTCAATAATGTATTGATTTTTCATCTCATCAACAGCTAACAATGGCTGTGCGCCATTATTGGTTCGATGAAAACCCTCAGCTACATAACAACGGTCCTTTTTCTCGCAATCAAACTCATACATTTCTTTACTGAAAACAAATGAAATTTTGCCCGGATGAGTTTTATAGCTTTGAGCAGCAGCTGTAATAAACTTGGTCTTATCATAAGAAGCTGCGACATCTATTTCACTTGTACCTGCTACCATAATATCTCTTTAAAATTAGCCTTATGGACAATTCTAATAATTTACACTGAGCTTGTATTGCTTTATGAATCATGATTAATCTCAATTCTTTAAGTGACAAGCAAAAACGAAATGTTAAAATAACGCCCATTTCAACTTCTAGTGGACAATGTGAATGCGAGTCAGCAAATACCTGCTTTCAACACAAAAAGAAACACCTGCTAACGCAGAAGTGATCAGCCATCAACTTATGCTTCGCGCTGGTCTAATTCGCCCTAATGCTTCTGGTTTATACAGCTGGCTTCCGACAGGCCTGAAAGTACTTCGTAAAGTCGAAGCGATTGTACGTGATGAGATGGAAAAAGCAGGGGCTCAAGAAGTCTTAATGCCGATGGTTCAACCGGCTGACCTTTGGCAAGAAAGTGGGCGTTGGGTTGAGTACGGCCCTGAGTTGCTTCGCTTCCAAGACCGCCATAACCGTGACTTTGTATTAGGTCCAACTCATGAAGAAGTACTCACGGATATTGTGCGTAAAGAAGTCAGTTCATATAAGCAACTGCCTATGAATCTTTATCAGATTCAAACAAAATTCCGTGACGAAGTTCGTCCACGCTTTGGTGTAATGCGGGCTCGTGAATTTATAATGAAAGATGCTTATTCTTTACACTTAGATCAAGAAACCATGGATGATACTTATCAATCCATGCACAACGCCTATAGCAACATTCTGTCTCGTATAGGGTTAGAATTCCGCCCAGTTTTAGCTGATTCAGGTTCAATTGGTGGTGCGATGTCACATGAGTTCCACGTGTTAGCACAAAGCGGTGAGGATTTGATCGCTTATTCTGCTGATGGAAAATACGCAGCAAACATTGAGCGCGCAGAATCTCCATTGCCAACTGAAAAGCGCAGTGAGCCAACTCAAGAAATGAGCTTAGTTGATACACCAAATGCTAAAACCATTGCTCAGCTTGTTGAACAGTTTGATTTAGACATCAAGAAAACCGTCAAGACTCTGATTGTGAAAGGTTCTGAAGAAGATACACCTTATGTTGCTTTATTAGTACGTGGTGACCATGAACTTAACGAAATCAAAGCAGAGAAAGTAGCCCAAGTAGCTTCTCCACTTGAATTTGCAACTGAAGAAGAAATTCGTTCAGTGATTGGTGCAGGTCCAGGCTCTCTTGGCCCTGTTAATCTAGACTTGCCAATTATCGTTGACCACAGTGTCGCAGTGATGAGTGATTTTGGTGCTGGAGCAAACATAGATGACAAGCACTACTTCGGCATCAACTGGGAGCGTGATCTACCATTAGCCCAAGCGGCAGATATTCGTGACGTAGTGGAAGGAGAACAAGCTCCTGATGGTGGGAAATATGCCTTTGCTCGTGGTATTGAGGTAGGTCATATCTTCCAGCTTGGTACTAAGTACTCAGAATCGATGAATGCAACCGTACTTAACGAGCAAGGTAAATCACAAGTGCTACTTATGGGCTGTTACGGTGTAGGTGTTAGCCGCATTGTGGCTGCTGCGATTGAACAAAATCACGATGACCGTGGCATTATCTGGCCGGATGCTATCGCACCTTTCAAAATTGGTATTTTACCAATGAATATGCACAAATCTCACCGCGTAAAAGAATTGGCAGAGAAACTTTATCAAGATCTAACAGATCTAGGTGTTGAAGTAATGTTCGATGATCGCAAGGAACGTCCAGGTGTCATGTTCGCCGACATGGAACTGGTTGGTGTACCACACACAATTGTGATTGGTGACCGTAATATTGATAATGGTGTATTGGAATACAAAAACCGTAAAACGGGTGAGAAACAAGATATACCTATGGATGAAGTAATGAGCTTTTTGGCAGGTCTTTAAATCATTTATTGGTAGGGGGGGACTCTCCCCCTATTGATTTTATTCTTAACTGCTTTTGAAACCTCAAACTTTTTATAACTTGCCGTTTCTTCCAATACATCACCTCCTACTTCAATACTGTCACCCTTTCCTTGATCAACTTGGACGGTATTGCTTTCTTTAATCCCAGTCAAAAGCTCATTGTCAGGTTCATACCACAGTAATTCATCCTCAAACTCTCTAGCTACTTTTAGTCGATTAGCAATGTATTCTTTTAAGAGTTCACTACAGGAAGCCTTATCTTGAGCTTTGATTGGTTGTTTGAAAAAATCCATCATTACCTGAAACATTTTTGCACTGTTATCAGCAGGTGCAACCGATAGAACCTCCCTATTTAAAAATGTTACAGAATAATTGTAATACTTATCTTTATATTCAACTTTTACTGTTAAAACACCAGTATCTGGAATAATCATAAATCCACATATTCCACCTTCAGCTCTAGCCGCAACGCTAATGCCGTTTGCAAGAATAGCTCTTGGTAACTCATCAATAGGTGTTTCTCTTGAGTCTATTCTGGGTGAAATCTGAACGCCACTTACAGCCATTTATTTATCTAACGTCATATTTTGCTTTGAAATAAGTATAGCTCTGCTACATTAAACCTATGA
The DNA here is from genome assembly GCF_056591735.1 of Parashewanella sp. 2210YD4-3. Lineage (NCBI taxonomy): Bacteria > Pseudomonadati > Pseudomonadota > Gammaproteobacteria > Alteromonadales > Shewanellaceae > Parashewanella > Parashewanella sp. 2210YD4-3. Next base: position 139,901 of record NZ_JBWQOG010000007.1, on the reverse strand, counting down.
GGTACATGGATTAACATCTCTTTACATAAGTATTATGAATAAAAATATTGCATTAGTTTTGGGAGGTGGTGGCGCTAGAGCTGCCTATCAAGTTGGTGTGCTCAAAGCGATAGTGGAAGACTATCCACGCAACCACAATATTCCTTTTGATATTCTTTCAGGCTCGTCAGCGGGAGCTATCAATGCAACCTCGCTTGCAACCCATGCATCATGTTTTCACTTAGGTGTGAAAAAGCTCAGCTATGTTTGGGGGCAATTTTCAACCAATAAAGTGTATAGAAGCTCATTCTCCGGTGTGTTTGCGCACTTTGCAAAGATACTACTAAAAAGTTTACAGGCAGCTCCAATTAATCCAGAACCTGGCAGCCTACTCAATAATGAACCACTTAGACAATTACTCAATGAGGTTATGGATTTCGAACGTGTCGATAGGAATATCGATAGAGGCGCATTAGAAGCTCTAAGCATAGATGTATCTTGCTACAACGACTTTAAATCTTACTCTTTTTTCCAAGCTAATAACTCTATCGATAACTGGATTCGTGCAAGGCGTGTAGGCCAAAGAACTCAGTTATATACCGAGCACCTTTTAGCAAGCTCTGCTATTCCTTTAGTTTTTCCATCAGTAAAGATTAACCAACAATTTTATGGTGATGGCTCTATCCATCAGATATCACCTTTATCTTCCCCTATTCATCTAGGTGCTGATAAAATCATGATCATTAATTTAGCTTTTTCTTCAAAAGAAAAAGCCAATTCTTTGACAGATCATCCGAAAGTTTCTTCCATTGCAGGTCACTTATTAGACACTATTTTTTCTGATACGCTTAATAGTGATCTCGAGCGAATTGAACATATAAACCAAACAATAAAACTCATCGCTGATGATAAAAAAGCACAGTATCCATCCAAACCTATAGAAACTATGGTGATTACACCGAGTCAGGATTTATCAGATATTGCGATTAAACATTATCAGCGTATGCCTTTGGCAATAAGGCTTATGCTGAGAGCCTTTGGCATCAATAAGTACTCACAGTCTAGTGTTATTTCTTATTTGTTATTTGAACGTGAATACACCAGAGAACTCATGAATTTGGGCTATCAAGACGGTAAGGCACAAATTAATAAAATAAGAAAGTTTCTCAACACATCACAATAACCTCGACTTACTTTCGATATGGCACAAATACTGCTTTCTGATCCGTATCGTCAAAATATGCGCTCTGTCGGAGTAACTATGGATTTTGGGTTAGCAGCAGATTATCAATCACAACAACTGATCTTTTCACCGCAAGATCGGCTTGTAAAAAATATTGAGCCTGATTTAGTCGAAGTATTGCAATCGCTTCATGCCAGCCTAGATCCAAGGCAGGTTTTTGCCAACTATGGCAAAACCATTGAACAACATTTGCCGATTGTAGGTATGAACATACAATTGCCAGAACATCACCTCCATTTTGGTTCTAATCAAGGCAAAGTGTTCAAAAGACATTTCCAAGTTCAACAACAAGCCGCAGAAGTGAACTATCGGCTAACATCAACTTTATCAGCTAAACAGTTATCACTTTTGCTTCAACTAGAAGCCTTATTGAAGCAGCCACTTGAAAATGCCTTGCGTCATTATGAAATTTCAAACCAAGCGCTACTCGATTCTCTAACTAGTCTCGGTAATCGCCGTTACTATGAAAAAGTATTAGCAACCAGAATTGCATGTTTTGACCGTAATGGTGAGCCACTAACGTTAGCCATTTTAGACTTAGATAAACTCAAACACATCAATGATTCATTTGGTCATCAATTTGGCGACGTAATTTTACAAGACTTCGGAAAATTATTGCAAAGCACAATCCGAGACACAGATCATGCGTTTAGGGTGGGTGGTGATGAATTCATTATTTTGGTTCACGGTGATGAAAACGCTACGCGAATACTCTTGAATCGTCTTGAACAAAGCCTTCAGAATCAACCACTATTAAAGCAGTTTGATGTTGGGTACAGCGCAGGAATGAGTGAATTGACTCGTTATACTTCGGCTAGTGATTTGTACGCCAAAGCCGACAAATCCATGTACGATGTAAAAATGCAAAAAAAGAAAGCAGCTGCGTGTTGAGCTTTAATACCTTATTTGAACGTTTCTCTGTTCACAGAACTGAATAGAAAACGTTCAAAAGCAACTATTGCAGTCTAAAAATCAACAGTATTTCAACCCTGACCCTAAATCATATCCTAGGCTTTTTGTTTAATCTTAATGAAACCAATAATCTCATTAGAAAAACCTAATTTAGAATAACCGAAAATATATTTTACTAAGGTTATTTTTTATAATAGGATTTTATTTTCAATGTGTTTGAAGCAAGCTTTTAAAGCCTATTAAAGGTGCAATAATGAATCCCCAAGACATGCAAGCCAATGCTAAAGAAGCGGCTGACCTCCTAAAGACCATGAGCCACCCTGATCGACTGCAGGTTTTGTGTCAACTTACTGAAAGTGAGGTTAATGTCTCAGAATTATTAAGCCACAGTACATTAAGTCAGTCAGCATTTTCACAACATTTAGCGGTACTTAAGCAAAAGAATTTGATTAAAGCGAGAAAGTCAGCACAACAAGTTTTTTACTCTATTGCTGATGAGCGAGTTTACGAGATTGTTAAAACATTACACACTATTTTTTGTAAGATAGAGCAATAAATAATCTCAACCCTATCGTTACCCTATTAATTACGTGCAATTTATAGGCTAGATAAGCATCTACGTCACTCCTGAAAAGGCAGGAGTGACACAAAATATAAACCCAAATTAAATCGCTCCAAGGGGCGAAAAATTAGGTCCTGTTGATCTTTCATGATCAAATTTAACTATTCAATACTGCCAATAAACCATCTTCATCAAGAATTTTAATTCCTAACTCTTGAGCTTTTGTCAGTTTTGAACCAGCCGCATCTCCAGCTACAACGCAATCTGTCTTTTTAGAAACACTACCAGCCACTTTAGCACCAAGTAGTTGTAACTTTGCTTTAGCGTCACTACGTCCCATTTGTGTCAAAGTACCTGTAAGCACCCAAGTCTGGCCTTTCAGTGGCTGTTCGTCTTCAGCTACTTGCTCTATTTCAGGCCAATGAATACCTGCTGCAATAAGCGCATCAACAACATCAAGGTTATGAGATTGGGCAAAAAAGTGCTCAATATGCTGAGCGACAATAACACCAACATCTTCAACTTCGATTAAGGCATCAGCGTTAGCCGCCTTGATTGCGTCAAGTGATTTAAAATGAGCAGCTAAGTTTGACGCTGTAGCTTCACCAACTTCTCGAATACCTAATGAATAAAGGAATTTAGCCAAAGTTGTTTTTTTGGCTGCATCTAATGCATTTACCAAATTAGTTGCGGACTTCATTCCCATACGATCCAACATGGTGATGGCAGAAGCCGATAAACCAAATAAATCTGCTGGAGTTTGAACCAACTCTTTATCAATCAACTGCTCAACAACTTTATCGCCCATACCATCAATATCCATGGCCTTACGGGAAGCAAAATGTTTAATCGCTTCTTTACGCTGAGCGCCACAAAATAAACCACCTGTACAACGGGCTACGGCTTCCCCTTCTACTCTTTCAATATCAGAATCACATATTGGGCAATGTTGTGGGAACACTATATCTTCAGCTGAATCAGGGCGTTTTTCTGAGACTACCGCTACAACTTGTGGAATAACATCACCAGCTCGACGAATAATGACTGTATCACCAACTTTTACACCCAGCCTGTTTATTTCATCCGCATTATGTAAAGTGGCATTAGAAACGGTAACTCCCCCCACAAATACAGGCTTAAGACGTGCAACAGGCGTGAGCGCACCTGTGCGTCCTACTTGAAAGTCGACGCCCTCTAATAAGGTCATTTCCTCTTGTGCTGGAAACTTATAAGCGATTGCCCAACGCGGCGCTTTAGCGACGAATCCTAACTGGTTTTGTTGAACGATACTGTTAGTTTTGATCACCACGCCATCAATTTCGTAATCTAAAGAATCACGGCGAGTTAAAATATCGGTGTAATAAGCATCCACATCAGCCAAAGTTGGACAAACCTTAACTTCATTGGTTACAGGGAGCCCCCAAGATTTAAGTTGCTGTAATTGAGCATAATGATTTTCAGCTAATGACCAAGTTTCTGGTTCGACAACACCCAAAGCGTAAGCATAAAAATCAAGCTTACGACTAGCCGTTATTCGGCTATCTAACTGGCGTAAACTACCAGCCGCCGCATTTCTCGGGTTTACGAAAACCTTATCACCTTTCGCTTTTGCAATTTCGTTGACTGAATCAAATGCGGCTTTAGGCATGAAAGCTTCACCGCGAATTTCCACCAGCTCTGGAAACTCACCACGTAGCCTCAGCGGTATCGAGCGAATGGTTTTAACATTCTCGGTAATGTCTTCACCTACATTACCATCACCACGAGTAGCAGCACGCTCTAAGATACCATTGCGATACAAAATACTTACGGCTAAGCCGTCAAGTTTGGGTTCACAGCAATACTCAATTTGCCCAACTTTATCTGAGTTACGCTTATCAAAACTCTGCATATCTTCACTATTGAACGCATTATCAAGACTCAACATGGGCTTGAGGTGAGTAACTTGTTCAAATTTATCTAGTGGCGCACCACCTACTCGTTGAGTTGGAGAGTCAGGCAAAATAAATTCAGGATGTTGCTGCTCTAAAGCTTTTAATTCATGGAGTAAACGATCATATTCAGCATCAGGGATAGTAGGAGCATCATCAACATAATAATTGATGTTATGTTGATGTAGACTAACTGAAAGTGCTTCAATTTGTTGCTTAATCGAGGTCATGTTTTGTCTCATTCTAAGAGCAATAAGGCCGCATTTGCGGCCCTATTTTATAATATTTTTGCGTTCAAACTATGTTTTAATTCGGCGAATGTAATCTTGTTTTTTGTCATCATTCCAAGCAAGACGCTCTCCATCTTTTAGCTCTGCGCCGAGATCGTCAGCTAATTGTTCTGCAGAACCAAGCATTATAGAGAAGTTACGCAAGGCATCACCATGGCATGGAAGGCGCATAAATAACACTATGCCTTGGGTAGAAAATTGCTCCATATTATCCGGATCAAAAGTACCCGGATTTACCATGTTAGCAATTGAAAATAATACCTTTCCTGTACCAGCCGGATTTTCGTGGCGATGGAAAATGTTCATATCACCAAATTTAAAATTAACAGTGAGCATACTCGGCAACAATTCTGCGCCTTTCAACTCTTCCCCTTCTTTTGCTACCACATGCAAAACAAGTACATCATATGGATCAGCAAGCTCTTGCTCTGGTTCTTCTTCAACCTGCTTTACTTCACCTTCTTGCTCTGGGGTAAAAGCGGTTTCATCGTCATCAAAAAGACCCGCTTGTTTCGGTTCAAGCCCTAAGTCTAATTGGTCTTCTGATGCCGGAGCCGGTTGAGTTTCTATGACAGGCTCAACACGATCTACTTCAGGCTTTGAAGCCAAGGTAGGTTCTTGTTTAACTGTTGACTCTGACTGCTTTGGCTCAGAACCTTTTACTACTCTCACCTCACCAATACCGTGTTCATCAAACCCTTCTGAATCGACTCGAGGTGAATGCTTCCTTGGCGTTCTTCGCATCTTTTTATCTTTAATATTGTTTCCTTGTTGGCGACGAATGGACCATATTCCATGTACCAAAACGGCCAAAATTGCGACACCACCTAAAAGAGCAAAAACTAATTGCAGGTCTTCCATCCGTTACCCTACCGAAACTAAAAATGAATCAAAAACACAGTTAAATAATATCAATATAACTGCAAAACTAACTGGCATCTGCCATTTGGACAGCTTCATCAATATCAACCGCTACGATTCGGGAAACTCCGGCTTCGTGCATAGTGACACCAATAAGCTGCTCAGCCATTTCCATGGTTATTTTGTTATGACTGATAAAAATAAATTGTACTGTCTGCGCCATTTCTTTCAGCAAGCGACAAAATCGCTCGACATTTGCATCATCAAGCGGCGCATCGACTTCATCCAACATACAAAATGGAGCTGGATTTAACCTAAAAATAGCAAACACTAATGATAAAGCGGTTAAGGCTTTTTCTCCACCCGAAAGTAAATGAATACTGCTATTCTTTTTTCCTGGTGGTCTAGCCATGATGGTAACGCCCGTTTCCAAAAGGTCATCATCCGTCAATGCTAAGTATGCACTCCCACCACCAAACACTTTAGGAAATAAGGTTTTTAAACCATCATTTACTTCTTCAAAGGTAGTCTTAAAGCGGGTTCGCGTTTCTCGATCAATTTTTCGGATTGCCGATTCTAAACTTTCAAGTGCTTGGGTTAAATCGTCATTTTGAGCATCAAGATAAACTTTACGTTCTTTCTGTTGTTCGTATTCATCTATGGCCGCTAGGTTGATTGCACCTAAACGACGAATCTGATTACGAACCTTGTCTAACGTTTGTTGCCACTCATCCACATTTGCCTCAACAGCAATGGATTGAATGATACTTTCTAAGTTTATCTGCTCTTCATTTATCTGCTGCTTCAAGCTATTAGCTTGGCCTTTAAGGCCTTCTCGATGTAACTTTAACTCGCTGATCTTCTGAGTCAAGACCTCACATTGTCCTACACTTTGCTTTTGGTTACTTCTTAACCCATCAAGTTGAGCTTGTAATTCAGCTTGTTGATTTCGATACTTATCCAGCTCTTTTTGTTGTTGTTGCTGTATTTGTAATTTTTGCTGTAATTGCTCTTGTAACGAATCTATTTGTAGCTCTGATGTTGAAGACACATCTTCACCAGCAAGCTCAAAAATTTGTTTGTCTATGTTCTGCTTATTGGTATTTAATTGGGTAGCTTGCTGATCACCCAAGGTTATCTTCATCTCATTTTTTTGGATTTGAAGATTGAGCTGTTCCCTTTGTTGCTGATATTGGGTCAATTGTGTTTTTAAATCACCAAACTGGGCATTGCCTTGTTGTTGCTTGTATTCTAACTGCTGAATTTTAGATTGAGCTTGTTCAACCACTTCCGTATGGTGCTCATTCTTTTCGGTTAACGACTCAATGGAAGATTCAAGCTGGATTACTTTGAGTTGCAACGCTTCTAATTGAGACTCAAGCAGTTGACGCTGAGCATTATTCTGTTCAATACGTTTCTGCTCGGCACTATAAAAAGATTGCTCTCGTGTTAATTCCAATTCCTTTTGCTGCAATTGCTTTTGGATATTTTCAATATCAACTTGCTTCTGTTGCTTATGAGACGAATATTGCTGACAGCTTTGCTGTAATATTTCTAGTTCGTCTTGCTGCTTTTGTAGTTCATTTTCAACAGACTCTTTTTCTGCTTTAAACGATAATTGAGTATTGGACCGTTGCGACTTTGACAACAAAAAACCCTGTCCTATCAAAAAGCCATCTTTAGTTAGTACACACTGGTCATCTTTTAAGTCATTTAAATAGGCTGTCGCTTGTTCTCTATCGTCTGCGAGCAATAAATTATCTAACCATGGTGCAAGGTTTACTGGGCATTTATCTAGCATCTCATGCTGAAATCCAGCTTCAATAACCACAAAGCCTGCATCATCAGAAAACTCCGGAACCACTTTAGCGGTGAGTAAATCTCCCAAAACAAGTTCCAAGGCTTTTTCCCAGCCTACAGCCGCTCTAATGACTTGCCAAACTTGCTGATGCTCTTGTTGTTGCTCTACTAACCAAGAATCAATAAAGGCCAGCCTAGATCGGCTTGCGGCTTGCTGTTGTTTTAATTCCTGTCGCTGAACATCTGCTTTTTCAAATGCGTTCTGGCTAATTTTAAAACTATTTTGTGATTCTGTTAGCTGAGCACGAAGCAGCTTAATTTGCTTCTCAATCTTCCCAAGTAATTGAGCATCAATTTTACTCGATTGAGTTTCTTCCAATGACTTTAATTGGGAGTTAACTTGATCTTGATTTTGTTGTGTTTGAGATAGTTGCTGCTGAGCATGGGTTAATTGACTACCAGCAAGTTGTAACTCCATTTTTGCATTGTGCAGCTCTTGCTTGAAATCTTGATGTTGAGATTGTTGCTGCTGTTTATGCTCTTGCTGTTGTTCTATTTTTTCAGACAATTCCTCAACTTTTTCGTCAAGCAGTTCCAACTCTGGTTGAGCATTGATTTGTTGCTGCTTTATTTGTTCTTGCTCAACGTCTAGTTGTTCGATTTGCTCGGTTAATTCAGCTAACTGTTGTGATAAACTGGTTAAGCGTTGCTGTTGGTGCTGCTCTAATTGTTGCTGATGACTAATTTGCTGCTCTAACTTCGCACGCTCTGTATTGTTATGATAAAACTCAGCAACCGCTTTTTGTTCAGCATCAGATGCTTCATTTAACTCAACCGTAAGTTGAGTTTGCTTTGTTTCAAAGCTTTTCAATTCTGACTGATACTTGACTAGTTCAAGATCCAGCTCTGATAATTGCTTACTGATTTCGTCAATCTGTTCATAAAACTCACTGTACCGCATCACTAATAGTTCAGCATGAGTTTTACGCTCTGTTTCTTTTAATTCTCGATATTTAACTGCGGCTTTAGATTGTGCTGCTAGTCTATCCAACTGAGTAGATAGCTCAGTCCGAATATCCTCTAAACGCTCTAAATTTTCACGGGTATGACGGATACGATTTTCAGTATCTCGACGACGCTCTTTGTAACGAGAAATGCCCGCAGCTTCTTCAATGAATACCCGTAAATCTTGCGGCTTAGACTCAATTAACCTTGAAATCATGCCTTGTTCAATAATGGCATAACTTCTGGGGCCTAACCCCGTTCCCATAAATAAGTCTGTTATGTCTTTACGGCGACATTTTTGACCGTTAAGAAAATAAGAAGAATCACCATCAAGAGTAACTTGACGTTTCACCGAAATTTCTTGATAACTGGCATATTGACCAGCAAGTCGACCATCTTGATTCTCAAATGTTAACTCAACACCTGCAACGGATATCGGCTTTCGAGCATTTGAACCACTAAAAATAACATCCGTCATCGCCCCACCACGCAAATGCTTTGCGCTGCTTTCTCCCAACACCCAGCGAACCGCATCAATAACATTAGATTTACCGCAACCATTAGGTCCGATAATGCCAGTTAATGATTTTTCAAAGGGGATTTTTGTTGGATCAACAAACGACTTAAATCCAGCCAATTTTATTTGTTTAAGTTTCATTTAGGCTGTGTGGAGTTCCATATTAAAATCTTTTTTATGAGAATAGATTACTTTAGCAAAGCTAAGACGCATTTTGTAACGTTTTTTACATTAGTAATCGCTTTTGTGACTTGTTATTAGCTCAAGAGTTATTCAAAATTATTTTATTCGTAATACTCGATGTGTGAATGAGAAAATATCCAGTAAATACAAATAGAGAATTAGTGTGGTAACACAGCTATCCGTAACAGGATGCCACGGATGTCAGCACTAGATATATATTTTTATTGGAATCCACACTTGTACACCTTTGCTAAAAGCGATTCACACAACGAATTCCAATTTTAAAAGGCTTAACTTATGAATTCTCAGCATTCTAGCACTAAGAGTGGCGTTAATTACTTTATTGATGGACTAAAACTTATCCGTCAGCCGGGGCTTAGAAGTTTTGTGTTCATCCCTCTTACCATCAACATTTTACTTTTTGCTACCGCCTTTTATTTTGCTTTTGTCCGATTACAGGCGTTATTCGATTGGTTAGGTGGTCAAATACCTGATTTTTTAAGCTGGTTAAATTTTTTATTGTGGCCTCTGGCTATTATTTCTATGTTAATCAGTATGTCGTTTGTGTTCAGCTCTGTAATGAATTGGTTAGCCGCACCTTTTAATGGCTTGCTAGCTGAAAAAGTTGAGGAAAAACTCACGGGAAAACCAATGAACACAGGTGGCACTGTTGATTTGATAAAAGATTTGCCTCGCATTCTTGGCCGTGAGTGGAAAAAGTTAAAATACTATCTGCCTAGAGCCATCTTAGTATTGTTACTCTTTTTTGTCCCAGTGCTAGGACAAACCATTTTTCCATTCGTTTGGTTTGCATTCAGTGCTTGGATGATGGCAATTCAGTATTGTGATTACCCTTTTGATAACCACAAAGTGAAATTTGATGACATGAAATTTGCGCTGAAAAATACCAAAGGAAGTAGCTTTAGCTTTGGTGCGACTGTGGCATTAGTATCGATGATCCCTATCGTGAACTTTATCGTTATGCCAGTTGCGATTTGTGGTGCCACCGCAATGTGGGTAGATAAATATCGTGAGGTTTATCGCAATGAGAACATTGCGCCTGATTAGATAATTAGCATCAAACGGATAAATTAATCCTAGTATGATGAAACATTTTTCATTACACGTCATATAGATCGTTGGTATTATTGTGCTTCTTTTTATTAATCAATAATAAACATTGCTCGACGTATATTCTTATTCGGACCTTGAACGTTCATTTTACGCGAAATTAATTCCTCTTGATTCATTAAAACAATCAAATCAGGAGGAATGCCCTGTTTGTTTGGTTTCCTTTGATGAAAAAAATGAGTACAGAGTAGTTCAAACAACTCATTGCACAAAGCCTCATTATTTTCATTTTGAATGCTTACAACTATATTCCCAAGCTCGATATCAACGTCATTTAGAGTTTGAGTGCCCTAAATGTAGATCAGAGCTCGGAAGAATGGGCTTTGCATTAACCAATACTACTGATAACCGACAGAAACTCGATAAACTTTTGGTCGATTTATTTATATCAGGCAAACAATATCTTGAAAAAATCGAAACTAACCCAGCGATGTCAGAAAGAGCTTTTAGATTACTTGATAATGCAGTTTTGTGTGGTAACGAAGAGGCAAAACCTTATCTCACTGAACTTCAGTTTTTATTAGGGAAGCAACGTCTTAAAGAGTCTTATAACGATCCCAAAATGATAGAAAGGGCCAAAGGGCTTTTACAAAGTGCTTTTGAGAATGGTTGTAAACAAGCTAAGCCTTTCATTGTTGAAGTGATGTTTGTATTAGGCAAACATCGTCTTGATTTAGCCTTAAAAGATGAGACCATGCTAATACCTGCCTTTTCTAGTCTCGATACTGCTTTTGCAGATGGTTTTGATGAAGCAAGGCCCTTTCTGGCCAAAGCTCAATTTTTATTAGGAAAGCACAGGTTAAAAGAAGCCAAAAACGACCCAAGCATGCTATCAAGAGCATCTAATCTACTGAACGCCGCAGTTGAGGGTGGTTGTATTGAGGCTCAACCTTTTCTTAAAACAACCTCAACAATGCGCCGAAAATAGTTCAAAATCTTACCTACGCAACCAAAACCATTATTCAATTTTCTATTAGCAACCACTAGTTGACAAAACTCCAACATCACTTGATAGTTTGCAACCAGATGATTTTCTATGCTTTCCACTCATCTATGGACGAAAGGACAAATAAAATGATTTTGGCGGAAAAGATAATCCAATTAAGAAAGCGTTTTGGTTGGTCTCAGGAAGAATTAGCAGACAAAATGAATGTGTCTCGACAATCTGTTTCTAAGTGGGAAAGCACTCAAAGTATTCCTGATTTAAACAAGATTTTATTGTTGGCTGAGATCTTTGGCGTAACCATTGATTTTTTATTAAAAGATGAGAACGAAACCATCGAGACTTCCGCTCAAAATGAGCAAAACAATAAAAACCAAGTTGGATTGGAATACGCATTACAGTATATCGAAAGTAAAGTAGCCATAGAAAAGCTGAACGCTAAAGGCGCAATGTTATGTATTTGCTCTCCTATCCCGTTGTTCTTTTTGTTAGCCATGGCTGAAGTTGGAAAATTTGGAATATCAGATAAATTAGCACCTGCAATTGGTATTGTTAGCGTACTCATTATTGTGGCTGTAAGTGTCGGCTTTTTTATTAAAACTAATCATTATGATGAAGATATTGAAGTTATCGATAATGAACCCTTTGAGCTAGCTTATGGCGTGCACAGTGCTATCAGTGAAAAACTCAAAAGTTACCGACCGACCTATAACTTTAAAACCTTTATAGCCGTATTCTTATTTATTATCAGCTCAGTACCTTTGCTTGTAACCAGCATTTTGATTAATAGCTCTATTTTGCCATTACTAATGCTTATTGTACTGCTGTTGATGATAGCCATAGGTGTTTATGTCGTTGTTCCTGCTGACGCTAAATTTGATGCCTATAATCGTATTCTGCAGGAAGGAAATGGAAAATCAAAAAAAAGTAATCGAGTGAAACGAGCAGAAAAATTAGCGGCATTTTATTGGCCATTACTGACCGCTATATTCCTTGGCTGGAGCTTTTGGACAATGGATTGGGGTACCACTTGGATTATTTGGCCTGTGGGCGCCGTATTGTTTGTTGCTCTAGTTGGATTAGCTGAATTGCTAGATAAAGATGAAAAGCCGCTTTAGCTATCTTTAGATTGTAACGAATCAAAAGGTCTTTAATTGAGAACGCCCTCTAGCTTTACTGGAAAAAGAATAACTCCAGTAAAGCTATGCTTTCTGACAAACCAGAAATTACATCAACCAAGCTCTAAAGTTACGCCCTTTCATTTTGCCGTTGGTTATTTTACGTAATGCTTTTTTAGCAATTTTGTTTTCAACTGCAACGAATGCACGAATATCAGTAATGTGAATCTTACCAATTTGATCACCACTGAGTTCTTGATTAGCCGTCAACGCACCTAGTATATCTCCGGGACGTAACTTTTGTTTCTTCCCACCATCAATTTGAATGGTTTTCATAGTAGGCTGAGGTGGTTGTGCGTGAATTAAACTCATTGGCGGGAGTGGCTCACTGACAATTTCACGGCCTAAATCGTCTTCAATCAATGATATGATGTAACCGTGCTCAGTATAAAAAGTGTATGCACTCCCTTTACTACCAGCACGACCTGTACGACCAATACGGTGGGTATGTACTTCATGATCAAAAGCCAGATGATAGTTAAATACGGCATCTAATGAATCAATATCTAACCCACGAGCGGCCACATCGGTAGCCACTAAAATGTTGATGCTTTTATTGGCAAAACGTAGTAATACACGATCACGATCTCTTTGCTCTAAATCGCCATGCAAAGCAGCAGCACTGAAACCTAGATTTTCTAACTCATCGGCTACTTGCTGAGTCTCACGCTTAGTATTACAAAAAACAACGGCACTTTGTGGTTGTTGCTGTAAAATGAGTAAACGTAAGGCTTCCATTCGATGCTGATTATCTTTTAACTGATAAAAGTGTTGTTCAATAGTCGAATTATCATGAACTTCTTTAACCGTAACACGATGCGGTGAGTGCATGATGTTTTCAGTCATTGCTTTTATCTGTTTTGGAAAGGTAGCGCTGAATAATAACGTCTGTTTGGTAACTGGCAATTCGGCAAGAATATCTTCTACAGCATCCTGAAAACCCATTTCCAACATACGGTCGGCTTCATCAAGGATCAGCATTTCAACATTGCTCAAATCTAAGCGATTGCGGCTAAGGTGATCAGTTATGCGCCCAGGTGTACCAACAATGATATGAGCGCCATGTTCCAGTGAACCAATTTGTGGGCCCATTGGTACACCACCGCACAAGGTAAGCACTTTAATATTATGAATACCTCGAGCCAATGTTCGAATTTCCTTGGCAACTTGGTCAGCTAACTCACGTGTAGGACATAACACCAACGACTGAATGCGAAAACGCTTCACATCTAATTTGTTAAGCAAGCCTAAACCAAAGGCTGCGGTTTTACCTGAGCCGGTTTTTGCTTGACCAATCACATCTTCTCCAGCAAGGATTAAAGGTAAACTTTGCTCCTGAATTGAAGTCATGCTTTGATAATTCATGGTGTGAAGGTTATCCAATAGCCCTTTCTTCAATGGTAATGATGAAAAAGCGGCTTTAGATTGTTTGGTGTTAGCAGACTGACTCAAGGTGATGCCCTACTGTATGGAGATGGAAAAAACTAGGCTGCAATTCTACCACTTGTTTGCGATTGAATTCAGCCTAACTTTGGAGGTTATATTTCGAAATATTGAACACTACTGAGGCTTAGAGTTTCTCACTCGACGACGTGTTGGATTCTTTTTCGCCGCTGGCTTACCGCTTCTATTTGATGATGGCTTACCTGTTGGTTTTTGAGTTGAAGCGGAATTGCTCGTGCGTTGACCATCTTGATGATCTTGCTTTGGTTTTTTCGGTTTTTTTATGCGCTTTTTCTTGCCATCTAACTGAGTTACAGGTAACTCATTAACCGGTTCGTACCCTTCTTGAACTTTTCTTTCTAAAATTTTATTTGTCAGACGCTCAATAGCCTTTAACTCTTTCAATTCATCTGCACAAACTAAAGACACGGCTTGACCTGTTGCCCCTGCACGGCCCGTACGACCAATTCTATGGACATAATCTTCGGCCACATTGGGTAAATCAAAGTTCACAACTTGCGGTAATTGATCAATGTCGATTCCACGCGCAGCAATGTCTGTTGCCACTAGAACTCTAGACTTTCCAGCTTTAAATTCTGCAAGCGCTTTAATTCTCGCGTTTTGACTTTTATTTCCGTGAATAACGCCAGCAAGAATGCCTTTACTCTCTAAGTGCTTTGTTAAGCGATTCGCACCGTGTTTTGTTTTGGTGAAAATCAGAACCTGTTTCCAGTTATTGGCCTTAATAAGCTTGGTTATTAGTGCTGTTTTTTTACTTTTATCTACTGGATACAACCATTGCTCTACGGTTTTAGCCGCTGCGTTTTCAGGTGTAACCGATATTTCTATCGGGTTATTCACTAACCCTTTGGCTAGTTTACGAATGTCGTCTGAGAAAGTAGCTGAAAACAGCAAATTTTGACGTTGCTTAGGCAGCATGGCAAGGATCTTTTTAATATCGTGGATAAAACCCATGTCCAACATTCTATCGGCTTCATCTAATACTAAAATTTCAAGCTGTTTAAAATTAACTGCATTTTGATTGTAGAGATCCAACAATCTGCCTGGTGTTGCGACCAGCACATCCACACCTTTACGTAACTTCTGCATTTGTGGGTTAATTTTAACACCACCAAAAACAACAGTAGAACGAAGAGGGAGATTAGCACTATAGGTTTGAACACTTGCACCTACCTGAGCCGCCAACTCTCTTGTTGGCGTTAAAATAAGGGCACGTACTTGGTTTGGTCGAACCCTCGTACCATCAGAAAGCCTTTCTAAAATAGGCAAAGTAAAGCCTGCCGTTTTGCCCGTCCCAGTCTGAGCGGCTGCCATCACATCTTTGCCATCTAAAACAGCAGGTATTGCATGGCTCTGTATAGGTGAAGGTGAATCGTATCCTTGTTTTTTTACAGCTTCGAGGATAGGGGCTGATAAACCTAGAGAGGCAAAACTCATGAAATAATCTCTTTTTTGTGGCAGCGTTCAGTCTACATCAACGGAACGAGGGGACGGCAGCTTACAGCAAATGATAGAAAGGTGCTAATACCAATTCACCTATAGATGATTCAACATTTCACTCAAACGGAAAAAGGGAGCTATTGCTCCCTAGTTCATTCCCTCGTTTGTAACGCTAACGATTAAAAGAAGTTAGCTACATCATCCTTCACATACCAAAGTGTTTTGTTTGAGTAAGACTCACCTTCCACACCACAGGCTTGTCCATTACATCCATTCCAATAAGGATCTGAGAAGTAATCCAAACGAACTGCTGAACCGAAGGCTTGCGGATAAGCCATAATAGTTGAGAAATTATTATCTACGCCATGACCTACGCCATCAGCAAACACTCCACCTCTATTACCTTGACGCACCGAGTGGCCTAACCCCATGTTGTGTCCTAACTCATGAATAAAGGTCGCAGCACCACAATCAACGGCAGTGACACTGAACATGCGATCTTTCATTTGCGGGTACAAGTTACCATTTTGACCTTGACCAACCCATCCAATACCACAAACATAGCCCCCCTGAACGTTTTGACGCTTGCCTAGAAGTACAACCATATCTGCACGGACATTGGCACGAGTATCTTTAACGCCTTGACTATTTGTGAGTAAGTTAAGGTGAGCTTCTGATGGAACTAAATTATCCGTAGATGCCGGTTGAGATTGCCTACCAACTAATCGTAACTCTATATCTAATCCGTTATTTCGATAAATGCGATTAGAGTTAGAAATATACTGATTGATCTTAGTATCAATATTCGTAACAGCATCAGCTGCAGGCTGTGTATATAAAATCATTACATCAATGGTTTCTGCATTCACTGCTGTTGAAGCAAGCAGAGCTGAGACCCCTAATGCAGTTTTTTTAATTGATTTGTGCATTGTTTTCTCCATTTTATTTTTGATTTAAGTGAGGGAATTTTTTGTTATTGGCTGAGGCTGAAAATTTTGTCTTTTTTATGTTCAACTTTGCCATTTGGGATCACAGCATCGCTGTGTTCTTTGGAATGTTTAGATTCAAGATCAGTTTTAGAGGCTATCCATGCGTATTTACCGTTGCCTTCAACAATGTAAGTGTCATTTTGAGTTGCTAGATTGCCGTATACAGCTTCTTCTCCCAAAGTGATCACTGCACTATACAAGCGTCCAGCCCCAGGTATATTGGCTTCTATCGTTTTATCACCATTTGAATGAACCTGCACAAAATCAACTTCACCGGTATAACTTCCTCCCATTTGAGGAATATATAAGTCGACATAATCACCAACTTCTAGCGCTTTTAGCTCAGCCAAATCGAGTTCAATGTATTGCTCTTTAGTAAGATCGGCAGGTAGCTTGCCCTGCTCTTTTAAAACACGTTCAGCTTCTTCTGAATCAACCCAAACAACGGTGTCTTTTTCTTCTGCTATTAAATTTTTACTCTTCGAAGGTGATTGAGGTTTAAACATATCAACACCTGTCGATAAGCCATTTTCAATTTTAGGAATTGTTCTACGAACAAGAGGTATTGAAGGTCCAGACACATCAACATTAACGACAGGTGAATCAGGCTCAGATTTTTTAAAGAAGTTCATTGCCCCTAATCCTAGAAGCATTACAAATACAATAACGATAACCAGAATTTTTTTATTCATATAACATCCTAGTAGTTCCTAAATTATCAAAAACCAGATGTTACATTATTGTTAAATTAGAGTGTTAATACCAATTGGAAATATACATATATCATATTGAATTATAAGATATTTACCACATATCCGACGAGTCAATATTTTGTCTTACGTCAAAAATACAATGCCAATCATCAAAGAGTTTTTAGACTTATATTTTCCTAAGTTCAAGCAATAATTAAGTCTCTGTATGTAAACTTTTACTCAATCACATCCCCCATACAAACTTTGTAACAATTAACCTCCTGTATCGCTTTTTTGCCAATAGATCCGTTTTCCAAACAGTGTAAAATTAACAACAAAATAAAAACATCATTCACAAAGGCTCACAACTTTGAAAACTCGTTTTTTTGCAGGGTTAGCGGTATTGTCTGCATGCATTTCAAATTTTGCATTTGCTGGCGATAAAAACAATGCTCACCTAGTTATTCCTACACTCTCCACTGCTGCTACTATTGATGGCGTATTAGATGAACAGCAATGGCAACAAGCCGCTGTTACTACTCTAAATTATGAAGTTCGTCCTGCTGAAAATCAGCCTGCTCCTGTAGAGACTGAAGCCCGCATTTTTGCTACAGACACTTCAATTTTTGTTTCTTTTATAGCCAGAGATCATAAGCCATCTGATATTCGTGCTAACGTCCGTGCACGAGACAAGATCTTCGGGGATGATCTTGTTGGTTTAAAGTTTGATACATTCAACGATTCTCGACTTGCTTACAACTTCTTTGTTAACCCTTATGGTGCTCAAAGTGATTCGATTGAAAATGAATTAACAGGCCAAGAAAGTGATGCTTGGGATGGCATTTGGTACAGCGCTGCAACTCGCGTAGAAGATGGCTATCGCGTTGAAATGGAACTTCCTTTGTCTCTCTTCAACTTCGACGACAGTCTTGATAAACAACAATGGGGCTTTGAGTTTATTCGTTATTACCCAAGAGATGTTATTCATCGTTTATCGTCTTTACCCCAAGACAGAAACAACAGTTGCTTTCTTTGCCAATTAGGTGTTGCTGAAGGCTTGTCAGGCGCCAAACAAAGTAGTGGTTTACAAATTACTCCCTCAATAGTTGGCGCACGCTCACAAGAACGAAACATTAATCCTAAAACTGATTGGAATAACAGCAACGATGTTGAGGTAGGCGCCGATGTTCGATGGGCAATCACGCCGTCAACCTTATTAAATGCCACTGTAAATCCTGACTTCTCTCAAGTTGAAGCTGATGCTGGACAGCTAAATATCAACTCCACTTTCACTTTGTTTGTTGATGAGAAACGCCCATTTTTCTTAGATAACAAAGATTACTTTGATACTCAAAAGAATTTCTTGCATACAAGAAATATCGCTGCACCTGATTATGGTTTAAAACTTACCAGTAAGGTTGAGCAACACACAGCAGGTCTTTTGGTTGCTAATGATAGTGTTACCAATTTTATCGTCCCGGGCAATTTGGGTAGTAAAGTAGTTTCACTAAATGAAGATAGCATGAACATAGCAGGTCGATACCGCTATGATGTGTCTGAAGACTTATCTGTAGGCACTTTACTCACCATTAAAGACTCTGATGAATATCATAACTATTTATTAAGCGGTGATGTTAAGTATAAGCCAACGACCAAAGATACCTTTCAAGTTCAGTTTGCTGGCTCTCAGACTCAATACCCAACCACACTAAAAGACAGATTTAGCTGTGAAAGAAGTGAAGTGTTTAATGGCTTTGATAGCTGTGAAGCTCATTTACGTTCAGCAATAGATGGTAATTTTACGGGTACTTTTTATCGCCTAAGTTATAAACATGCGACTCGTAATTGGTCAGGCTTTGCAGTCTTTGAAAATATCAGTGATGACTTTCGTGCAGACCTTGGCTTTATGACCAGAGCCGACTTCAATAAGTTTGTTGTTGGTGGCGATTATAAGTGGTTCTTAGATGATAACTTCTTTCATACCATTCGCCTGCATGGTGACTGGGATATCACTCACTCAGAAAGCGGTGAACTGCTTGAGCGCGAATCTCAAGCCTTTATCGACTTTGATGGTGATTATCAAAGCCGCCTGAAGTTTGGGGTTGTTTCTCGTACTGCTGTAGGTTTACGCAAAAACAATTCGACGCTTCGTATCAAAGGTAATACCGATTATTTTGATGAAACGGACTTTTTCTTTAGAGGCCAATTTGATCCAAGCGCAGATATAACGCTGGGACTGACAGCCATGTACGAAAAAGAAATTGATTTTGCTAATAATCAATTGGGTAAAAAGCTGCGTTTAAACCCTGATTTTGGTTGGGATGTAACAGAGCGCCTGTCAATAGATGTAGAGTATGAAAACACTCGCTTTAATGTGGATGGCGGTCGTCTGTTTACGGCTAACTTGCTGGATTTCCGCTTAAATTGGCAATTCACTGTAGAAAGCTTTTTAAGGGTGTCAAGCATTTACACTCACATTAAACGTGACCCAAGCTTATACAAGTATTCCAAGCGAAATGCCAAGTTTAGTAACGTTAATAACGAAGTATTATACGGTTATAAACTCAACCCTCTGAGCGTATTTTATCTAGGCTACTCAGATGGTCATATCGCTAATGATGATGTGGACTCATTAACACAAACTGAGCGACGCCTATTTATGAAAGTCAGTTATGCGTTTGTGCTGTAAAAAATAGGGCGTGTTGATCTTATTGAGAGAGCTTCGGCTCTCTTTTGGGGGCTTGTAAAACAAGCACAGATATTTTAATTTAGCTTCAGCTTATTTTACGAACAATAACACTTAAAAGGACTAAACCATGTCAACGATTGACCCAACTACCCCTTTGTCATCTTATGATTCAGCCGCTAAACAAAATGCACTTATTGCATATGTTTTAATGGGAATTGGCTTATTTACTGGAATATTTTGGTTTGTAGGCTTTATTTGGGCATTTATAAAGAAATCCGATGCTGAAAATAGTATTTTTGCTGATCACTATTCAAATATTATTTCGGTATTTATTTGGGGGCTGGTATTTAGCATTATTGGCTTTATTACTATGTTCTTTATCGTAGGCTGGTTTATTTTAATTGGTGTATTTATCTGGTCAATTTTCAAACTTGTAAAAGGTGTTGCTAACCTGACATCCAATAAAGCCTATAACGGCTAACAACATCGAAA
Source organism: Parashewanella sp. 2210YD4-3 (assembly GCF_056591735.1). Classification (NCBI taxonomy): domain Bacteria; kingdom Pseudomonadati; phylum Pseudomonadota; class Gammaproteobacteria; order Alteromonadales; family Shewanellaceae; genus Parashewanella; species Parashewanella sp. 2210YD4-3. The sequence continues at coordinate 119,600 of NZ_JBWQOG010000007.1, read as the reverse complement.
AACAGGCTAGCAAATGCTAGCCTATTGCTTCAATAAAACCTTTTATCCATGCTTGAGCTTCAATTTCTGGTTCCATCGTTTCTATCGCATCCACTTCTAAACGTGGAACTATGGCATTTGCACCAAGTTCTTCTAACAATGCGTCTACTTGCTTAATGGCTCCGCAATAAGTCTCATAGCTAGAGTCTCCCAAACCAATTAATCCATATTTTAGTTTTGGCAAATAAGCTGCAGCAGATCTCATCGATTCAAACCAAGGTTGTATGTTATCAGGGAGGTCTCCCTGACCTGTGGTAGATGTGATAACCAATAGCAATTCATCTTCTGAGGGCACAAAATCAACATTTTCTTCTGGGTTTAATAGATTTGTTTGATAACCCTGCTCCTGTAATTCCGTGGCTAGCGTTTCAGCGACAAATTGTGCACTGCCGTATACGGTTCCAAATAAAATGTTGATTGTTTTCACAATAGGATCCTTCTGATACCTGTTTAATTTAATTAACAATATCGATTATAGGCTCTGTTAACAAGGTTTCATCATTCCAACCCAATTGTTCGAAGATTTCTAACCATTCTTTTTCAAGCTCGGCTTCTACTTCAATTCGTTCATTGGTAATTGGGTGATTAAATACCAGTTTTTTAGCGATAAGCCAAAGGCGATTCACGCCAGAAAAATCTCTAAAAAATTTGTTTTGCTTGCCATCACCATGAGTGGTATCTCCAATAATGGGATGTCGAAAATGTGCCATGTGGCGTCGAAGCTGATGCTTACGGCCTGTGTGTGGTTGCATTTTTATCAGGGCATAACGACTGGTTGGGTATCGCCCAGATTGATAGGGGATTTCAGCATTAAGCATCGGCCAGTAATCGGTAATAGCCGATTGTGCTTCTTTGTCTTTATCAGCATATTTGTCGGCAATATCATCCAGTTCTTCTTTTAATGCATAATCCATTCTATCGGCTTGAGTTACATGACCTCTAACCAGTGCGAAATAATATTTTTCGATACTATGTTCTTCAAATTGCTTACAAAGGTGATTGGCAATTTCACTACTTTTGGCAAATAACAATACACCTGAAGTAGGTCTATCTAAGCGATGAACAGGGAATACATGACACCCCACCAAATCTCGCGTCATCTGCATAGCAAAGAACTTTTCTTTTCTAGACAAATAAGTGCGATGCACAAGCAGCCCAGCAGGCTTATGAATGGCGACTAAGTGCTCATCTTCAAATAAAACTTCAATATGTGGTGGGGTTTCTTCTAATTCCACTTCGTCTAAGTGTGTTACATCAGTCATTAAATAACTTATCCGTTGCTTTTAACAATTCAATTAATGGTTGCAGTTGGGGCTGTTGTCCCCAAACATGTTCTGCCATAGGAGAAATCGACATTGAACTGGGTAACGATTGCTCTGAGTCAATTAAGAATTGAATTTTGGGGATGAATATAAATTGTAGCCATTGTTCAAATGGCATCACATCATACGCAAAAGGTGTTGTGCTATTGAGCTGTTCACTCGATAGCGATTGTACTGACCACAAATCATGCTGCTTCAGGTTCTGCTCTATAAGCTGGAGATGCTTCTGGATTACTTGAGTCATTAAAATATCATTAGAAAAATCTTAATCACTATTTTAATCGAAAATGGTGGTCGTTGTTAGGGTAATAATCCTCGTGTTACACTCCTGAGCATCAATAATTTCTTTAACTTCCGTATGAAACAAATACTCGAATTTTTACCCTTAATCATTTTTTTCTTGGTTTATAAATTTTTTGATATTTATGTCGCAACTGGCGCTTTAATCGCAGCAACGCTTATCCAGCTTATCGTTACTTACCTTCTTTATAAAAAAGTTGAGAAGATGCTACTGGTCACTTTTGCAATGGTGGCTATATTCGGAACCCTAACCATAGTATTCCATGACGATAACTTTATTAAATGGAAAGTCACTCTAATTTACATTTTGTTCGCTGGCCTATTAATTGGCAGCCAACTGATGAATCGCTCTGTAATTAAGTCCATGCTGGGTAAAGAAATCGAAGCGCCTGAAAAAATCTGGCGAAACCTCACCTTCTATTGGGCAGCTTTTTTTGCAGTATGCGCAGCCATTAATATCTATATTGCCTACAACTTTTCGCTTGAAACATGGGTAAACTTTAAAGTCTTTGGGTTAACCATACTCAGTATTCTCAACCTTGTGGGAACTATCGCTTATCTCTACCCTCACCTCCCGCAAGAAGAAAACGATAAGGAATAATTATGTGGTACATGATTTCATCTCAAGATGTTGAAAATAGCCTTGAGTTAAGAAAATCGGCTCGTGCTGGCCATATTGAGCGCTTAAAACAATTATCAGAAGAAGGCCGCTTGATGATTGCAGGCCCTCACCCAGCAATCGATAACGAAGAACCTGGTGATGATGGCTTTACGGGCTCTTTGGTTGTAGCACAATTTGATTATTTAGAAGAAGCTCAAGCATGGGCCGATGCCGACCCTTATGTCGCTGCTGGCGTATACCAACACGTTATCGTTAAACCTTTTAAGCGAGTATTGCCTTAATGAAAATCGTATCTTTCAATATCAACGGACTGAGAGCCAGACTTCACCAACTTCAAGCACTGATTGATACTCAGCAACCTGACATCATTGGTCTTCAAGAAACTAAAGTACATGATGAGGCCTTTCCATTAGAAGCGGTTGAAGCCATGGGCTACCACGTTCACTATCACGGTGGTAAAGCACACTATGGTGTTGCCATGCTATCAAAAAAAGCCCCTATTCATGTTCAAAAAGGCTTTCCAACTGATGAGGAAGACGCACAACGCCGTATGATCATCGGTAAGTTCAAACAAGACAGTGGACGTACTCTTACCGTTCTCAATGGCTACTTCCCTCAAGGGGAAAACATTGAGCACGAAACCAAGTTTCCTGCCAAGCGTAAATTCTATAAAGATTTAATGACTTATCTTAATAAGCATCATTCAAATGATGAAGACATTGCTGTTATTGGGGACATCAACATTTCTCCAATTGATTTAGATATTGGTATTGGTGACGTTAACGCAAAACGCTGGCTAAAAACGGGAAAATGTAGCTTCCAACCTGAAGAGCGTGAATGGCTACAAACTCTGCTTGATTGGGGGTTGATTGATACGTTCCGCCAATTACATCCAACGCGTGAAGATCGTTATTCATGGTTTGATTATCGAAGCAAAGGCTTTGTGGATAATCGTGGGCTTCGTATTGATGTCGTTTTAGCTACACCATCACTTGCTGAAAGATTGGTTGAGTCAGATGTCGATTATGACTTAAGGGGCATTGAAAAACCGTCTGATCATGCGCCAATTTGGAGTACGTTTAATTAATTATCACCTGCCCCTGCTAACCCTATCAGGGGCTAATTTATTTCATAATTCATTTAATATCCACCTTAGATTTATAGACTATCAATTAAACTCTACTCATTATTTTGATGATTTAAGTAGATTGTTATGGCCACTGAACTTAAAGGTGTTTCTGATCCTATAAAAGCACCACAATCCCAAGAAATCCCCCGTAGTGAAGAAGATAATTGTGAAATATTTGGTTTTGAAATACAGCAGCCACAAAAGCTTATCGAAGGCGTATGGTGTGGAGTCACTACGACTTTTTGTTGCTTTTTCAATCACCCCGCTTGCTTTGCATTGTCGATTGCAGGTGGTGGGGTGACCTATGGACTTCTTAGAGAATCACTTGAACCCAAATTAACTGATGCGGAAAAAGCAAAGCTAATGAATGAGATAAATAAAATCGCCAAACCTAAAAAGGAGTGATACTTGTTCTTAGTCTTTCAGCTTGAGTTCAAATAGATTTGATAAGCTAACTGTAAATTCAACAATTATGGTTAGCTTATGTCTTCAGCCACTTCAGGAACTATCCTTCCTAATACAAAAAGTTTTTTGCATCCTGAGGGACAAACTGCCCAAGAGCCAAAAGAATTTCATCAACAGTTCATGGGATTTAAGGTAATAAACGCCAAGGATTCGAGGGATGACCTACTAGCAGCTGCAGGTAGCTTGGCGAGCGGCATAGCGTTATTTTTTATCGGCAGCGCAATTGGAGGCCCAGTTTTTGGAACTGCTTGTGCGACCCCAGCTCTCGTCGCTGGTGAAATCAGCATAGATAATTTTTATCGAGGAGCCAAAGTTACTCAATCTTAACCTGTTAAATGAACGATTGAAAACGATTGTTTGCGGGTGTCACTATTGGTGGTGTTTCAATATGCTATTTTTTATTGGGTCGTTTTCATGAATCATTAGGTGCTGGCGCGGCCTGTGCAGTCGTTATCTATACTGTGATTTATGGCTAATACTGACTCCAATATCATAATTCATTTATTGTTCACTTTGAATTCATCATTGCAGAGTTACAATTTACAAAAAGAAGTTGCTTGTAGGTGAAGTATTATGTCAACGGAAGCAGGTGCAGTGATAGTGGCTAAAAATGAAGTTTACATAGATATACCACTAGATAAACAAGAAGTTAATGACAAGAAAGGTTACAAACTGTTCGGGTATAAGGTTAACCTTCCTTCAATTGAGCGGCCACGACATTTTGTCGCAGGTTCGGCAATTGGAGTTGGTGCAGCTGTTTCTATCTTTTTGACTCCTTCACCTTTTGGGCTTCCGACATTTATGGGATTAGGTATTTTATCAGGGCTATTTATAAATACTTCTACCCGCAAAGTTGAAAAATACTCAATAGAAAATCCCCGTACGACATCAGTATAAAAATCGGGGCTCTTTAACAAACTTTCCTTGCATAAAGGAACATATCTATCGCTTGTAACTGATTGGCCTCAGGCGGCATCATTTTTCGCTTCACTTCAATCAGTTCTAATCCGTTTGCTTGCAACTGAGCCACACAAAACGGATAAGAGTGATAGTGAATATAGACTTGATCGCCACTTGATGATGTTTGATAGCCGTTATCAAACGAACTGCCTTCCATAGTACTGAAATACAAGATTCCGTTGGGCTTTAATAAGCTAGAAATGTTAGCAATTAACTGAGCAACATTTTCCTCATCTAAATATGGTGCATTAAAACCACAAATAACCGCATCAAATTTCTGTTCGATTTTGCTAATTTCTCGTGAATCGAGTACTTTAAAACGACCATTCTTAACATTTGCTTTAGCAAGCTCAATCATAGCTGGTGACAAATCGGTACCATTAACTTGATAATCTTGACGACGCTTTAACAAGTAACTTGAAATATTTGCTGGCCCACAACCAATATCTAAAATTTTTGCATTTGGGGTTGTAACTAAATCACAGATGGCATCATACGTATCAAAGTAGTGTTCGAAATCCATATATTTTTCTTGGTACTGCTGCGCCAATTTATCAAAAGTTGCAACTGAGGTTTGATATTTATCCATTTCAATGATACTCACCTAGCCAAAAGGAATCGTTTTATACCAAGGTGTATGAGTTCATACAATAACAATTATTATTAAGTAGATTTTTTAGAGCTTGCTTTACCCTTTCGAGAAGTACTCTTCTTTCTGTAAAAACGCTTTTTACTCTGTGTCGATTTGACTCCTTGCAGTGCTGTGGGCAATTGTTGACTGGCTATTTCAATCAGCTGATGCAATTGATGTTGCATCGGAAGCATAAAATCCTGATAACGCGTTTCTTTACGGCTTATTGCTTCTAAACTTGACTCCCATAGCGCTGTCATATCTGGTTGACTGACATTATCAGGCAAACTTTTTATCAAACCTACTCCTGCTTCGGTGGCAAGAATGGTTTTTCCCTGTCTTTTCAAAAAACCACGCTTAAACAACAATTCGATAATACCTGCACGTGTTGCTTCGGTTCCTAAGCCATCGGTTTCTTTTAGCACTTTTTTAATTTCAGGATCTTGAACAAAACGATTGATCCCCGTCATAGCCGATAATAACGTTGCATCGGTAAAGTGTTTAGGTGGCTGGGTTTGCTTCTCAAGTAACTCACCGTGTGTGCAAGTTAATTTCTGACCCAAAGTAAGAGGCGGTAGTAGCTGGGCTTCAGTCCTATCTTGTGAATTCTCTTTGGTTGATGACTTAAATAAACTTTTCCAACCTAAGGATTGTTCAGTTTTACTTTTACAACTGAATTTACCACCAGCAATAGTCACTTCGACTTGGGTTTCTTGATATAAATACGCAGGATAAAATTGTGCCAAATATTGCCTTGCTACTTGCTGATATACTTTGCTTTCATTTGCTGACAATTTAGCTAAATCAACTCGTTTTTCTGTTGGAACAATAGCGTGGTGAGCATCCACTTTACTGTCATTCCACACTTTTGATTTTAGGCTTGTATTAGGCTGAGGAATATTCGAGACAAGCTCTGAAGCATTAGCTATAACCGCTGCTACAACTTTTGGCGCAAGTTGTAATTGCTCTTTGGGAAGATAACGGCTGTCTGATCTTGGGTACGTAATGAGTTTGTGCTTTTCATATAAGCTCTGACAGATAGACAATACGTCCTGTGCCGACATTGCAAACCGTTTAGCGCAATCAATTTGCAAACTGGATAAGTTATATGTCAAAGGCGGATTTTGTTTTTTGTCTTTTGTTTCCAGTTTGGTAATTTCTGCTGCTTGGTTACCTATACGGTTCACAACATTTTCAGCTAATCCTTTAACCAACACTCTACCTTCTTCATCCATATAAGGCTGACAAGCTTCACTGGGTTGCCACTTAGCTACAAACCCTTCACTTTTATCTGTCAATAAGTGCGCCAAAACTTCATAAAATGGCTTTGATTGAAACTGCTGAATTTGCTCATCACGTCTGACGACTAACCCAAGTAATGGCGTTTGAACTCGACCTACAGATAGTACCCCGTCATAACCCACTTTTTTTCCTTGTATGGTATACGCACGAGTCAAATTAATACCGAAAAGCCAATCAGCTCTACTTCTTGCTAAAGCTGAAGTTGCTAATGGAATGAACTCACGATTACTTCTTAAGTTATTTAAGGCACGTTTAACAGCGGCGGGATTTAAGTCACTAATCAATAAACGCTGAACTTGATTGAGTTTATTTCCTTTGACCCCTAAATGAGAAATAACTTCATCAACCAATAACTGGCCTTCACGATCTGGATCTCCAGCGTTAACAATTTGAACAGACTGCTTTACCAACTTTCTGAGAACTGTGAGTTGCTTTCGGGTCTTAGGCTTGGGCTTGAGTTGCCATTTTTTAGGAATGATTGGTAAATGTTCTAATTTCCAACTTTTATACTTTTCATCGTAAGCATCTGGCTCAGCTGTTTCAAGTAAATGACCAATACACCAAGAAACACAGTCACCATTAGCCAATTCAATATAGCCATCATGTTTTTTATGTGGTTTGGGTAACACATCGGCAATAGCTCTTCCCAAGCTAGGTTTCTCTGCGATATAAAGGATCATCAACGACAATTACTGGATAAATTTACAGTAACTATAAATTTTCCAGAATTGATATGCAACTTTCAGCATTTAGACCGTAACTCGCCATATCGTACATCGTCATAAATTGTAATAATAAAAGATTAAAAATTAGTCGCTTAAGCTTAAGGTTTGAGTTATAACAAAGATGATCATGAGTAAAAGGAAACAATAATGAAATCACAATCAACTCTTGCACTGGTGATACTGACAGGAATGTTAGGACTAAGCGGAGTCTCGGCTACAGCTTATGGGTACGATAATCATGAGCAAGCTAAACAAGCCCCTACGACACTGCAATATGATTATCAGTACCGAACAGCTAAAGAAAAAGCACGAGATAAATATCGTCACCCTAAAGCAACATTAGATTTTTTTGGTATTAAACCAACGGATACTGTTGTCGAGATTTGGCCCGGTGGTGGCTGGTATTCAAATATTCTTGCGCCAGCACTTAAAGGCTCAGGTGAGTTTATTGCCGCTCACTTTCCATCTGATTCAGCGGTGAAATACTATAGAACGTCTCGCGCGAAATACGACGTAAAGTTTAAGGATCACCCAGAACGATATGGTCAGATTAGCGTCACAAGCTTTATGCCTCCGGCCCACCCTGTTATGGCACCTGCAGAGACAGCTGATGTGGTACTAACCTTCCGTAACGTGCATAACTGGATTGCGAATAATAACGAAATTGAGGTTTTCAAAGCAGCCTATAACGCTTTGAAACCAGGTGGAACTTTTGGTGTCGTTGAGCATCGCGCTAAACCTAATGCGACCCGGTTAGAAATGATTGAGTCTGGCTATGTTACTGAAAAATTCGTAAAAGAATTAGCACAAAAAACCGGATTCAAACTAATCGCTAGCAGTGAAGTCAATGCAAACCCAAAAGACACAAAAACTTATCCGTCAGGAGTTTGGACTCTTCCCCCAAGATTAAGGTTAGGCGATCAAAATAAAGACAAATACCTTGCTATCGGTGAAAGTGATCGAATGACACTAAAGTTTATTAAACCTAAATAACCAACTCCTGCAGCATAGCTCCGTATGCGCATTTATTTGTTAGGACACTACCCCTTTGTGGTAGTGTTTTTTATTATTAGCCAATCACTGTTAATAACTATTGGTTATATACAAGAAGAAATTATAACTTTTGAATTACATAAATTATTTCTAGTATTTATATTTCAAACACTGTTAACGGAATGATCATGGCTAATATATACGAAGATAACTCACAAACAGTAGGTAAAAGCCCACTGGTTCGCCTAAACCGAATTGGTAATGGCAACATTTTGGCAAAAATAGAATCTAGAAACCCAAGTTTTAGTGTTAAATGTCGTATTGGCGCAAACATGATTTGGGCTGCTGAGAAAAATGGAACATTAACCACTGAAAAAGAATTAATCGAACCAACTTCTGGCAACACAGGTATTGCTCTAGCCTATGTAGCAGCCGCTCGTGGATATAAACTCACCTTGACCATGCCCGAAACCATGAGTTTAGAAAGAAGGAAGCTTCTTAAAGCACTTGGTGCTAATTTAGTGCTAACCGAAGGTCCCAAAGGTATGAAAGGAGCAATAGACAAAGCGACTGAAATTTATAACTCCAATCCTGAGCATTATGTTCTATTACAGCAGTTTGATAACCCTGCGAACCCTGAAATTCATGAAAAAACTACAGGCCCAGAGATCTGGCAAGATACTAATGGTGAGATTGATGTGTTTATCGCCGGTGTGGGAACGGGTGGAACCATCACTGGTGTTAGCCGCTATATCAAAAATGTTCAGAATAAAGCCATAACTTCTGTAGCGGTTGAGCCTGTCGATTCACCAGTTATCACTCAAACATTATCTGGTAGTGAAATTAAACCTGGGCCACATAAAATCCAAGGCATTGGTGCTGGATTTATCCCAGGCAACCTCGATTTATCGGTGGTGGATAAAGTTGAAACCGTAACCCATGAAGAGTCTATGGAAATGGCTCACCGACTCATGAAAGAAGAAGGCATCTTAGCGGGTATTTCTTCAGGAGCAGCGGTAAGTGTTGCAGTAAAACTAAGCGAGCAAGAGGAATACAAGGACAAAAACATTGTAGTCGTACTTCCCTCATCTGCAGAGCGTTACCTATCTTCACCACTATTTCACGATGAATTCGGAGATGCAGAAAACGTTCAATAACAACCTCTTCATAAAAAGTATCCAAGATTAAGCCTGACATAAGTTAGGCTTTTTTATGCCAATAATTTTCCAATTAGATCCATATAAACTGCGTCCTGCATATCCAAAATAAACTACGTCCTGCATATCCAAAATAAACTACGTCCTGCATATCCAAAATAAAGCTTTGGAATATTTGTACTTTCCCATATTCATACCTCAGACTCCGTCACACTTCGATAAGCATTGGTATTATATAATCAACCTGTTAGTATGAACTTTAGATATTACATATAACAAAAAGAAATAAGAGTTTAGTTTTTAAGGTAGGAACCATGACTAACAGTACAAACTTATCGCTCATTTATCTTGACTCTAACGCTACAACACCAGTACACCCTGCCGCAGCTCAAGCGGTAATGAGTACCATGACCCAAACCTTTGGCAACCCCAGCAGCTCTCATATTACGGGGATTCGCGCTAAAAACATCATGGAGAAAACCCGCAATGCTGGTAAAAAATTATTAGGCATTGATAAAGGTCGATTAATTTTCACCAGTGGTGCAACTGAAGGCATCCAAACAGCCATTCTTTCAGCTTTAGTTGAAGCTAAAAAATCATTAATTACCAACAAACAATATTACCTTTTATATGGTGCTACTGAGCATAAAGCCGTTCCCAATTCACTAGAACATTGGAACCAAATTTTAGGCATCAATGCAGAAATTAAAGCGATCCCAGTAGATCACCAAGGTAAACTAGATCTTAACTTTATTGCTGAACATGCCGCCGATTCATTAATGATATGCACTATGGCGGTAAATAATGAAACTGGTGTTTATCAAGACTTAATGGCTCTAGAAACAACTATTAGATCCAACAATCCTCATGTTTATTGGATGGTTGATTGCGTTCAAGTACTAGGCAAACGAAACCTTAACATTGAAAACATCAGCATAGATTACGCCCCTTTCAGTGGCCATAAGCTGTATGGACCTAAGGGGATTGGCTTTGTTTATGTGCGTTCAAGTGCACCATTTACCCCTTTTATTGCCGGAGGTGGCCAAGAAAGCGGTCAACGCTCGGGAACAGAAAACTTACCCGGAATTGCTTCGTTAAAAGCTATTTTTGATATTTTAAATGGTGATAGCGAACACCAGTTTTCTAGCTACTCACAATTGCAAGGTTATCGCTTACAAATCATCAAAGCATTAAAAGAAGCCTTTGGTGACATCGTCTTAAATCATTCATTAGAAAACACAGTCCCAACCACCATCAACTTTGCAATCCCTGGATTTAGCAGTAAAGAAATTATGGACTTATTTGATGCGGCTAATATTCGCGTCAGCTCTGGCTCTGCTTGCTCTTCTAAAGTAACTCGAAGTTATGTTTTAGATGCAATGGGTTTACCTGCATGGCAAAGTGAATCGGCGATTCGAATGTCATTTGGTCCTATGTTCACTCAAGATGATTGCGACCAAGCTTGTGAACGCATTATATCGGCAGCAAAAGCATTGAAACAAAGCTGTCTGGTAACCAGCAATGAGATTAATGAAACACCATTAGATGGCTTAGTAGAGTTACGTTCAGGCAATAATTGTTGTTGGATTTATGCAGACAAGCAAACAAAAACTGCTGTCGTAATTGACCCAGTTCATGAGCTAGTCCAACGTATTGTTAATCTAATAAACTGTCAGGGCCTGACGTTAAAAGCCGTATTAGACACTCACGGCCACGCTGACCATGAATCATCTCGTAATGAAATAGTTCAGGCTCTCGGTATGTCTACTGATACTTGCCATTTAGGATGGCCAACCGAAACAGACAGCATTGATATGCTAGGTCAAACCTATTCGTTGATTCAGATTGGTAACCACAATTTGGTCAAGGTACCGACCGCCGGACATACAGAAGACAGTGTGAGTTACTTACTAACCAAAGACTTTAATGGTGAGTATCACTCTTCGATGTGTCACTTTGCTTTTTGTGGCGATACCATTCTGATGGGAAGCCTTGGTAGAACTAATTTTGAAACCAGTTCATCGGCAAAAATGTATGCAAGTTTAAAACTATTAAATCAATTAGTTGATGACCAGTCTTTGATTTGCGCCAGCCATGACTATTACAATGAATTTGCCACCAACATTGCTCTTGAAAGAGGTCGTAACCAGCTATTGAACTCTGTTCTTTCAAACAATATTGATGTTGATACATTCTGCGAGCAAAAGTCGGTATTGGATTCACATCTCAATGATGAGCAAGGTCAAGAAATCCAATGTGGTGCTTATGTCGAAGTCGATGCAGCATTAAAGATTCGAGAATACGATAAAGAAAGTTTGGCGAAGTTGCTAAAAACAGATCAAAACATCAAATTGGTAGACATTCGCGAGCCACACGAATATGCGTTACAACGCAGTACCAATGTCGAGATGAATGTGCCAATGACCCGTTTAGTTCATTTCATTAATGAGCGCTCAAAACAGAAACAAGACAATTATGTTCTTGTTTGCCGAAGTGGTTCTCGCTCATTAGTTGTTGCTCAAGCCCTTGGCCGTCTTGGCTTTGAAAACGTTGCTCATCTAAAAGGTGGTTATGCCTTAGGGTTATAACCTCCCTTTTCTCCAGCTCTTAATGAGAGCTGGAGATATTAAAGCCACTGATTTGCTTAGCTAATTCGTTTGCATCAACTTCTAACTTCTCACCAACCATAGAAGCTTTTTGAGCCGCAATTAACACCTCACTAGCGTTGTTCTTAATCACTTGGGTACTCGTATTAACTTGCTCTGTAGCTTCCCTCTGCTCGGTGACAATTTCTTCTAGTTGCTGAATCAAGCCTACGACTCTGGAGACCTGCTGAGTTAAGCTTGTAATAGTTTCACTCACTTCATGAGCTCGATTAACACCATTATTCGCCTTTCGAGTCCCTGATTCCATCGTAGAAACAGCGATAGACGTTGATTTTTGGATCTGCTCAATCATTCCTCTAATTTCATCTGTTGAACTCGCTGTTCGGCTTGCAAGTGTTCTTACTTCATCAGCCACAACAGCAAAGCCTCGCCCCTGTTCCCCAGCTCTAGCCGCTTCGATTGCTGCATTTAAAGCCAGAAGGTTTGTTTGCTCTGCAATTCCATGGATAACTTCCACCACCTTACCGATGTCATTGGCATACACCGCTAATTGATTAATGACTTCAGCACCTTGACTGACTTCTTCTGCAATATGGTTGATCTCGCTAACCGTCTGGTTGATCACTTGCTGACCAAGATCAACGTCTTTTTGAGTTTCCACCGTAATTTGGGTTGCGGCTCGAGTATTTTCATCAACAGCGTTAACCGATGTCACAAGCTGATCAATGGCAGTAACGACTTGATACGTTTTTTGTTGCTGCGAATTCAAGCTGAACTCTACACTTGAGGTTTCTGATTTCACTTCATGGCTGGCCAATACCACATTGTCACTTAATTGCTGAACATCATGTATCAAGGTTCTAATACTGCGCAGCATTTCGTTGAATGACAGTGCAATTTGATAAAACTCATCTTTAGCAGCAATTTTTATATCCTGACTCAAATCCCCACGAGCCATTTGTTCAGTCATTGACTTGATAACTGAAACATTCTGAGTAATGGCACAATATGCCGAGAAGAAAAAATAAAAGCTTATAGCAATAACGCCTAATATCATTGCAGCAACCCAGTACATTTGTTGTTGCTGAGACTGTAATTTCGACGACAATTGAATCTCTAGTAATTGCTTAGTTTCAGCTGTTAAATGCTCTAAAACTTGCTGCTGATTTCGACTTAATTGAGAGAATTGAGCCAAACTGATACCAAAATTGTCCGGCTCTACTATTTTTTCATTGATAGCGTTGATGAGTTTCTCTGTATTAGTATCAACATTACGCACACTTTTCTGCCAGCTTGTTTCGTCTGCATAATACTCTTCAACTCTATCAGCACTCTTTTTAAATAAAACGAGTAATTCTTTTAAGCGATTATTCGTTGCCACCAATTGAGTGTAGGATTGTGGGGAAAATCTACCCGCTTTAAGAATGTTTAAGGCTTGAGTACTGCTTCTTGAGCTAAATTCGCTGACCACAAGTTGCTTAGACAAATAAAACTCAGTGAGGTAGTAAATTGCAGGATCAGAGTCTAGTGACAACCTACTTTCTTCGGCAACACTCCCTTTTACTTCACTGGTTATATCCGCCAGTTGCTCCAATACTGTTGGCGTAAGTTGTTTAGATAAAGATAAGTTGTGTAATGCAGAGAATTGAGCAGAAGATCTTGGAAACAAAGCAGAATTATTTGACCAAAACTCTAATTGAGTGGACAAATCAGCAGAGCTAACCCCGCTCTTTCTTAATTCTATTATCTTAAAGGCAAATGCATTGAACTGGTCAATAATATGTTTACCTTCAAGCTTACGTTCACTGATTTGTACATTTTCAGTTTGAAATTGGATGTAGCCATAAGCTCCAAAAATTAAAGGCAACAAGGTCACCGAAGCTAACAACATAAACTTCTTTTTAAACGCTAACCGATTAAATAGCTTTATCCCTAAAGACAGCAGTCCTGACATCTACCTATTACCTCTATTTTTATTATGCTTCTTCAAGCATCCCTTTCCATCGAATAGAGAGGGAAACCAGTTACAAGACCTTTAAAAACTGGAACTTATTTCACCTTATATCGGCAATGGTTAACAAAATATTAGTGTAATGATAAAAATTCTCGAAATCACATATAACCAAACGGTATATAGATTAATTTTATTAGATCAATTCAATATGCTTTACTGATACAGGTTCGCAAAAAGTTATGCAGATCGATACACCAAGTTAACGGAAAAAATAAATGATCATAGGAAGCCAAACCAGTCTAAAGGAAATTATGCAGCAGATTGAGCTTGTTTCTGCCACTGACTCAACTGTATTAATTCTGGGTGAAACAGGTACGGGTAAAGAAGTTATTGCACGACATTTGCACACACACTCCTCAAGGCAGCAACAAGCTTTTATCAGAGTGAACTGTGGTGCTATTTCTTCTGAACTGATCGATTCTGAATTATTTGGTCATGAAAAAGGCAGTTTTACTGGAGCAACAAACCAAAAACGCGGTTGGTTTGAACAAGCTGATGGTGGTACGTTATTTTTAGACGAAGTTGCAGAATTGAGTTTAGCGGCACAAGTTAGGTTGCTTAGAGTCATTCAAGAAGGCACACTAAGACGTGTTGGCAGCGAACAAGAAATCAAAGTTGATGTAAGAGTGATAGCCGCAACCCATAAAAATTTAAGCGAAGAAGTACAACACAAACGTTTTCGTGAGGATTTACTGTTCAGGCTTAATGTATTTCCTATAAACCTACCGCCGCTTAGGCATAGACTTGATGACATCAAAGCACTATCAGAGCAGTTTTCCAATCAAGCAGCAAATACATTAGCCCTACCCGTTTGTTTGCCAACTCAACAGCAAATTCATTACCTACAACAACACTCTTGGCCGGGTAATGTTCGTGAACTACAGGCGGTGATTGAACGAGCCGCCATATTAGGCCGAGGAAAGCGGTTAGCGATAGAAAGTGCGCTATTTATCAAAAACAGTGATATTAAGCTAGCCGAGTCTTTAAAAAGCAATGACTCACCGAACCTCCAACTTCATATAGATGAACCTATATTTGCCAAATTAGACGATATCATTGTTCAGCACATTCGACACGCCCTTAAGAAGAGCTACGGCCGTGTCGAAGGCCCTTTCGGAGCCGCAAAGCTCTTGGGCATTAACCCAAGCACTTTACGTTCAAAGATAAAAAAATATGGTATTACGCAAGCGCCTGCTGTAAATCATCAATAAGATCTTCTGGCGCTTCCACCCCAATACTCAATCGAATCAAAGAGTCTGAAATTCCTGCATCTTGTCTCAACTCAGGCGATACTGCAGCATGAGTGGTTGTCGCAGGATGACACGCTAAGCTTTCTAAATCTCCTAAGCTTACCGCTTGAGTAAATAGGCGAAGACTGTCCAATACCTTTTGGCAAGCGGCTTCACCTCCCACTAATTCAAAACTGACTAAGCCACCAAAATGACCTACCGACTCCGATGCAACTTGATGGTATGGGCTTGAATCCAAACCTGAGTAATGAACCTTTTCAACTTTAGGATGCTTTTCCAAAAACTCAGCAACTTGTAACGCACCTTGTTGATGAGCCTCCATTCGTAAAGGCAAGGTTCTCAAACCTCGTGATAACAAATAAGCATCTTGGGGACTAATTGATGCACCTACATGCTTTAATCCAACCGTTCGTACTTGTTCCATTAATGAATCGGAACCAGCCACAACGCCAGCAATAATATCGCCATGGCCACTCAAATATTTAGTGGCACTGTGCATCACAAGATCCATTCCATGCTCTAATGGACGGAAAAAATAGGGAGAATATAAGGTATTGTCACAAACGGTAATTGCGCCAACCTTTTCAGCCGCTTTTTTTATTTTACGGAAATCATTTACGGCTAATGTTGGATTCGAAATTGGCTCAAATAAGATAATTTGAGTTCGTGGGTGAATACGATCAAGTAAATCATCATCACTATAATAGCGGTGAACATTAACGCCAAATCGAGTCAGTGTTTGGCTTAACATCGCAGAACTTCCACCATATACAGGTTCTACTACCGCGATATGATCACCTTGATGACATAAGGTGATAAAAATACTACTGAGTGCCGCCATACCGCTTGAAACAACCAAAGCTTGCTCAGCACCTTCTATTTTAGCAATGGTCTGCTCCAAAGCATTAACCGTAGGGTTAGCCATTCGGCTGTAAATAAACCCCTGCTCTTGCCCAGAAAATCGTGCTTTACCCGACTCAAAGGTTTGATAATCGTAAGTGCTACTTTGATAAATAGGAATATTTAACGCTCCGTGTTGATCTGAAACGGGGTGTGAATGTAAAACTTTAGTTCTAATTTTCATCGTTATTCTTTTTCGCTTTTTATGAATAATGTAATGCAGCTACATCAGGATGAGACCGTAATCGTCCCTTCAGAATGTTCTCGCCAACTTGATAAAAAAGTGGATTATTAGGATCGCTATCAGGACCATGAGCTTGCTTTTTTAGATGCGCAGGTAAACTTAATAAAGGCACACTGGTATCCAATTTTGGCCATAAAAAGAATGCACAAGAATAACGGTCTTTATCTGACTGAGGGCTGACTACTCGATGAACGGTCGCTTTTAAATAACCATCGGAAGCTAGCTCCAATAACTCTCCAATATTGACAATTAGCGTTCCCGGCTTAGGTGGAACGGGTAACCAGCCATCATCCGTTTCCACTTCTAATCCAGACATTTCATCTTGCAAAAGTAACGTCAGAAAACCAGAATCTTTATGCGCACCAACACCTTGATTCGAACCTTGTGACGGTTTTGGATAGCGGATCAATTTGGTGTGTTGATGAGGAAGTTCAGATAAACCGGCATCGAAAATATTAGGATCTTGTTCTAATGATTCAGCAAATGCTTTTAATAAAAGAACGCTTAAATCAGTTAATCGGTCTTGAAAACTCAATAGCTGTTGTTTCATCTGTGGCAACTGATTGGGCCACTGGTTGCTGCCACGCATCTTCAACCAAATTGGAGACTCACCATTTACATAAGGTGACGGCTCCTCTCTCATGAAATCAAATTGTTCCCGTTGATCTTCCTCGCCTAGCGTCAACTCACTCCCTATTTGTGAATAACCACGGAAGTGAGGAGAGTGCTTCATCTCAATACTCAACTTCTCTTCGTTAGATAAATCAAAGAACGAGTGCATTAAATCAAATGTATTCTTTTGAATGGAGGTATCTAAGCCGTGACCATCAAGATAGAAAAAACCAACTTCTTTACTGGTTTCTCTTAATTGCTTCAGAAAATCTTGTTTTTGTACTCCACCTACCAAGTATTGGCTAAATGTGAGCGTTGGAAGTGGCTGCATTCGGTGACCTCAATAAGTTTACAACTTAAACATACAACGCGAAAAGTGTGCCAATTTATAATCGACTGATACTATTGAGTTTTTATTTCAACCAGAGCAACAACTTCTGAATGAAAAAGAAAAACTACTATATTTAATGGTTTTTATTCGAATTTGATCAAATCAAATAAATCTTTATGAAGCTCTGAGGTTAACGGACTTTTCAAAAACGCTATCGTGCCCTCAACACAACCCTGATCCATAATTTGGCTTAACGCTTTTCTATACAAAGGCTCTGTTGTGGGAGAACAAACTTTATCATCTCTTTTCAACGAATCATTTGTTAACGTATTAAAGACTTCAGAAGATGTACAGCATAATAACGTCATCAGTACATTGTAGTTTTCTAATTTTACAATTCCTTCAAATTCAAGTGGATAATTGACTTTACTCCCTTGAGTTTCCAGCTGAAATACTACTCTTTGCTCTGACTTATCATTGTGTAGTTTAGTTTCTTCTGTTCCCATATTGTCAACATTGACCAAAGCGGCAAGTTGAAATGCTGAATACACTTTAAATGCTTTGATGAACATCGAAATTACGCTTTTAGGCAAATAGCAAGTTGGAAAAAGGCTTCTTACTGGGTGTTTAACCACCACTTGTTTGCCATTGCTAGATAAACTGGCTATTGCATGTGACACATCAGCAATTTTAACGATACCCGAATCTACAACCAGTGAGTTAAGAGATATATTGCCTAAGACAATCTTTTGTTTGTGTAGCGCATCCACATCCTGTAACAACTGCCTGAAATATTTGGTATTGTTAGGCGAAATTGAGTTTCGACAAAAGAAATCTTTTACAGACACGCCTGTATCTTCGTAATAAATAGTAGTATTGGATGCAATTACAAGCCGACAAGCAGATTTACACTCCATAATTTGCAGTATCACTGCTCTATAGAGGTTGATATTGGCTTGGCTAAGCCTGATTTGTCTAACAGCAGTTGTAACGGCAATTAAACTAGGAGAAGCAGCCATAACATCTGAAGGCTTACTGTTATGCCTAAGAAGCCTTCTAGCAAATACTGCTTCACGGTTTTTGCCGATAAATGATTTAGCGCCACAAGGCGGAATATACAAAACAGGTGGAGAAAAAGCATCTTTAGTTAACTCGTCTGTTGTCAAAAACTGTCTCTGTTCTGCTGATGTAAACTGAATTATTTCATGTTCAACTTCATCATATTGCTGAACCTTTGAGGGAAGTACATAAAAACAATGGTTACCATGCCTGATGAATATATACCCCCAAACGTTCACTTCGTCACGTTTAATAAGGGCTTGTAAATTTACCTCAACTGAAGCCCCAAAAGACAAAACATTCCAATCGGACGCTGTCCCACTTGGGTTGTAGCAATATTGGCGAATATCAAACTCTTTAGACCATGCAAGTACAGAACAATCTAATAGTGATTTTGGAGAACGGAAAAACTTTGGTGTTCGGCTGGGTGAAACAGAATGGAATTGCTCATTTTTCTCTTGAAGTAGTGAATTATTCTCCAATGATAAAAAATAAATGGCATTCGTCATTCCCGAAGCAATCTCGATACGGATTAACGGCCTATGGCTATCCGTATATAATTTGCACTGTCCATTCAATATGGCTTGATGCACATCTGTAGGGCTGGACAATAAGGTCATGTTTTCATCTCATTAGAATTAATGAAATGATTCTAAAAGAAAGCACCTTGAGACGGACTTAACAAGATTCGTGTGTTTCGAAGTATGCTTGTGATACTTAATACTTTAGCTTCAAGTATCACGATTATAAAATTCAGCTTCAACCCAAAAACCAATAACAGCAACTAAATTATCTTGCACAAATAACATAGGAATGTTGCTTCTTTCCCATGTCGGTACTTTTAACTCCTGCCAAAGTTTTTTAAGCGCGCGTGATTTATGTCTAAAATGAGGGTGACATCGAGTACTTCCAGCAATGTTAAAGCGCAGACTTAAAAACGCGGAATCTGAAATATTTATTTGTTTAAGTACAGAAGATAAATTGAGCTCTCTTCCATCAGGTAAAGTCACTTGATAATCAGCGGCTTCAATTTCCTCTTTAGTTCCAAGTTCAACCTGTTGTAATAAGGGGGGCTTAATTCTTGATGAAGCAGAGGCATATACTTGGCCTTGATAACGGCGAACTATTAACCCAGAGACATTAAGTTCAACGTTGGCATCAGACTTCGCATTTAATATTTGCTCCAGAATTTCATCTAATTGAACCCTTGAAGGAACAGGCAGTTTTAACAGCTTAATGAATCCACGGAATAGTTGCCGTTGCCAAGGGCGTGATAATTCATTAAATCCTGCCAGCGTTAATACTTTTTTAGCAAATGGCGAATCGTCTAAGTGTCGGCTTAATTTCTCTGTTACGACTTCATCGAGCAATGCTTGTTGTTCACCACAAAGTTCTGCACTTCGGCTTGCTGTCGTCGCAATGGATGACCAACGTTGCTTTAACGCTGGAATGATATTTAAACGCAAAAAATTACGATCAAAACTATCATTTTGATTACTGTCATCTTCTATATGAGAAAGTTGATTTTGTTGAGCAAAATCTTGAATATCAGATTTGCTTAAATGCAACAGAGGGCGACATTGAATCACGTCTTTTTCGATGACTTGCACGCTTGCCATTGCTGACAATCCTTTTGGTCCTTGCCCGCGCTTGAGTGCAAGTAACAATGTTTCCAACTGATCATCTTGGTGATGTGCCGTCAATAACACATCACCTTCACTCATTTCTTCCAATAACGCTTGATATCGGACTTTTCTCGCTTCAGCTTCTAAGCTCAAACGCGCCCCTTGTTTAACCTTTACAGTTTTAACCGTAAAAGGAAGCTGGTATTGATTTGCCCGTTGTTCACAATGCTTCTGCCAATCATCAGCATAGGTGCTCAAACCATGATTGATGTATACCAGCTTTATTGATAACTGCGATTGACGTAGTTTCAATTGACTTAAAATATAAGCCAATACTTCAGAATCAACACCACCGCTATAACCTAAAATGATGGTGCGTTGTTCTAATTGAGCAATTGAGGTAAAAGTTTGCCACACATCCTCTATCAAGTTTGATTGCATCACTAAAACATCATCCTGACTTTGTCGGGTCCCATCATAGTTTGCAGAGATAGCAGTAAATCATCCGTTGGATTGATACGCCAATCTTCACCAAGCGTTAATTGCCCTTTTGCTTCTGGTAAATGGTAGTTAATGACAACAGGAACTTTACCTTGCTCACGCCAAGGTGACATCGTTTCTTTAAAAGACTCTAACAATGAATTAGTAAGCTGTTCACCTTCCATATCAATTTCAACAGCTTTAGCGAAATGACTTCGGGCTTCACTTATATCTATAACATTTCTAGCGGTCATTCTATTACCACCAGAAAAGTCATCAACACTGACTTCACCTTCACAAATCAGCACGCGATCTTTCTCGATAAGGTGATTGAACTTTTCAAAAGCATCGGTAAAAAACATGACCTCTAAACGACCACTTTTATCATCCAAAGTCATCAAGCCCATTTTAGAGCCTCGCTTAGTCATCATTACGCGACTCGCAATCACGAGGCCTGCAACCTTAACGGTTTTACCACGTCCTGTTGGGTGAGTATCTTTCAAACGACCATTGGTGTAGTACTTGAGTTCTTTTAGATACTGATTGATTGGATGACCAGTAAGGTATAAACCTAATGTGTCTCGTTCACCTTCAAGCCACACTTTATCAGGCCAAGGAGTACAATCAACAAACTGCTGTTTAACATCATCTGGCTCACTGTTCAGTAGGCCAAACATATCTCCCTGACCAATCGCTGCCGCTTTAGAATGTTGATCCGCCGCTTTTATCGCTTCTGGTAGCGTTTCCATCATAGATGCACGATGTGGACCTAAATTATCCAGTGCACCAGCACAAATAAGCTTTTCAATCACTCGACGATTTAGCTTTTTTAAATCAATGCGAGCACAAAAATCGAATAAATCTTTAAATGTCCCACCTTGTTCACGAGCCTCAATGATGGACTCTACAGGACCCTCACCTACACCTTTAATGGCACCAATGCCATAAACGATGTTTTGTTCATCATCAACGGTAAACTTGTATAAGCCTTTATTCACATCAGGTGGAAGTAATGGCAGCCCCATGCGTTCACATTCATCAACTAGGGTTACGACTTTGTCAGTGTTATCCATATCGGCCGACATTACCGCAGCCATAAATTCTGATGGATAATGAGTTTTTAGCCATAAGGTTTGATAAGAAACGAGTGCATAAGCTGCTGAGTGAGATTTGTTAAAACCATAACCAGCGAACTTTTCTACCAAGTCAAAAATCTTCATGGAGAGTTCGCCGTCAACACCGTTATTGATTGCTCCCTCTTTAAAGGTGCCACGCTGTTTGGCCATTTCTTCGGGTTTTTTCTTACCCATCGCACGACGCAACATATCTGCGCCACCAAGGGTATAACCCGCTAGAACCTGTGCGATTTGCATCACCTGTTCTTGATACAAAATAATGCCGTACGTTGGCTCAAGAATGACCTTTAATGAGTCATGTTGCCATTGCTGATCTGGGTATGAGACTTCTTCTCGACCATGCTTACGTTCGATAAAGTTATCTACCATCCCTGATTGCAATGGGCCAGGACGGAAGAGTGCTACCAATGCAATCATATCTTCGAAGCAATCTGGCTGTAATCGCTTGATCAAATCTTTCATACCACGAGATTCCAGCTGGAATACCGCAGTGGTTTCATAGCGTTGCAATAACTTAAATGATTTAGCATCATCTAACGGAATAGCTTCGATATTCACGGGCTCTAGTTCTTGTTTCGCCCGACGACGATTAACCATTTCTAGCGCCCAATCAACAATGGTTAAGGTTCTTAATCCAAGAAAGTCGAACTTAACGAGACCAGCAGTTTCAACGTCATTTTTATCAAACTGAGTTACGGGGTTCTTGCCCTCAGAGTCACAATATAATGGCGCAAAATCAGTAATGGTTGTAGGTGAGATAACAACACCACCGGCGTGTTTACCGGCATTTCGAGTTACACCTTCAAGTTTACGGCACATATCAATGAGGTCGCGAACATCCTCATCTGCGTCATAAGCTTCAGGCAAACCGGGTTCAACTTCAAACGCTTTTGCCAGCGTCATTCCCGGCTCGGCAGGCACCATTTTTGATATTCGGTCAACGAAACCATAAGGGTGACCGAGTACACGACCGACATCTCGAATTACCGCCTTTGCTGCCATGGTTCCGAAAGTGATGATTTGCGATACCGCATCTCGTCCATAAAGCTCGGCAACGTGATCAATAACTTCATCACGTCTATCCATACAAAAGTCGATATCGAAATCGGGCATGGATACACGTTCAGGGTTCAAGAAGCGTTCGAACAGTAAATCAAATTCAAGTGGGTCAAGATCGGTAATTTTTAATGCATAGGCCACCAAAGAGCCCGCACCTGAACCACGCCCGGGACCTACAGGGATCCCATGATCTTTACCCCATTGAATGAATTCCATAACGATCAAGAAGTAGCCGGGAAAACCCATTTGGTTAACAACCTTGAGTTCGATCTCTAAGCGTTCATCATATTCTTTACGCTTTTCTTTTCGCTCTTCTTCATCAGGGAATAAAAACTCAAGTCGCTCCTCAAGCCCTTCTTCTGATTTGGCGACTAAGAAGTCTTCAATCGACATATCACCTGTTGGAAAGTTTGGAAGAAAGTACTCACCAAGACGAACGGTGACATTACAACGCTTGGCAATTTCTACAGAATTTTGGAGGGCTTCTGGAATATCCGCAAACAGCTCACACATTTCATCTTCGGTGCGAAGATATTGCTGCTCACTGTATTTTTTAGGGCGTCTTGTATCAGCTAAGGTATAACCGTCATGAATGGCAACTCTGATTTCATGGGAATCAAAATCATCCTTTTCAAGAAATACAACTTGGTTTGTGGCTACAACGGGTAAATCAGCTTGTAAACCAAGTTCAATCGCCATATGTAAATAGCGTTCTTCGTCTGCTCGACCAGTTCTGATTAGCTCTAAGTAATAACGTTCAGGAAAATGAGTATGATAAAAATCAACCAGTTGCTCTGCTTGCGCTTGATTACCTTTAAGTAAAGCTCTACCTAGATCACCCTCTTTACCACCTGATAACAACATAATGCCTGAGTTATATTTCACTAGCCATTCTTGATCAATGACTGTCTTTCCTTTGAACTCTCCACGTAAATAGGCTTGACTGATCAATTGAGTCAGATTCTGGTAACCATCGTTATCCATCGCCAACACTGTAACAGCACATAACTCATCAATCTCTGGCACTTGCATCCAAAAATCGGCACCAATTATTGGTTTTATACCTGCTCCATGACAACCACTATAGAACTTAACCAATCCACACAGGTTATTTTGATCGGTGAGTGCAATAGCGGGCATTTCCAGCTCATCTACACGAGCAAGAATGGGTTTAACCTTAGCAACGCCATCAGACATAGAGAAGTCACTGTGGACACGAAGGTGAACGAAACGTGGTTCTGGCATATATTTATTTCTTATATGGTTATAACTTTTAAAAATACTTATGTGTCAGTTTTATGACAATCTGTGACTTAGATCAAAAATCATCCTTTCAACTATAACAAGAACTTACCAAAGAGCTTTAATTCTAGAATCAAAATTTAGCACTAACTAACAATTTTATGACTGCTCAAAATTTAACATTTCTAGAGTTTTTACTACTAATGTTTTCATTGATAATCAGTTGGTTAGCTGTTCTAATCCCCAAAAATCACTTGAGGGGAAGAGTATGATTTTTGCTAATTTAACGTGTTTAAACTGCGGTACGCAACAAACAATGTTCAGAACAAAAAGAAAGTTCATGGAAAAGCTATTTCATCACAATCAATATCGAGTGGTATGCAGTTGTTGTAAAGCTCATCATCGTATTGATCGTAGCAGCAGGCAATTAACCTTAATAAAGCCTACTCAGTTAAAGCAATCAATTCCCGCACAGGCTTAAAACTTTTTCGATGCTCAGGCAATATTCCATGGATGGATAATGCTTCCATATGAGCTTTGGTCGGGTAACCTTTATGGGACGCAAAACCATACTCTGGATGCTTTTTGTCTAACTCAAACATTTCTCGGTCGCGAACGACTTTTGCTACGATAGAAGCTGCACTAATGGCTTCAATCAAACCATCGCCCTTTACTATAGCATGTCCTGCCATTGGCAATTCAGGCACTCTATTACCATCAATCAACACAGTATCAGGGGTTATTGATAATCCAACTACAGCTCGTTGCATAGCTTCCATGGTTGCTTGAAGAATATTAATTTCATCGATTTCTTTGGCTGAAGCCCTGCCAACACATACCGCTAACGCTTTCTCTAATATTTGCACATAAAGAGCATCACGTTTCTTTTCTGACAGTTTTTTTGAGTCATGCAAACCTTCAATTGGATTCAGTGGATCCAAAATTACTGCAGCTGTTACAACATCACCGACAAGAGGTCCACGCCCAACTTCATCTACTCCAGCATGAAGACCGCTTGTTAACGAGATTATTTGTTCTTCAGTAATATTTTTGAATACAGCCATATTATTTGGCCTCTGTACTAGAGTTGAGCAATTGAACGACAGCATCGGCCGCGCGTTCACTGGCATTACAAGCAATGGATTTATGGATTTCTGTGAATTTCTGCTTCAATGGTGCAAAGTCACCATCTAATTGTGCTGATACCGCATCAACAATTTTTTCAGGAGTACAGTCACTTTGGATTAACTCTTTAACAACTGCTTCTCCAGCCAATAGATTAGGCAAAGAATAGTGTTCGATCTGCATCATGCGCTTAGCAATTGTATAAGTGATTGGGCTGACACGATATGCAACAACCATTGGACGTTTGACTAACATGGCTTCTAATGTTGCTGTGCCGGACGCCAATAAAATGCAATTAGCTGCAGCCATCACCTCTCTGGATTGCCCTTCGACTAAATGAATCTCTAGGTCAGGCGCATATGCTTTTAACGCCTCTAAATATTGCTCCCGTCTTTTTTCATTAACCAGTGGAGTGACAAACTTTAAATCAGGGTACTTCTTTTTGAGTAATGCGGCCGCTTTAACAAATGGCTCAGCCAATTGTTTGAGCTCACCACCACGGCTACCCGGTAAAATTGCTAAGTATTCGTCTTCAGGGTTTAATTCTAGCTGCTTCCGTGCTGCAAGCATATCACTGTCTAAAGGAATATCGTCCGCTAGTGTATGTCCAACAAAAGTGCATGGCACTTGATGTTTGTCATAAAACGCTTTTTCAAAAGGCAGTAAAGAAAGCACCATGTCAGTCGCTTTATCAATTTTGAAGATACGTTTAGGGCGCCAAGCCCACACTGACGGGCTAACATAATGAACGGTTTTAATGCCTTGTTGCTTTAGCTTTAGCTCAAGACCGATATTAAAATCTGGTGCATCAATGCCGATAAAACAATCAGGCCGAATTGCTGTGATTTGTTTAATCAATTCACGACGAACTTTGAGTAATCGAGGTAAACGAGAGAGCACTTCAACTAGCCCCATCACCGCTAACTCTTCCATAGCAAACAATGACTCAAAACCAAGAGCTTCCATTCTTGGGCCACCTATCCCAACAAAACGAGCGTTTGGGTACCGTTGCTGCAGAGATTTAACTAAACCTTCTCCAAGAATATCACCTGAAACCTCACCGACAACAATGGCAAAGGTTGGAGCTTTTTTTTGCGTCATAAATCCATTCTTTAAAAATAATTAAGGCCTCAGAAGAGGCCTTAATAAGTAAACATTAAACCTTAGCGTATAATGCCACGACTTGAGTTTAAGACAAAATCAATTAAATATTTCACCTCTGCGCAGTCTTCAGCATCTTGCTGCAACGACTCGATTGCTTCTTCTACTGTTAAGTTATTACGGTAAAAGGCTTTGTATGCACGCATTACTGCTTGCTGGCTTTCTTTAGAAAAACCGCGACGTTTCAAGCCTTCACGGTTCAAACCTCTTGGAATAGCAGGAGAACCTGATGCCATTACAAATGGCGGTACGTCTTGCAAAACCAACGATGCACCAGCAGTAAATGCATGGGCGCCAATATGCACAAATTGGTGCACACCAGTCATGCCACCAAGAATTGCCCAATCACCGACATGAACATGTCCAGCAATCATAGCATTACTAGCAAGAATAACGTTGTCTCCAACGACACAGTCGTGAGCGATGTGAACATTGTTCATAAACAGGTTATTAGAACCAATACGAGTCTCACTATTATCCTGAACGGTTCCACGGTGGATACTTACAAACTCACGGATGATATTGTTATCACCAATAATCAATCGAGTATCTTCACCTGCAAACTTTTTGTCCTGACACCCTTCACCCACTGATGCAAATTGGAAAATACGATTGCCTTTGCCAATAACAGTTGGGCCTTTAACCACAACATGAGAGCTTAACCATGTATCGTCGCCAATTTCGACGCCTTCACCAATATAGCTCCACGGTCCTATAGTGACATTTTTTCCAATTTTTGCATCTGGATGAACGAACGCTAACTTATCAATCACAATTAGATCTCTCTGCGGGCACACATAATTTCAGCTGAACACGCCAGCTCGCCATCCACTCTAGCTTCTGCTTGGAACACGCCAATCCCACGACGCTCTTTAATCATTTTAACGTGATAATTAATTTGATCTCCTGGTTCGACAATACGCTTAAAGCGTACTTTGTCTATACCAGCAAAGTAAAAAAGTACATTATCACCAGGAGGTTCGTCGCTCATAGTTTTGAACGCTAATAATCCACAAGCTTGAGCCATACCTTCAAGCAATAATACACCCGGCATTACTGGCTTTACAGGGAAATGTCCTTGAAAGAAAGGCTCATTTACGGTTACATTTTTTAAACCGTGCAACTCACCGGTGTGACCTTCACCAATCGTGTAATTCAAAACACGATCTACTAATAAAAATGGATAACGATGAGGCAAAAACTTAATGATCTCGTGAATATCCATAGTATTCATTTCATTTGACACGAATACGTTTCCTCTAACTTTCTTTTGATTCTGCGGCTTTTTCTAACGTCTTCACTCGCTGGAACAATTCATCCAACTGTCTGAAGCGAACCGTATTTTTACGCCATTGTTTGTTCGGCATCGCAATGGTAGCTGAAGACATAATGCTTCTTTCGCGCACAACACTGGTAATATTTGTACTACCAGTCACATGAGTACCATCCGCAATAGATAAATGCCCAGCAACGGCGCAATTTCCACCAATGATACAATGCTTACCTATGGTACAACTTCCTGCTAAAGTCGTGTTGCCTGCAATTGCAGTGTGTGCACCAATTACAGCATTGTGAGCAACTTGAATTTGGTTGTCTAAAATAACACCATCTTCGATAATCGTGTCATCTAATGCCCCACGGTCAATAGTCGTACTGGCACCAATTTCAACGTTATCACCAACACGGACACTGCCTGTTTGCGGTATTTTAACCCACTTGCCAGCATCATTTGCATAGCCGAACCCATCTGATCCGATAATAGTACCAGAATGGATAATACATTGCTGACCAATTGTGATTCTGTGATAAATAGTCACATTTGCCCAAATACGCGTATTTGAACCAATAATAGAACTTTGTCCAACTACAGTTCCTGCACCAATTTCAACGTTATCACCCAGAATAACATTAGCATCGATGACCGCATTGGCACCAACAGTAACCCCTTCACCTAGCTGAGCAGAAGCATGAATTTGTGCGCTTGGATGAATACTATCAGCCGCTTTAGGGGTAGTATCTAGCCACTGTGCTACTCGAGCAAAGGCAACATAAGGATCTTTTACAAAAATGGCCGTTCCCGAATATTCACCCTGCATTTTGCTTGATAGCAATACAGCCTCAGCTTGGGTTGACTCTAGCTGACTACGATATTTAGGATTGGCTAAAAAAGAGAGCTGGCCTGCTTGGGCTGCTTCAAGAGTTGCAACACTGTTGATTACAGTATCGCCGTTTCCTTGAACTTCACCATCAAGCCTAATAGCCAGCTCTTTTAGAGATATGGATTGCATTTATACCAATTCCATTTATTTCATCTTCTATAAGACGAAAGGTTTTAGAATAAGGCGCAAGTTTACAGAAATATCTGCATAATTCCAAAACTTGACGCCATGGTATTATCCAGTTATTTGCTTTTACTTACAGCTTCAACCACTTTGCTGCTGATATCAGCTGTTGGCTTCAAATAAATAACAGCGTTACGTGGAAGAACAAGATCATACTTTTCTTTCTTAGCTAAAGCGTTAATGGCTTTTTGAACTTTAGAAAGTAATTTGTTTTGCTCTTCACCGCTACGACGACGGAAGTCTTCTTGAAGCGCTTTACCTTTTAACTGAAGTTCAGAGCGGATTGACTCCATTTTACGTTGCAGCTCAGTTTGCTGATCTTTGCTCATGATCGCTGCATCACGTTGTTGCTTTTCTAATAGCCCACGAAGTTCTTGTTGTTTCTTTTTAAGTGCAGCTTCACGGTCAGCAAATTCTGATTGCAAGGCTTTTGCGACTTGCTCACGTTGCGGCAACTGTTCAAACACTGCGCCCATATCAACAATTGCAATTTTTTCAGCTTGAGCCATCAAAGGGGCGCCAATCAAGGCTAACGTCAATAACGCCTTAGTTACCGTATTTTTCAAAATTTACTCCTTGTTCTCTCTTAATTATTTGATTTTAAAATTGGTTTGTCGAGTATAAACCTTGTTTTCGATAAAATGCATCATCTTTTTTATTAGCGTTCAGCATTAAACCATTTTATTGATTTAAATGGTTAATGCTGAGTCTAAATGCAAATCAACTTGGTTAGAGTTAAATTTAACTAGAAAGTTCGGCCAATGTTAAATGAAAACACCTCAGTATCGTCATCTTCAAAAGATTTTATTGGTCGAGCTAAGCTAAAGATCATTGGTCCCATCGGTGATAACCACTGAACACTTAAACCATATGATGCACGGAAGCGGCTTGGGTCGCTGTAATCGGCAATTTTCTTAAATTCATCTTCAGGAAGAGTGCGGTAAGAATCATAATCGAACTCTGTATCCCAAACACTACCGGCATCTACAAACAGAGATGAACGAACCGATTTACTATAAGCTTCATCTAGGAATGGAATTGGGAAAATCATTTCCAAACTGGCCGTTGCTATCGCGTTACCACCAATGGAACGCCCATTGGTCACTTGAATTTGGTTAATATCCGTAGGAATACCACAGCCACCACCTATCGGACTTGGACAAGGTTCTGTACCGCGAGTCACAACAAATGAGCGAGGACCAACGGTATTGGATTCAAAGCCACGTAATGTGGTATTTCCACCTGAGTAATAGTTTTCCCAGAAAGGCAAGATGTTGTCATTCTTTCCAGTTTTACCATAACCATTTCCGTAACCAGCTCGAGCACGAGCAAGGAATACAAAGTTATGGCTTCTGGTTAGTGGGAAGTAAAAACTGGTATCAAAATCCAATTTGAAATACTGAACATCAGAACCAGGTACAGTCATTTCACCATTTAAGCGTTGCTGGGAACCACTAGTTGGGAACGTACCTCGGTTTAACGTATTTCTGAACCAACCTAAACTCAACTCAAAGTTATCAAAACTTAAATCGTCGTTATCGCCATCGCGATAGATGTCGAAGAAGCGCTGAGTTTGCTGATTACTTCTTAACTCAGACAAGGTATTGTGACGGTAAGCTACACCATAGTTGATGCGGTTTACTTCATTAATTGGGAAACCGGAGTTAAGTGCAACACCATAAGCTTGATTTTTATAAGCTTCTAGATTTTGACGACCAAAGTCAGTCTTATTCCAGAAAATACTGCCACCTAAACTAATACCATCTTTTGTCCAATAAGGATCGGTATATGACAAGCTAATATTCTTTTGGAATTTGTTGGTATTGATGTTAATTCCAGCTTGGTTACCCGTTCCCAAAAAGTTATTTTGTTGAACACCAAACTGTAGGCTTACACCTGTTGCAGAGCCATAACCGACACCAGCATTAAACGATCCTGATGGCTGTTCTTTTACTTTAAAATCGACATCAACTAGGTCATCAGAACCCGGAACTTGCTGAGTGTCTACATCGACTTTTTCAAAGAATCCAAGACGGTCGAGGAATACTTTAGATTGGTCAACCGCAGCAGAATTTAACCAAGCCCCTTCCATTTGACGAAGCTCACGACGCATTACTTCGTCTTTAGTAACTGTATTTCCGGTGAAATTAATAGAGCGGACATAAACACGTTTACCCGGATTAACACTAATATTTAGCGTCACTTCCTTGGTTTTATCATCTATCTCAGGGAAAGTTTTAACCTCTGGATAAGCGTAACCGAAACGGCCAAGATATTTACTATAAAGCTCTTCGGTAAAAGTGACTTCACTGGCATCGTAAGTATCACCTGGTTTTATAGGCAGCAGGGCTTCAAGTAGCTCTTCACGCCCCATAAGGTCGCCAGTCAGGTTTACTTTTTTAACCTTATATTTAGCACCTTCATCAATATTAACCGTGATATATAAGCCTTTACGATCAGGCGTCATCGCAACTTGCGTAGAGTTTTCTTTAAAACGGATATAACCTTGGTTTTGATAGAAAGCCTTAATCGTTTCGAGGTCAGCTTGCAGCTTTTGCTTTTGATAACGACGTTTACCAAATAAGTTCCACCAAGCAACATAGTCTTTAAGTTCTAATCTGTCACGTAAGTCTTCGTCACTAGCAATCGTATTTCCAACAAAGTTGATCTGCTGAATTTCTGCGGCATCGCCCTCAGTAAACTTCAAACGAAGTTCAACACGGTTACGAGGTAAGTTAACAATTTCCGCTTTTACTTTTGCACCATATTTACCAACGCTATAGTAAAAATCTTGCAACCCTTTTTCGATTCCAGAAAGCATGGTTCGATCAAGAGATTCACCGACTTTTACACCAGAGCTATCTAAGCTTTCTTGTAACTGTTCATCTTTAATGTCTTTGTTGCCGTCAAATGTGATTTCACTAATAGTGGCTCTTTCTTTGACATCAACAATTAAGACTCCCCCATCATGGCTAACCTTGATATTTACAAAGTTTGTTGATGCATAAAGGGCTTTGATTGCTTGCTGCAATTTAAGTTCGTCAACGGTATCCCCTACCTTCACAGGTAAGTTAAGTAACGCTGCACCCAATGCTACACGTTGTAAGCCATTAACTTGAATGTCGGTTACCTTGAATGGTTCAAAAGCCGCTTGGGCTGTTCCAGAATACGCCGCGCCCACTAATAACATTGAGGCAAAAAGTTTATTTAATCTCATAGACCACTTCTTGTTTTTAAAATCCTTACACCAACTACATTTCTCATTACCAATATTCGTAGTACAAGCATTGGTAGAGTTTACGCTAGCCGATATCTATGAAAGTCGGGAAAAGTCGTTAAAGAGTGCTACACCCATTAACATCAGCAGTAGCGCTGCCCCGATCCTGAATCCAATATCCTGCACTTTTTCTGGTACAGGCTTCCCAGTTACCGCTTCAATTAAGTAATACATTAAGTGTCCACCATCCAGTACCGGTATCGGCAACAAATTAATGATGCCAAGGCTCACACTGATCAATGCGAGGAAACTTAAAAATCTAACTAAACCATACTCAGCACTTCGACCAGCACCTTGAGCAATAGAAATGGGGCCACTTAAACTTTTAACAGACACATCGCCTGTGAAAAGCTTTGCAATCGTTTTTAGACTAACGCTGGTTAATTGCCATGTTTTGTCTATAGCATTGGTTAGCGAGCCTACTATGCCATACTCTAACTGAATACGCATGTTTTCCGGCCACTTAGGTAGTTCTGGTGCGACACCTATCTGACCAATCTCTTTACCTTGATTGTTTGTAACAGCCATTGGTACCAAGATTCGTTCAATAAAATTACCATTACGTTCAATAAGAACATTTAACGATTTATTTGCTGAACTCTGAACCAAACTAACAAACTCTTGCCATGATTTATAAGGCTTTCCATCTACACCAAGGACTTTATCGCCTTTTTGTAAACCCGCTTTTTCCGCAGCACTGTTTGGAGTCACTTGGGCTATGATTGGTTCAAATTTAGGTCGATAAATATGTAAACCTAATGAAGTAATTGGAGATTCTTTATCAGGATCAAACTTCCAACTCTCCGTATTTAATTGGTAAGTTCTTCCTTGTTTCATGACAGCTTGCTCATCGGCATTAGATTGAGATTGTGATGAAAGAGGTGACACCGTTATAGGTAATGTTTTGCTGCCTATAGCGCCAACAAGCTCAAGGTTGACTTCATCCCAATCTCGAACCTTATGACCATTTACGGCAAGGATTTGAGTCGGTTCTTTTGGCTGAATAATTGATGCAGGTGAATTTGGAATGGTACTTTCAAAAATGGGTTTTATCGATGGAACACCGATAAGGTACATAATCCATAATGCAAATATAGCAAACAGAAAATTAGCTATTGGCCCAGCTGCAACGACAGCAATACGCTGCCATACGTTTTTTCTATTGAAAGCTTGATCTAGCAAATGTTCAGGTACAGTTTCTACCCGCTCATCAAGCATTTTGACGTAACCACCAAGGGGAATCATGGCGATCACATATTCAGTACCATCTTTTCCGTATTTAGACCATAAGGCTTTACCAAAGCCTATAGAAAAACGTTCAACTTTAACGCCACAGCGACGAGCAACCCAAAAATGTCCGTATTCATGAACGGTCACTAGAATACCTATCGCCAAAATAAAAAAGCCTAGATTCCGTATAATTTCCATCATTGAGTGAGTTGCATTCCTATATCAATTTTTGTAATTCGGCGTTGGCTCGACTTCGAGCTTCCCTGTCTAAAGCCACAATATCTTCTATGCTATCAAGTTTTGAGTTAACAACGGCTGACAAACACCCTTGGTTCACCTTAGCAATATCAGTAAACTTAATTCTACTATTCAAAAATGCTTCTACTGCAACTTCATTGGCCGCGTTTAAAATTGTAGAAGCTTCTTGTCCTTGATGGCATGCCTCGATAGCTAAGCCTAAACAAGGGTATCTTTCGAAGTCAGGCTCACAAAAGCTTAATTGTCCGACTTTAAAAAAATCTAAAGGTTCCACACCTGAAGAAATTCTTTGTGGATAGGACATACAGTGAGCAATTGGAGTACGCATATCAGGCTTACCCATTTGAGCAATCACTGAGCCATCTCGATATTGAACCATAGAATGTATGACACTTTGAGGATGAATCACAACTTTTAACTGCTCATTTTGGGTATTAAACAGCCATTTAGCTTCTATATATTCAAGACCTTTATTCATCATGCTGGCCGAATCAACGGAGATCTTTTTTCCCATAGACCAGTTCGGGTGATTACAAGCCTGTTCTGGAGTAATAGTA
Organism: Parashewanella sp. 2210YD4-3; assembly: GCF_056591735.1. Classification (NCBI taxonomy): domain Bacteria; kingdom Pseudomonadati; phylum Pseudomonadota; class Gammaproteobacteria; order Alteromonadales; family Shewanellaceae; genus Parashewanella; species Parashewanella sp. 2210YD4-3. The sequence continues at coordinate 85,447 of NZ_JBWQOG010000007.1, read as the reverse complement.
TCGAAACTATTCAAATCTCGAGAGAGAAAAGGCCCGCCTGAACCAGTAAGTAAAATATGAGAAATGCCCTCTGAAGCTAAATCACAATGACCAATGTGGTTTTGAATGCGTTCAGGCATACATTGGAAAATTGCATTATGTTCACTATCAACAGGTAGAATATTGGCACCAGATTTCCGAGCCGCGTCAATAAATAATCGACCAGACATTACTAGCGACTCTTTATTGGCAAGTAACACTCTTTTACCGGCTTTTACTGCCTCAAAGGTAGGCATTAAACCTGCGGCACCAACAATCGCGGCCATAACCGTGTCAACTGAATCACTTTTAACTAACTCTAGTAAGACATCTTCACCAGTAGTAACGTTAATATTCAATTCAGTGGGAAGCCGTTGTTGTAATGAATACGCTGCTTCGGCGTCGACCATGTGCGCAATACTTGGCTTGTGATGTAAACAAAGCTCAAGCATTTTCTCAACATTTCGATGGGCCACTAACGCATACGCCTGATATAAGTCAGGGTTTCGCGCTATCACATCAAGTGTATTTGTTCCTATTGAGCCTGTTGCACCAAGCACTACAAAATTCTGCATAGGTTACATCCAGAAGCTTAGGTAAATAACAGTAAAAACAGGCAAGGCTGCGGTTAAGCTATCAATCCTATCTAGCACACCACCATGACCGGGGAGAATGTTTCCAGAGTCTTTAACCCCTGCAATACGTTTAAACATGCTTTCAACTAAGTCCCCTAATGCTGATGTAAGAGCAACTGCTATCGTCACAACCATAATAAGCCCCAGCTCCTGCTCAGGAGAAATAGTCATCACAAGCCAAACCACTAACATAGTAGTGAGCAGTCCACCCAACAATCCCTCTATCGTTTTGGCAGGGCTAACGCTCGGGATTAATTTACGCTTACCAATCGCTTTACCAACAAAATAAGCTCCCGTATCAGCAGCCCATACGACTAGCATAACCAGTAAAATAAGCACAGCACCTAAGTGTGGTGTCCCCATTGTTCCTAATGACTTTAAAGTGACAAGTGCAACATAGCAGGGAAGCAAAATTAACTGGCCGTAAACAGTGTTTAAAAACGAATTATTTAAAACTATTGCGCTCTTAGGGTAAGTGAGTACCAACAGTAAAGCTGCCATCCACCAAAGGACTCCTGCAGCATTTAAGAACCAATATAATGGGTGCAAATGCCCGCCAAACCAAATCTGATTACTAGGTACCAATAAATTTAATACGACAAGAATCAAGGTAAAGCTTAACGTAAAACTCAACTGATTAGCTTTAGATTCAGGGGACATGATCCTGCCCCACTCATGGGCGGCAATAGCAAAAATAGCAACCAATGCCCAAGAAAATACATCAATAGGTGCGTAAAAAAGACCCCCTAAAACAATAGGGATCAAACATACAGCTGTTATTACACGTTGTTTTAACAAAAAACTATCCTCTTAGCTTCAAGACAGTGCCTGAAGCTCATCGATCTGTTGCCCAGTCAAGCCAAAACGGCGTTGACGGCGGGTAAAACTCAGTAGAGCTTTATAAAAAACTTGTTCGTCAAAATCTGGCCATAAGGTGTCAATAAACTCTAATTCTGCATAAGCGGCTTGCCACAGAATAAAGTTACTGATGCGATATTCGCCACCGGTGCGGATCATTAAATCGACTTCTGGTTGATCAGACATGCTCAGCAAGTCGAACATATCAGCCTCTGTGATAGTGTCGGCATCCATTTCCCCAGTCGCGACTTTTTTTGAAAGCGCTTGCGTCGCTTGCAGAATATCCCAACGACCACCATAGTTCGCTGCAACATTCAAAACTAACTCTTTATTGTCTGCCGTTTTAGCTTCAGCTTTTTGAATTTGCTTTTGTAAACGCTCAGAAAAACGTGAGGTATCACCAATGATATTTAATCGAACCCCATTTTTATGGAGTAATTTAATTTCTCGCTGCAATACTGTAAAAAATAGCTCCATGAGCAAACCGACTTCTTGCTCAGGTCGACGCCAATTTTCACTAGAAAAAGCAAATAAGGTCAATGACTTTATCCCTAGTTCTCTAGCAGTACTAACAGCTCGCCGAACAGCCTTAACACCAGCCCTATGCCCCATCACTCGAGGCTGACCTTTTGCCTGCGCCCAGCGTCCATTCCCATCCATAATGATGGCAACATGCTGAGGAGCAGCCTGCTTGATCAACTCAACAATTTGCTGCGGTAAGGCTCCCGACTCCCGGTTACTTTTTTCAACAACAGCATCCTCCGATTCGAAATCCTTGATGGACGACATTAATTGCAACCCCATAAAAAAACAAACGCCGTGTAGTATACCCCTACACGGCGTTTAATCTCTACAAATTATCTTGTGAAACCAAGAAAAAGCGGTTATACGCTTAAAAAATCAATGGTCGATTAAACTTCCATCAACTCGGCTTCTTTAGCCGTTAAGATTTCATCAATTTGTTTGATATGTGCATCGGTTAGCTTTTGAATGTCATCTTCACCACGACGAACATCATCTTCGCTACAGCCCTTGTCTTTTTCAAGCGCTTTGAACTCAGAGTTAGCATCACGACGAACGTTACGAACCGCAATACGACCATTTTCAGCTTCTGCACGAACCACTTTAACTAAGTCACGACGACGTTCTTCTGTTAATGGTGGTAATGGAATACGAATGATTGTGCCAGCTGACATAGGGTTTAGACCTAAATCAGAAGACATAATTGCTTTCTCAACCGCTTGGATCATGCTTGTATCATACAAGGTTACAGAAAGAGTACGAGCATCTTCGATACTCACGTTACCTACTTGGTTAAGTGGCGTCATAGAACCATAGTAAGAAACCTGAATCGCATCTAGAATGCTTGGGTGAGCACGTCCACTACGAACTTTTGCCATTTGACTTTTAGTAGATTCTACTGATTTCGCCATGCGCTCTTTAGCGCTAGATTTAATCTCTTCAATCACAATAAGATTCCTTTATTTAATAAGACGTAATGTTGAAATTCTTAAGCTTTACTGTGGATTAATGTGCCTTCTTCTTCGCCCATGATAACACGTCTTAGTGCACCCGGCTTATTCATGTTGAAGACCAAAATAGGTAAGTCATGATCACGTGCCAAAGTAAAGGCAGCAAGGTCCATCACTTTTAATTCTTTTTCTAAAACTTCGCTGTAGTTTAACTCATCATATTTAACAGCATCAGCGTCTTTCATCGGATCGGCAGAATATACGCCATCGACTTTAGTGCCTTTTAAGACTACTTCAGCTTCAATCTCAATGCCGCGAAGACAAGCCGCTGAATCAGTCGTGAAGAATGGATTACCGGTACCAGCAGAGAAAATAACCACACGGCCTGATTTAAGTAAACTGATAGCTTCAGCCCAGTTGTAATCATCACAAACGCCGTTTAATGGAATCGCTGACATTACACGAGCATTAACATAAGCACGATGAAGCGCATCACGCATAGCAAGACCGTTCATTACCGTTGCTAACATGCCCATATGGTCACCCACAACGCGATTCATGCCTGCTTGGGCTAACCCTTCACCACGGAACAAGTTACCACCACCGATAACAACACCAACTTGTAAGCCAAGCTCCACTAATTCTTTGATTTCTTGGGCCATGCGATCCAATACTTTTGGATCGATACCGAAGCCTTCATCGCCCATTAGGGCTTCACCACTCAGTTTTAAAAGAATACGTCTAAATGCAGGTTTTGGGTTGGTGCTCATAATTCTTATCCTTTTATACCCATCGAAAGGTATTGTAGCTGCGTTAAGATTTGACTTGTCGATACTGAATCTTAAGAACAAATCAAATATTAACACAAATAATTATGTGGATATAACAAGACCGCAGCATAGCCACGGTCTTTTATTCGACTAAATATTAGCCGCAAGCTTGAGAATTAAGCTTTTGAAGCTTCGATTTGTGCAGCAACTTCTGCAGCAAAATCTTCTTCTTTCTTCTCAATACCTTCACCTACTTCTAGGCGAACGAATGCAGAAACAGAAGCGTTTTTCTCTTTAAGGAAATCACCAACAGATTTCTTAGGCTCCATGATGAATGCTTGACCAGTAAGAGAGATCTCACCAGTAAACTTCTTCATACGACCAACAACCATCTTCTCTGCGATTTCAGCTGGCTTACCTTCGTTCATTGCGATTTCAACTTGTAGATTTTTCTCTTTTTCTACAACATCAGCAGGAACGTCACTTGGGTTAACAAACTCAGGCTTAGAAGCTGCAACGTGCATAGCAACGTGCTTAAGAGTTTCTTCTTCAGCGTCACCAACAACAACTACACCAATGCGCTCACCGTGACGGTAAGAAGCAAGCTTAGCACCTTCGATGTATTCAACGCGACGGATGTTCATGTTCTCGCCGATTTTAGCTACTAGAGCAACACGAGTTTCTTCGAACTTAGCTTTAAGCGCTTCGATGTCTAGCTTTTCAGCTAGTGCAGCATCAGCTACTTCGTTAGCGAAAGCAACGAAGCTTCCATCTTTAGCAACGAAGTCAGTTTGACAGTTAACTTCAACTAGCGCAGCGACACCTTCACCTTGCTTGATGATGATAGTACCTTCAGCAGCGATGTTACCCGCTTTCTTAGCTGCTTTAGCGGCACCACTTTTACGCATGTTTTCGATCGCTAGATCGATATCACCGTTGGTTTCAGTAAGCGCCTTCTTACAATCCATCATGCCAGCGCCAGTACGATCACGCAGTTCTTTAACTAGGGCAGCAGTAATTGCCATTGTTAAATCCTCTATAGAAAATTCGACCAGTGTTGTTGCACACTCATTCTTGAGTACAACAGGTATAGAACAGGGGCTCATCGGCCCCTGAAACCAATTTAATCAATTGGTTAGCGCATCATAATAAACAAGCATTATGACACTTCGAGAAAATCTCGATTAAGCTTCAACGAATCCGTCTTGCTCAGCTTGTTCAGCGATGTCTTGACCGCGACCAGCTTTAGCAGCTTCAGAAGCAGCTTCAGTGTAAAGACGGATTGCACGCATCGCATCGTCGTTACCAGGAACGATGTAGTTAACACCATCTGGATTAGAGTTAGTATCAACAACAGCAACAACTGGGATACCTAGGTTGTTAGCTTCTTTGATTGCGATGTGTTCATGGTCAGCACCGATAACGAAAAGAACGTCAGGTAGGCCACCCATGTTTTTGATACCACCAAGAGATTTCTCAAGCTTTTCTAGCTCACGAGTACGCATTAGCGCTTCTTTCTTGGTTAGCTTGTCGAAAGTACCGTCAACCGCTTGAGTTTCTAGTTCTTTAAGACGCTTGATAGATTGACGAACTGTTTTCCAGTTAGTCAACATACCGCCTAACCAGCGGTGGTCAACGTAGAATTGATCACAAGCAACTGCAGCTTCTTTGATAGCTTCGCTTGCAGCACGCTTAGTACCAACGAATAGTACTTTACCTTTCTTAGCAGCGATGTTGCTGATGAAAGCAAGTGCTTCGTTGAACATTGGCACAGTATGCTCTAGGTTGATGATGTGTACACCGTTGCGAGGACCGAAGATGAATGGCTTCATCTTAGGGTTCCAGTAACGGGTTTGGTGACCGAAGTGTACACCGGCCTTTAGCATATCGCGCATTGAAACTTGTTTCATTGTAATACCTTAAATTGTAAAGGGGTTGTGTGCTTGCCAAACGACAATCGTTTTCAAACACGCCTCCACGCACCCCATTGATTCGACCCGAAAATTGATTTCAAGCACCCCGAAAAATGTGACGATACGTGTGTGATTTAGTAGTTAATTTACCTTTACTTAACTTAGATTCATCTTCGTTGAGTACAAGTATGTTTGCCATGTATAATGGCGGCCACATCTATGCTCGACAGCTAAGAAACATTGAAAATTATTGAGTAACTTTCTACCCAAGCTGTGAGAATAAACGTAACGGCGCGCTTTATACCATAATTACGGTGTACAATGCAATTTATCGCGCCTTAAATTTACAATATGAGAATCGTTGAATGAGTATCACAATCAAGACTGCTGAAGAAATTGAAAAAATGCGCGCCGCGGGTAAGCTGGCAGCACAAGTCCTTGAAATGATTGAGCCACACGTCAAAGCAGGTGTAACAACTAACGAACTTAATGACATTTGTGCGAAATATACCGAAGAACACAATGCCATTTCTGCACCTTTAGATTATCACGGCTTTCCAAAATCAATCTGTACATCTGTCAATGAAGTCATATGCCATGGCATTCCAAATGAAACCCCTTTAAAAGACGGCGACATTGTTAACCTAGATATCACCGTAATTCTCGACGGTTATCATGGTGACACTTCGAAAATGTTCTTAATCGGTGATGTAACCCCTAAGAACAAGCGTTTGTGTCGTATCGCTCAAGAAAGCTTATATCTTGCTATTCGTAAAGTTCGCCCGGGCATGAAACTGGGTGAAATTGGAACAACTATCGAGAAGTTCATCAAAGCCAGTAAAACTGGACTAGAGAAATATTCAATCGTTCAAGACTACTGTGGTCATGGTATCGGTGCGGTATTTCACGAAGAACCTCAAGTGGTGCATTACAAAAATAATGATAAGACAGTTATTCGTCCCGGTATGTGCTTTACCATCGAACCTATGATCAATGCGGGACGTAATACCTCTGTGCTTGATACTGAAGATAAATGGACAGTTCGCACCGCTGACGGTAAAAACTCAGCGCAATGGGAACACACTTTATTAGTTACTGAAACTGGTGTTGAAGTATTGACTCTTCGTGAAGAAGAAGACTTTCCTCGTGTGATCAATCATAAGTAATGATCATTAAGGGCTCTTTTCCAAAAGAGCCCTGATATACTCGTGATACCTGAAGTTGCGGGGTTTCAGCGAGAATTAATTGCCATTTAGGCAAGGCGCTTATCCGTAGGAATAGTATTCTATTTCAAGGGTAAGTAACGCAGTATAAATGGCAATGCTCTTAAAATATAAGTACGTCGCACTGCGTGGGCTTTTCAGCGTTGATTCTTCTTTGTTGTGAAAGCTTAAATTAGCCCGCTAGTTCAGCACTTTCACGCCTCGAATAATGCAACGCTGAATAAGCCCTGAAAGCTGCATCTTCAAGTATCACGAGTATATAAGCTATAACAACAAGATATTTAAACTTTTCTTTTTATTACTCCACATTAAACAACTATGTTGAATCAATGAGTTGTGCTTATGTGCGGTATCTTGGCAGCCTTTTCTTTAACTCGTTCCATATCTGAGTCTCAAGTATTAACAGCTTTATCAGCACTAAATCATCGTGGACCAGATGAAACTGGCATTTGGCAAGAAAATGGAACCTCGATATTTCTAGGTCATACCCGTTTGAGTATCATTGATCTCAAAGGTGGACATCAGCCGATGCAAAGTGAAGATAAAAGCATAGTTGCAATTGTTAATGGCGAATTTTACGATTACAAAAAAATCACTCAAGAATTACAGCAACAGGGTTATACCTTCAAAACCTATTGTGATAGCGAAATTTTAATTAACCTGTATTTGCACTATGGCACAGCTTGCTTAGAACATTTACGAGGTGAGTTTGCATTTGTCATTTGGGATAGACAAAAAAATCGTGTCTTTGCAGGGCGAGACCGTTTTGGCATTAAACCGCTTTATTATTATCAAGATGAAGTAAATATCTATTTTGCTTCTGAAATAAAAGCCTTTAAAGCTCTTGGCTTACCACTCAATTGGGACAAAGATACTTTCTTTTCTGAAATTACAATGTTTCATACCCCTGATGCCACCTTGTTTGAGCAAGTTAAAGAAGTTAAGCCTGCTCACTACCTGCTAAAACCGTTGCATTCACACTCTATCGATTTAATTTCATATTGGGATTTTTATTATCCCACGCAAGGTCATAACCTAAACATTAGTGAGCAAGAAGCCGTTGAAGCCTTTACTGAACAATTTCAAGAGGCGATTAAACTTAGATTGATGGCCGATGTCCCTGTCGCTTGTTACCTCAGTGGAGGCATTGATTCCTGCTCCATTTTAGGTATGGCACAATGTCTTTCAACCTCTCAAATAACAGGGTTAACATTGAGTTTTGAGCATAAAGATTATGATGAATTTTCTTTTGCAAAAGAAATGGCGGAACATACAAATAGCCGATTTGTTCCAATACCGATAACGGCAGATGACATTGCAGATAACTTTGCAGACTCCGTTTATAGCTCTGAAAAAGCAATGCTTAATGGTCATGGCGTATCCAAATACATCCTCAGTAGAGAAACCCAAAAACAAGGCTTCAAAGTTGTTCTAACCGGAGAAGGTGCAGATGAGTTCTTAGCCGGTTATCCCAGCTTTCGGCAGGATTATTTGAAATATCACAGCGATGAACTAAGTAAAGACGAAAAAGCACAAATTGAAGCGCACCTTAAACGAGCCAATGCCGTCAGTAAAGGCATAGTCATGGCGAAAGATGAAATTAGCTTACCTTTATTACAAAATCAACTTGGTTTTACCCCTAGCTGGGTAGCTGCTTTCAGTCACGCCGCCAGTTTCTTCAGAGATATCTCAACAAAAGATTATCTAGCCCACATTGGCAAGAGAAATCCTTGCGAAGACTTCATAGAACAGCTTAACTTTAACTCTGCAATCAAAGGTAGAAGCAAACTCAATCAAAGCTTGTACACATGGACCAGAACCATACTTCCTCATTATTTACTCACAAACTTGGGCGACAGAATGGAAATGGCTCATTCCATTGAGGCTCGCTTACCGTTTTTAGATCATAAATTGGTTGAATTATTGGTACAGTTACCTGAAAACTTAAAAATCCGAGGATTAAAAGAAAAATATCTTTTACGTGAGGCCATGAAACCATACCTTACCGATACGATGTACAAGAGAAGCAAACACCCTTTCCTTGCACCACCTGCGGTAAAATCCCAAAGCCCAAGGCTACTTGAATTCTTTTTAGACACAATTCACAGTGACAAAATTCATTCAGTGCCATTTTTCGATGCCGCCAAACTTAGGAAGGCTTGCGCGAACCTAGCTAAAAAAACACCATCACAATTAGGTCAGCTCGACATTCAAATGCATATTGCCGTAAGTACAATCATCATTGGTGATAAATTTAATTTATCGAGTTAGGAATTCATAGAGGCCGTATATGGCCTCTAAACTCAGATTGCATTTCTTTTCATTATTTTTTGACTACTTTTTCTAAGTTTCACTCTATGTTAACGTAAGATAAGCCTTAACACTCTGTACTCCCATGAACAAAACCATAGTAGAACTAAAACAATCACTCATAGATCATAATCAAAGTTTACTCTCTCAATTTGAACAACAACTGCCGATTGAAGACTTAGTTCAACAACGCTGTCAGCAAATTGACCGTGTTTTAAAGCAAGTTTGGAACGATAAAAAATTACAAAAAGAAGACATTGCCTTAGTTGCTGTTGGTGGATATGGTCGTGCCACTTTGCATCCTCAATCGGATATTGATTTATTATTTCTAGTAGCAGAAACCCCAAACAAAGCGCAATTTGACGCGATCAGTGATGTGTTAACCCTAATGTGGGATATTGGCCTTGAGTTAGGACACAGCGTTCGAACCGTTGAAGAAAGTACAGAGCTTGGACGTGATGATGTCACAATTGCAACGTCACTATTAGAAGCACGATTGATATGCGGTGAGGCCGTACTCTTTTATCAGCTTCAGCAAGCCATCCACCAAGAGGGCTTTTGGCCTGAACATCAATTCTACCAAGCAAAGCATCAAGAACAAAAAGACAGACACGATAGAAACAATGCTTTTGACTTAGAGCCTAATCTAAAAAATTGCCCCGGTGGGCTTAGAGATATACAAAATATCACTTGGGTCGCCATGCGCCATTTTAAAGCAAGTAGTACTGAAGAACTTGTTGCTCGTGGTTTTTTAGAGCCAGATGAACTCAGTGAACTCCTTGAGTGTCGCGATTATCTATGGCAGCTACGCTTTGCATTACACATGCTTACTGGGCGAGATGAAAACCGGCTTTTGTTCGATTACCAGAAAGATGTAGCTGAAATGATGGGATTTAAAAACAACGAAAATCAGCTTGCCGTTGAACAAATGATGAAACGCTTCTATTGCTCCGTTCGCAGGGTAATGGAACTTAACGAAATGTTACTGCAATTGTTCTATCAAGCAACTTTAGGACATGCTTCAAAATTACCGCTAAAGCGTATTAATGATGATTATCAACGCCGTGGAAGCTATATTGACGCATTACCTCACGTAGACTTACATGTACCACAAAACATCATGCTCATGCTGGTAACTGCGCTCAATTACCCAAGTATTAAAGGCATTTATGCCACCACCTTAAGAAGAATGCGTGAAGGGCTTAACGCTCTCAATCGACCTTTAGTCGATTTTGTTGAATGTCGTCAGTTATTTGTAGCCATTCTGAAGCACGAGCGAGGTATCGCGGCCCTCTCATTTATGCATAAGCACGGTGTGCTAAGTAACTACTTGCCTGCATGGCAACAAATAGAAGGTCAAATGCAGTTTGACCTATTTCATGCTTATACAGTTGATGAACATACGCATCGGTTATTAAAAAACATCAATCGCTTTTTCATGCCCGAACATGATCAAGAACTTCCTTTAGCTTCAAAGATATCAAGTCATTTACCCAAACGAGGGTTATTAGTATTAGCTGCTATTTTCCATGACATTGGAAAGGGTCGTGGCGGTGACCACAGTAAGCTAGGCGCAGTAGATGCGTTAACGTTTTGTAAGCATCACAACATGAATAATCATGACGGTCGGCTAGTCAGTTGGTTAGTCGAAAATCACTTATTAATGTCTATGATCGCTCAAAGACGAGATATTTCGGATCCCGATGTCATCTTAGATTTTGCCGAAAAAGTGCGAGATAATAATCGCCTCAATTATCTCTACTGCCTAACTGTTGCAGATATTAGAGCGACCAACGATAACTTGTGGAATGGTTGGAAAGACTCTTTACTAAAAGAGCTTTATTTTGCTACTCAACGAATGTTATCTCGTGGTCAGGAACAAACTACCGACATTAGAGCCAGAGTAAGAGAGCACCAAGCTAAAGCTAAAAAAAGTTTGATTGAAAATAGCTTTGATTCAGCTCAAGCTGATGAATTCTGGCAATCTATGCCAGCTGATTACTTTTTAAGACATACCCCTGAACAAGTTGTATGGCACACCCAGTCTATTATTCGGCATGACAGCGAAGATCCATTGGTATTGGTCTCTAAAAAAGCAACTCGTGGTGGCACGGAAGTATTTGTACACTGCCTGAATCGCCCTAAATTATTTGCCACAGTAATGGCAGTACTGGATAACAAAAACCTCACAGTACACGATGCAAGTATTCTGACGACTAAGTCTAACTACGCTATGGATACCTTTATTATTCTTGAGCAAAGTGGCAAAACTGTATCTGGAGCATCTCGTATCCAGTCAATTCAAAAGGCATTGGTAAAATCAATTAAAGCCGATGACAATAAACTGCCTAACTTTAAAAAACTCTCTCGAAAAATGCGGCCATTTCAAGTTGATACTCAAGTCTCTTTTTTACCCAGTAAGCGGAACGCCACCACAATGATGGAATTAGTCGCGTTAGATACACCGGGATTACTTGCAAAAGTGGGCGAGATATTTTATCAATGCAATATAACCTTAGTTGGAGCTAAAATTACCACCATAGGCGAACGAGCTGAAGACTTTTTCCGCATTCAGACTCATGATGGCAAAGCGCTTGACGATAACCAGAAACAACTTTTAAAAGAAACATTAGTTTCTCGATTAAATTCAAAATCATAAATGATAGGAGTATTCAATGGAGGCTTTACGCCAACGAATTGAAGCCGCGTTTGAAGAACGCGAAACAATAACCCCGAGCACAGTAAGCGCAGAGTTAAAGCTGGATATTGAAAACACAATAGCAATGCTGGATAGCGGTGAAGCCCGTGTTGCCGAAAAAATCAATGACGAGTGGGTCGTTAATCAATGGCTAAAAAAAGCCGTGCTGTTATCTTTCCGCATTTTTGATAACGAAGTTGTAGATGGTTGCGAAACTAAATATTACGACAAAGTACCTCTAAAGTTTGCTGATTATGACGAAGCCCGCTTTAAAGCTGAAGGAATGCGAGTCGTGCCACCAGCCACTGTTCGTAAAGGTTCGTTTATCGGTAAAAACACGGTCTTGATGCCGTCTTACGTCAATTTAGGCGCTTATGTTGATGAAGGGACTATGGTTGACACTTGGGCAACTGTTGGTTCATGTGCACAAATTGGAAAAAATGTACATTTATCTGGTGGTGTGGGTATCGGTGGGGTATTAGAGCCACTACAAGCGGGACCAACCATCATCGAAGACAACTGCTTTATTGGTGCACGCTCTGAAGTTGTGGAAGGTGTTGTAGTTGAAGAAGGCTCGGTAATTTCAATGGGCGTATATCTTGGTCAAAGCACTCGAATTTACGATCGTGAAACAGGTGAAATTCACTATGGTCGAGTACCGGCTGGCTCAGTAGTTGTTTCAGGTACACTGCCGTCCAAGTGTGGAAACTACAACTTATACGCTGCAATTATCGTTAAGAAAGTTGATGCTAAGACTCGTAGCAAAGTCGGTATAAACGAACTGTTAAGAAGCGCTGAATAATCTCTCCTAGGTTGGTGTATAAGCACCAACCTTTTCTCACACTCTGACTACTCTCTTTCAGAAAACCATGAATTTTTTTGGATACTCTTATTAAACATATTTAACATGCTTGTTTCCTCAAATAAGCCTAATATCTTGTTTTAATGGCTGTTATTTTCTGAGGTTATCAATGTCATTAGCTTCACCCTCTCTCCAACGAGCTGAAATTATACCTGCTACAGGGCAAAATCAATTACAGTTCCAAGAACAGGCCGAGCCCTACCCTGCATTGTTCAACGAACTTGAAGCGAAATTATTAGCAAATGACAAAGCCAAATTTACTGTTCATGTTACCAAGCTGTTTGCTCAAGATCTCCCTCCGTTAGATCGCATGTCGGCATATCTACAATTAAAACAATTAATGCCTAAAGAGGATGCCTCCAAACTCAATTTGACGACAAACTATTTTGAGGAGCAGAAGCTATGGAGCTTTTCCATTACCTTTAATGGTGAAGCTGTATTCATTCAAAATGGAATCCCTGCTAATAGTAATGATGATTTAGTTTGTCTGCATGAGTTCTATCAATTGAGTTGCCGGCAGTGGTTTGTCGATACCTGCGCAGGGCAACCTCAGGCCGAAATCGAAAAGTTATTCGAGCAAGCAACTAAACTACAGACAAGCTCAGAGCACTCGTACTTCTTAGCTGCAAAACGATTAATCGAGTTGCTCCCTGAAGAAATACAGTCACAGTTCAAAATTGTTAAACATGATGAAGAAGACGGATGGTATTTCGAAGTCCAACGTTACCAACCAGTTGAAAACGCAGGTGGTCCCCCTTTACTTCCCAACGTTTGTATTATGACACACTCTCCTAAATTCAAAGGGGATGAGCATGATGACTATCAACGGCTAAACCGTATTGAGCAGATAGAATACCTGCTTTGCATGTGTAAACCAGATGACACACCTGAAGTTCTACATCTATTGGCAAAACTTGAACAAGAGCAAAGCCTTGTCGAGCATCTACAAACATTTCAAGAGATACAGAAGTTATGCATAGAGCAACACGATACCAAACTAACTGCCGAAATAGCTGAGCTTGAAAACGCAAATATCAAGTTTCTCACTTTAAGCTTCAACGGTACTCCTATATTCAACTCCAGTCCCATCGCAACCTTAGTAGATGGTTCGATAGTTGTTGGAGATATGAAAACGAATATGGAAGGCATTACAGCCCTCATTAATACCATTAATAAAAAAACAGAGCAAAACCAAATAAATAGAGAGATTGAACACATACTTCTAACTTTGGCGAACATTGAATTTAATGATGACAGCCAAGAAAGCATCATTACTTTACTTAATAATGTTGACAAGTTAATTTCTGAAAGTCTTGAGCAAAAAAAATATCAACAGCAACTAACCAAAGTAGAAGCTGAACTCAACCAGAAAAAAGCTAGATATAACCTATGGATGGTGATGGAAAAATTTTGTGATAAAGACAATCATGAAACCGCTTATCAAACCTTTGAGGCTATAGTTAGCACTCAGTCTCAAGTACCAGTGGAAATGAGCGATAAAGAGTTAATAAACGCTTTATTGCCCCATTTAAGGGAATTGAGAGAAACCCTCAAATCAGAAGCAAAACCGCTACTGACAGTTAGCAGTAAAGTGCATTCTAACAATACAATACAATTGCAGGTCTGCTTTAATCAGCAAATCTTGTTTGCTTCAGATTCATACCCAGAATCATCATTACAAGCTAAAACGATAAACCAAGTCACTTCTTATTTAGAACTTGAATTTACCGCTACCATTTCATTTGAAGACTTGAAAGCCAAAATAGACAGTTGGCGTCGGCCTGGAACTGAAGGCTTCTCTAATGCATATACAACTCTACTTAATGCATTGGGGAATGATGCACTATATAAATTCCCCATAAACCCACAAACAAAACTCGATGCTTTTTATCTTTTAAGAAACTTTCTTATTCCTGAAGTAGTTCCCCTCTTCATTGCTAGCTTCGAACCTATATACGAAAATGGCTCATACTATTTGCACTTAAAAGTAGGTAATACAGAATTAGACAAAAAAATGAAAGAAAGCGGTCCAACTAGTATAAACGAAATTAAAGAGCTTCTTGGCTACCCTGCAACTCCGAGTTTACCTAAGGTTGAGCATACAGCAGCGGGACTCATTACCGCTCATAAACGCGCGAAAAGAATTTGGTTAGACATACCTGACTATTGTATTTCAACCGCGACTAAGGCTAAAAGCACCCGACAACCAACGTTCAGTTGTTCTTACCTTAAAACGGATACAGACGTGCCAAAGAGCGTTGCACTAGAACTCCCCTTACCTACTCCTGAGCCTCTAACCGCTGAAGCACTGGCAAAAGAAATGGTTACCAATATTACACAATACCGCAATGTCAGTAGTATGTTGGAATACTTAAAGAGCGAAGACTTTCAAAGCAAAAAGCACGTATTGCCTGCTAATTGCTGGGATGACTCAGCATTGGTACCGATTTGGGGAGCAGAGCTTATTTCATACGATGTTAAAGCAGGAGGTGACGGCACAAAGATGACGTTAAAAGATGCATTAGAATCACATGGCCACCTATATTTGTGACAAAAGAAGATAAGCTGATTTTTCTATAGACTTTCTGTTAGTATTCAAAACAATACAAATAACAATAATGGAAACAGAACACTATGGAAATTAGCCTACCCATAATTATCACATTTAGTGGCTATCTTATTGCCATGCTAGCCATTGGATTTTGGGCCTATAAATCAACAGATAGCCTTGATGATTATATTTTAGGTGGCCGAAAAATGGGGCCTGCCGTTACCGCGTTGAGTGTTGGGGCTTCTGACATGTCCGGCTGGTTATTGCTAGGGCTTCCGGGAGCCGTGTATTTAACAGGGCTAAGTTCTGCTTGGATTGGTATCGGCCTTATTTTTGGTGCTTGGCTTAACTGGCTTTTTGTTGCTAAACGCCTTCGAATTTATACTGAGCAAGCCGATAATGCCTTAACCTTACCGGACTTCTTTGAAAAACGCTTTCACGATAAACAAGGTATATTGAAGCTGATATCAGCAGTTACCATTTTAATTTTCTTCACTTTTTATACCTCATCAGGCATGGTAGGCGGAGCCATTTTATTCCAAAAGGTCTTTGGCCTTGATTACACAATAGCCCTGATAGTAGGTAGTGTGATTATTGTTTCATACACCTTTTTAGGTGGTTTTTTTGCCGTGTGCTGGACTGACTTTGTCCAAGGCTGCTTAATGTTAGTCGCTTTATTACTGGTTCCTACCTTTATCTTTCTCTCACCAGAACATCAACACCAACTCGAAGCACTCGATCCAAGTATGCTAAGCATGTTCAATGATAAAACCACAGTCATTGGTTTACTGTCTCTGTTAGCTTGGGGACTAGGTTACTTTGGACAACCTCATATTTTGTCACGCTTTATGGCAATTAGAGATCATAATGATCTTAAAACCTCTCGCCGCATTAGTATGAGCTGGATGGTTTTATCTTTAATTGGTGCTTTAGGTACAGGTCTAGCAGGAGCTATTTACTTCTCAAGTGAACCATTAGAAAACCCAGAAACCGTGTTTATTCATTTAACCCAAGTTGCCTTTTCCCCTTGGATTGGCGGTCTGCTGGTTGCAGCCATTTTATCAGCCATTATGAGTACCATTGATTCTCAGTTATTGGTTTGCTCAAGTGTGATTACTGAAGATTTCTATAAACGTTGGGTTAAAAAGAAAGCCAGCAGCAAAGAATTAATGTTTATCAGTCGCTTCAGCGTTATTGCAATTTCATTAATTGCTGGATTTATAGCATTAGATCCAAAAAGCAGCGTTCTATCGTTAGTCAGCTACGCTTGGGCTGGATTTGGTGCCGCCTTTGGTCCTGTAGTAGTGCTATCTCTGTTCTGGTCGAAGTACAGCAAACTTGGCGCTATCTGCACTATCATTACGGGTGCCCTTACTGTCATTATCTGGAAACAGCTAACCGGTGGTATTTTCGATTTATATGAAATTTTACCAGGGTTCGCCTTTGCAACTATAGCTGGTGTTATCGCCAGCTATGCAGCACCTGCAAACGAACAAACACATGCCGAATTTAGCGAATTTGAATCTAAGCTATAACTTATTGCCGTTTTCTGAATATGGCGCTTAAAGGGGACTTTAGCGCCATTGTACGAAGATTAATCATAATTAATTCGCATGAGCTTTTTATCTCAATTCGTTTCCTATGTTGAAATTATCTAATTAAATCACTAGGATGAGTTTGTGTGTCAAAAAAGCACATAAACATTTGTGGGGCTGCGAGGGGGAATTTTGAGCAAGAAAACGCCAACCATTACTGGTCAGACTTGCTACAACAAAACCAGCTCCATCATAATATTACGACCTAATACCAATCACACTAATTAAATATGTTCATTAGGGAGCATTAGCGAAGACAAAACAAGTCGCTGTAACGAGTCATAGCCATCGCTATGGCAAGGAACAGCAACGCAGTAATGGCAAAGCTAAGGATTCATTTATAGCATGTTTAATTGGTACGATTGGTATTTTCATAAAAACTAATTACAAAAATCACTATACCGTGGGTGAGAAGTTATCTGTTCCTCACATGTTTTTCAGGCCACAGCCTGAATCCCTACGACATCAGTGCATTGGATAATAATATGACCAACTTAAAAAAATTAAGTTTCGCAATTGCAACCACATTACTTTCTACACAAACTTTTGCCGCAGGCTTTCAAGTAAACGCCCAATCTGCTAATGGTATTGGCCGTGCTTGGTCCGGTGATGCCGCCATTGCAGATAATGCTGCCGTGCTAGCAAGAAACCCTGCAGCCATGTCTATGTTTAAAAAGCGTGCTTTTTCAGGCGGTATTACATACGCTGCAGCAGATGTTGAGGTAAGAGACGTAGCCAAAGATGTAGCCAACCCTGTAAGCTTTGGACACAACGACAGTGCTGCAGAAAATAGAGCTATCCCAAATCTATTCTATGTTCACCCGTATAGCGATAAAATTGCTTTTGGTGCAGGCTTGTTTACCAACTTTGGTACAGGTACTGATAACACCAGCATTTTAAAAGATAATCCAAATCAAGTATTGCCTGTTGATCTATTAGGTAATACCGAAGTAACTACAATCAACTTAAATGGTAGTATTTCATACAAAATCAATGAGCATGTATCTCTTGGTTTCGGGTTAGACATCATTAAAGGCGGCGGTAAATTAAGCCGTAAAGGTCAACTTCCATTTGGTCCTAACGGCCAATTAATTGATGCGAGTCTGGTTAATGTAGACGCCGAAGGTTGGGCGGTAGGCGGTATAGTTGGCGCTTTATTCCAACTTAATGAAAATAATCGCTGGGGTATCAGTTATCGTGTAAGCCCTGAATTCAAAGCCAAAGGTGACTTGGATTTATTCGTTCCTCAAGCAAAAGCCACCGCATCATTTGATGAACTCATTCTTCCACTTCCTAACATCTTTCAAGTGGCTGGTTTCCATCAGCTAAATGATAAGTTTGCTGTACATTACACGGCTAAGTTAACTCAGTGGAGTCGCTTCGATCAAATCTCTCTAGAGGGTGGGAAACTAGGTGGCAACCCAGTTCCTGATCAGCCATTAAAAGTCTATGAATGGAAAGACTCTTGGTTATTATCAGTAGGTGGTACCTACACTATCAATGATAAATGGAAAGTAAGAGCGGGTTACATGTTTGACCAATCAGTTATTGATAAACTTACTTCAATCTCACTGCCTGACTCAGACCGTAATTGGTATACTGCAGGCCTTAGCTACAAGTTAGATCAAAATTCAACCATTGACTTTGGTTATGCCAACGTTCGAGGCAAGTACACTAAAGTAAATGAAATCAGTAAAGTCTTTGGCGCCACTATCGCTTACACAAAAGGTAGCGCTAATTACTTCTCAGTTCAGTACAGCAGAGAGTTCTAATCTCAATCAGTGCTTACTAATTAACCGCAGCTAGTCTGCGGTTTTTTTATGTAAAATCATGAACATGAATAATTGTTAACTTTATTCCATATAGGCAGGTTTGATATATATCTACATATCAATTGGTTATGGACGTGTTCAGCGCATGGAATCTCCGCTAATAATGAGGTTAAACCATGGCATTACCCCACAAATACAAGACCTTGCTATTTTTTCTTTTTTCAGCAATAAGCATAACACCTGCTCTCGCTAATACTTCCTTAACTCCAAAACATATAAACGCTTCATCAAAACAGCCTCATAGATACATCGTAAAATTCAAAGAATATACAAAAACAAACGCTAATACATTGCCCCGTCAACAACTTGCAAAGCAAACTTTCAATCAGTTAAATCTTACATCAGCTACAGCTATCGACAGTCATAATTCATACACGACTCAACTCTCAGATAGCCAACTTCAACAACTTAAAAACAATCCTAATGTTGAATATGTAGAGCCAGACTATCCCAAATATTTGTATTCAGAACAGCTCAACACAACAATAAATAGTACCGTTCCCAAAGCGACGACCAATGTCAACTGGGAACCATTTCTAATTAAAACTAACGATATTTCAGATTCTGATGCCGGTAACCGTACAGTTTGTATTATTGATTCAGGATATGCCATCAATCACCCAGCTTTAATCAGCAATAATGTAGCTGGTAAAGATGTCACAGAATCAGGTAGCTGGGATACACCACACAGCTCCCATGGTTCTCATGTCGCAGGGATCATTGCCGCAATGCAACCCAATTTAGCCGAGGAGGATAAAGGTGTTCGTGGAATCATGCCTAACGGCCAAATCAATATATTTATGGCTAAAGTGGAGAGCGATAGTGGCAGCATTCTTACTTCAGATGTCATCAAAGCAGTTAATCTGTGTAAAGATAATCATGCCAATGTGATTACCATGAGTCTCGGAGGTCCCGAAAAAAGCAAGCTTGAAGAACAAACTTACAAAGCTGCTCAAAAGGCTGGTATTTTAATTTTAGCTGCCGCAGGTAACGCTGGTGATAATTCCAAATCCTACCCTGCTTCTTATCCTGAAGTTATATCCGTAGGATCCGTTGATAGCCAAATGGCGCACTCGGCATTTTCACAATCAAACTCTCAAGTTGAAATTTCCGCTCCGGGAGAAGCCATACTTTCATCCGTCATTCCGGGAGATGGACGATTAGCCGATATTAAAGCTGGCAACCACTCCTATTTTTCAGATGGCGTTGTACCATTAGAGCGTAACATCCCTACCCGTTCTGGCTCTCATATTGTTAAAAACATAAATGGCTCGTTTACAGGTAAGCTTTCAAAATGTCAGGTTATTAAAGGTAAATATGACTGTGGTGATATGACAAACAGTATTTGTTTGATACAGCGACTTAACGATCAGCAACGTACGCCTAGAGCGAAGAATATTGAAGAAATATACCCAGATATAAACCCAGTAATGGCTTGCCAAAATGCTGGTGCGAAAGCTGCTATCGTTTTCAGCAGCAACAAATATTCTGGCCTGCAAAATCCATTTTTGGTTGATGACAAAAGAGCTGTCAAAATCATCGCTGTTTCAATATCAAAAGCAACTGCAACCAAGATGAAGAGTAAAGAAAATCAACAAGTAACGGTAAGCACGCTACCAAAACAAGATTATGCTTATTACAACGGTACTTCTATGGCGACACCGTACGTAGCAGCAGTCAGCGCATTGGTTTGGAGTAAGCACCCTGAATGCTCAGCAACCCAAGTAAGGAGTGCCATTGATCACTCTGCTTCTCACCTCGGCGAATCAGGGCGCAATCCTGAATTCGGTTACGGTCTTATTAATGGTCAAAATCTCGATAAATTTCTCGGGCAGTCTTGCGGGGTGAACTAAAGATTCTCTAGCAATTAACATATATTTAGATTTATTTACAACTGCCTTGCGACAAGATAATGTCGGTGATGATTGCGAAGTAACATTAGATATTAACGAGCAGTCATTGCTGAAGTTACCTACTTTTCGTTATAAAACCCAAAAATTATTGGCGCCAACAGTTCGTCGCTTTTTTGAAGGCAGTAAATCATTATGGCAACAGCTAAAGTCAGCTCAAGCTCTTTACCACAACGTGTTTTTCGTGATGACCGTGTACAGGTTAATGCAACACATGAAAGCCTTAAAAATCCTGTTCAAAAAGCCGAAACTTTCTTTAACCGTTTACTAGTCAAATTTTTTAACCCAATATGCCATACTGAGGCGCGCATAGTATTTCTTGAATTAATTCAAGAATCCAACCCCAAACAAGCAATTTGGTGTTTTCTTAGGTTGCAGCAACTGGCTGACAACAATGCACAATACTTATCATTTGAACCAGCTAATGACCCGAATGACTCAACATCCGTTTCAGATTCATCATCTTCCCATTCTGACCATATGATTAGCTGTGCGCTTCATGTTAAGCCCAACCCACAATTTAAAGGGGAGAAATTCTTTACTGTTAACGCCCAATTTGGTCAAAATTTTCAGGATCAAGTTCAAGAAGTATTTGCAGAGATGGAAGCAAAATTATGCGTATCTAAGTCGTATGATTCCATCCCTAAAGGCTTAAAAATAACAGACCAAACAAAATTAACAACACTGTTAACGGATCTATACAAAGCTACAACTCCTCATGAAGTTTTAAGAGTTTTGCGCAATCTCAATGAAGTCATAGAGCATTTCAAATTTGAAATAATAGTAATTTCTAATTCAGAATCCTCCGGCAAAGCTCAGTGGCAATTGATGGGGCTTGACCATACACCAGGTAAAAAAAGAGTAAATAAATCTTATTTTGAGATACTCCCCTTTATGGATGCTCCGGTTGCAGTATGGAAAAAAGAGCAAGAAGTGTCTAAATTTTTTGCAGACCTGACACAAGCAAGAATCATCTATCCCCATAAACATTCTGATGTCGTTACTATGATCAGGAGCTTTACTTTTACCAGCAACTTACAACATAAATTATTGTTAAAACCGAAGCTGGCAAGAGCGCTTTCTGGGATAGAAGGTGCAAACTTTAGCGTACTCCCTCAACCTTTACTGACAGCTCCAAATGGAAAAACCGTTCAAGATCAACCAATGACGCTTTGCATTGGTGAGTATCAACTTATTTCAGATTATGAAACCGCAAAATTGGCAGAGCAGCATATCCCACAGATGTTTGATTCATCAATCAGTAAAGCTAACTCAACACAACTAACGCAAGAAAACCCAGCAATTGAAGCGGTAGAATCAGCATTAAAAAGCATGCGAATTGCGATTAGAGGTGACAGAGATCTTATAGGGTACCTAGAAACGCTTACTTCACCAGACGAAGACATCTCAATGTTAATAATCGCTAAGGATTCCTTAAATGATTATTTAGGGACCAGAGGTATAAAGCCAGCTTTTACCAGTAGAGTCATTACAAAAGACAACATTCCCCATACGGTATATGAATGCTGTATTGAGGGTGAAATCCCGATTGAGCTAGTTTGTTGTAAAGGAACAGAAGAAGCTCACTTACAACGGATGGAAGAGCAATTACAAGCTGAAAAAGAAAAGGCTCTGCAAGTAACAAAACGCGCACAATTTGTCGATAGCTGCATCAATAAATTGCAAGACGCTGCAATTGTTTTTCATCAATTTTCGCCCAAAGCGGGTCACCCGATGAGCCTTTTGGAAAAAGAAAAAGTTAAAGAACAATGCATTAGGGAGATTAAAGAAAAAGGAGCTATAGCTGAACAAAAAGCATACCAACAAAGATTGGCTAAGCTTGTTGTACGTAACCCAGGAAAACTAACAAACCATGCCTCACAAGCCATAGATGAATTCACTCGGTTACAACATCAATCAATCGCTCGGCTTCGTACTTTGGAAAGTCAAATCGAACTTCCCGCAGTATTTATTTTTCAATCTGATGCAGAAGTTGAAGCAATGTTTGACAACAACGATGGTGCTTTAAGAACGTTATATGATGCGAATGCTAAAGCTGACTTTAAAGCTTTATGCAGCTCAGCCAGTTCAATGGAGCAAAGATTAGAAAGTATAAATAGTATACAAACAGGAAAACAACAATTAACAAAAAAACCCGAAGATATTACAGTTGCACTGACACCCAAGTGTCATATATTGCCCGAAGCTGAAAATAGCCCTGAATGCAAACAACTTTTCATCGTTATCGAAGTCATTGAACATACTTTAGGCTTATGTACGCCTTTATGCATCATACCAGTTTTACCCGATTCAGCTGAGCACTCATGGCTAACGGCCAATCACCCAGAATTAGCACAGCATGCAAAACTTAGTCAAACCGTTGAAAAGATATATAGTGCTCAGCAGCAGCTAGCAAAAATACAATCAGAAATAAAACATATTGAATACACTTTATCTCACCAAGAAGCAGAATTGAAATTAAAACAAAATGCTTGGAAGCTTGCTAATCGCGATCCTATTCGGGCCTCGGAGTTAGCCTTAAAGCAACTTTCTGAATGTTGGCCAACGTACCAACGCCAAATTAAAGAAATAGGAGATTCTCGCTTAACTGTATTACCAATTTGCGAAGAAATAGTCGCTAAAGCAAATCAACGCCATCAAGAGATATTTGCCCCATTAGCAAATTTAAATATTGATAAACTAAAACAAGAAGACTTCCAACAATTAAATAAAATGGCTGAAGAACATTTTAAGCAGCTAAGACAAGTTAGAACATTACGGGTTGCCATACTTAAAAAACAAGGGGTGGACTTTAAACAACAAACAGTACAGTGGATGTCAGTAACCGAGAAAGCGCTACTTGTAAAAATATCACATGTAAAACGACAACTTGATAAGGCTGAACCACAAGGTTCTTCTGATGCTACCTTGAATGCCATTAAAGATTTGTATCTACAATTGATTGTTGCAAAATCAGAAAACAATGAAGTTCCACAAGTTATTGAAGAATTTCAACAATTATTCAATAGTACAATGCAAGAACTACAACAGACACCGAGCATCCTAACAGAAAGTCTTATCTCTCAAATTACAAATGCCAATGATTCAATGCTACCTACGACAAAACTTGAAGTGGGTGAGCGCTTTAAACAATTTAAATTTATGGATCAACTCCTTTCACATATAGAAATACTTCATAGATGTATGGAACTTGGAGAAGATAAGCTAGTTCTTCCTCAGCCTTGGCACAATATAAAACAACTGCACCTACAAATACTGGGAGCAATATTGAGTAAAACACAGGTAATCGATCGACAACGACAAACTTTTGAGCAAGAGGCAAGATTAAGTGAAATAGAGGCAGAGTCACAAACGCAAAAGAAAGCTCAATTAGAAAAAGATGCAAAATATCAAATGCAACAACTAGATCAACTCAAACTTCAAGCCGAAAGTGAAGCCGTTAAACAAAATCAAAGCAATACTGAACAACTTGTTTTACTACGTAAAGAACTAAGCCAAAAAGTGGATAAAGCCATAGGAAGCCAACCTCAGTTTACCCCTAGTCATTTTTACGAACAGCTTGGGCAAGAATACGACCCAATTTTAGCTCCTGCTTATGTTTTATAGAATTAAAGCGATTCAGTACCGCACTGCCAACAAATCTCAAATGTGGCTTCGTTAGGTTCACCGCACTCTCTACAAACCCAAGGTGAGCCTTCTTGCTTAGTTGAGGCTAAGGCTTGTTTAGCGGTATCTAAATCATTTTTTTCAACCCAAAGCTCAACTAAAGCTACATCGGCAGCTAATTCACCCATAGCGCCAAGCAGGGCCTCTCCTCGCACTTCAGCTTCAACACCTTGAGTCTGCAACAAGCCTTTTAGTGCATGTATTACTAAACTATTGTCCTTACATAATAAGTGCATATTCGACATGCAATTCACCTAATAAAAAAGCCACCAAATGGTGGCTTTACAGTATCAAGTTTTTGCTATTGATAAAAGCAGTTAAGGCATCATTGAAGGTTGATCTGCACCTTCTTTTTCAATCTCAACAGGCATCATGTGGTCACGGCTAATACCCAAACGGATAGCCAAGTAACTTGCTACATAAATCGATGAGTAAGTACCAACCATAATACCCATTAGCAACGCTGTTGCGAAACCGTGGATCATGCTACCGCCTTTTAGGAACAAGGCAACAACAGTGATTAAGGTTGTCAACGTCGTGATAATGGTACGGCTCATGGTTTGAGTTATCGACGCATTGACGATATCGCTTGGTGAGCCCTTACGCATTTTAAGGAAGTTCTCACGAATACGGTCATACACAACAATGGTATCGTTAAGTGAGTAACCCACAACCGTTAGTAGACCTGCCAATACGGTCAAGTCGAATTCTAGTTGCAATACTGAGAACACACCAAGGGTTACGATAACGTCGTGCGCCAATGCGGCTACAGAACCCATTGCTAAACGCCACTCAAATCGGAACGACACGTACACAAGAATACAGATTAACGCTACAAGTACCGCTAAACCGCCCTGCTCTGCGAGTTCTTTACCAACCTGTGGACCAACAAACTCAACACGCTTTTGAACTACGTTTTTATCAACCTGACGTGCCGCATCCAATACCAAGCTAACTTGATCGTCACTCTTAACACCTTCTTTAACTTGAAGACGTATAAGAATGTCACGAGTTGAGCCAAAGTTTTGGATAACCGCACCAGATAGACTGTCGTGATCTAAATCAGCACGTAAGCTTTCAAGGTTTGGCGCATGTTCAAACTCAAGCTCAACAACAGTACCACCTGTAAAATCTAATCCCCAGTTAATACCTTTAGTCGCTAAAGATGCAAGCGAACCCAGCACCAATACCATAGACAGAAAACTGATAGGTACAGCATGACGTAAGAAATTGACTGTGCCTTTAAATGATAAAATCTGAAACATAATCAATCTCTCCCTAGATAGACAACTTCTTGATACGCTTGCCGCCCCAAAGAGCGTTCACAATCGCACGAGTACCGACAATAGCGGTAAACATTGAAGTTGCAATACCTATCATAAGCGTTACCGCAAAGCCTTTAACTGCACCAGTACCTATAGCAAACAGGATAAGTGCCGTAATAAAGGTGGTGATGTTTGCATCAGCAATGGTAGAGAATGCGTTGCCATAACCTTCATGAATCGCTTGCTGAACACTGCGACCAGCACGTAACTCTTCACGAATACGCTCGTATATCAGTACGTTACCATCAACTGCCATACCCACAGTCAACACCATCCCCGCAATACCCGGAAGCGTAAGAACAGCACTTAGCATCGACATTACAGCCACAACCATGATGAGGTTAAAGCTCAATGCTAGGTTGGCAATTAAACCAAAGGCACGGTAATAAATCAGCATGAATACCAATACGATAGCCATACCGTAGATCATCGCACTTAGACCATTTTGAATGTTCTCAGCACCTAAGCTCGGACCAATGGTACGTTCTTCAACAATCGAAACAGGCGCAATCAAAGCACCAGCACGAAGAAGCAAAGCTAGCTCTTGTGATTCTGGTTGAGTTAACCCGTTGATAACAAAGTTACGACCTAGACGTTGCTGAATTGTCGCTACGTTAATAACTTCTTCAGTTTTGTCTAGTTTTACACTGCCATCAGGGTTACGTTTACCTTTATCTTTGTACTCGATAAACACGGTAGCCATTGGTTTGCCAACATTTTCTTTCGTTGCATCAGAAAAAATGTTGCCACCCTTAGCATCTAAACTAAGGCTAACTTGTGGGCGAGAATACTCATCATAGCTTGGCTGTGCGTCAGTAATATAGTTACCCGTCAGGATAACCTTTTTCTTAAGCACAACTGGCTCACCGCTGCGGCGATAGTAAAGTACCGAACCGGCTGGAACATGACCTCTTACCGCACGACCGACATCAGCATTTTGGTCTACCATATGAAGTTCAATAGACGCCGTTGCACCAAGAATTTCTTTAGCACGAGCTGTATCTTGAACACCCGGTAGCTCAACGATAATGCGATCCGCACCTTGACGTTGTACCACAGGCTCAGCAACACCTAGCTGGTTAACACGATTACGAATCGTGGTCATGTTTTGAGAAACCGCATCATTCTTAACTTGTTTGATGTATTCCTCGCTCATAACCGCGAGTAGCATTGGCTGACTATCTTTCGATACATCAGTAAATACCATTTCGTTATTCGTGCGTTTTAGTTGGAATTCAGCTTTAGAGAGGGCTTCTTCGTTGCGGAATTTGATTTCAATGCCACGAGACTTGATTTTGATACCAGAGTAACGAATGCGCTCTTTACGAAGTTGGCTTCGGAAATCAGCCACTTTGGCTTCTTCCATCTTGCGAATCGCTTCGCTCATATCCACTTCCATTAAGAAGTGAACACCACCACGCAAATCCAAACCAAGCTTCATTGGTGCACCGCCTAAATCGGCCAACCAATCAGGGGTTGCAGGAGCAAGGTTTAACGCTACGGTATATTTGTCGCCAAGTTGGCTAGAAATGAGTTCTTTGGCTTTCAGCTGATCGTCGGCATGAGCCAAACGAAACAGTAATTGATCATTGGCAAGCTCAGATTTTTTAACATCAATACCGTTTTCAGTCAGTAAGTCATTAAGTTGAGTTTGCGTAGATACATTTACTTCAGCAAAACGGCTACCCGCCACTTGAACGGCTGGGTCTTCACCAAAGATATTAGGTAAAGCATAAAAGCCCCCGATGATGAGCATTAACACCACCATCAGGTTCTTCCAAATTGGATACTTGTTTAACACGTTAAGCCTCCAGGCCTACAGCGATTCGATCGAGCCTTTTGGCAATACTGCTGTAATGTAGTCCTTTTTAATAGTGATTTGAGTAGACTCATTCAGATCAAGTAGAACGTAGTCATTTTCATCACTGATTTTGGCAATCTTACCTAGCACGCCACCATTAGTAAGTACTTCATCACCTTTAGAGATCGAAGACATTAGGTTTTTGTGCTCTTTTACACGCTTGTTTTGTGGACGGAAAATCATGAAGTAGAAGATCAAGCCAAAAACAACCAGCATGAATACTAATTCCATGGTTCCACCTTGAGCGCCAGGAGCTCCTGCTGCATATGCATTTGAAATAAACATAGTTCTCTCTTTTAGTTATTAAATTAGTTTCTAAAATAATAGGTTGCCTATCTTTTGTCATACCTGCGCAGGCAGGTATCTAGTGACTTTAATTTTCAGCATAAAGACACTGGGCTCCTGCTTTCGCAGGAGCGACGATAGAGCTCTATTTAATCTCAGTCTTTCAGCTCAGGGACTTCACGGCCCAAGCCTGTATAGAACTCGTGAACGAAGTCATCTAATGTACCCGCATCAATTGCATCACGCAAACCTTCCATTAACATTTGATAGTAACGTAGGTTGTGAATGGTGTTTAAACGAGCACCTAGGATTTCTCCACACTTATCTAAATGATATAGATATGCCCTAGAATAATTTTTACAAGTGTAACAGTCACATTTTTCATCTAATGGCGACGTATCTTCACGATGTTTAGCGTTTCTTATCTTAATTACACCCGTGCTGGTGAATAAGTGACCGTTACGCGCATTACGGGTTGGCATTACGCAATCAAACATATCCACACCGCGACGAACCCCTTCGACCAAATCTTCTGGCTTACCAACGCCCATTAGGTAACGTGGCTTATCTTCAGGGATTTGCGGACAAACATGCTCAAGAATGCGGTGCATATCTGGCTTTGGCTCACCAACGGCTAGACCACCAATCGCATAACCATCAAAACCAATGTCTACTAAGCCTTTTAGTGACTCGTCACGTAGATCTTCGTAAACGCTGCCTTGAATAATACCAAATAGGTTATTTGGATTTTCTAGACGGTCAAACTCGTCACGTGAACGCTGCGCCCAACGCAGAGACATCTGCATCGATTTACGTGCTTCATCATGAGTTGCAGGATATGGCGTACATTCGTCAAAAATCATTACTACATCAGAGCCCAATGAATATTGGATTTGCATCGATTTTTCAGCATCCATAAAAATTTTGCTGCCATCGATTGGCGAACGGAAATGAACGCCCTCTTCAGTGATTTTACGAATATCACCCAAACTGAATACTTGGAAACCGCCTGAATCGGTAAGAATTGGTCGCTGCCAGTTCATAAAATCATGCAAGTCACCATGCTTACGCATGATTTCTTCACCCGGACGAAGCCATAAGTGGAAAGTGTTACCTAAAAGAATATCGGCACCTGTTGCACGCACTTCTTCAGGTGTCATCCCTTTAACTGTACCGTAAGTACCTACAGGCATGAACGCTGGTGTTTCAACAGTTCCACGTTCAAACTTCAAACGACCGCGACGTGCGCGACCAACTGTTTTATCTAATTCAAATTTCATTATTACCTCTTGCCAGAAAAACAGTCTGGCGGTTTTGATTTGATAATTGCTTTCTCAATTATCTTGAATACATTAGCTATTAATCAAACTTTGATTAATAACTTGGGCTGTCAGCCCAAACCCGACCAAAGGGAGGCTCTACAGCAAGCCTCCCTTTGGAAACCCTCTTGCCGTCCCACAAAGTTGAGCGTTTCAGCTCTTTTTGAATAAATGCCTAACGTCTCTGATGGTACATCCATGTACCTCAGAGACTAACCCGACGTCCATGTCGGGTTTACGTCATTTTTATTCAAACGAGCTTCAACAACTTTGAAGGGAATATCCTCTATCTTCGCATCAAGGCTCTTGGGCAATCAAAGCAGGATTCCAACAAGTAGGAGCTATAGTCTGATAAAACAACCGTCCGTGACAGGATGTCACGGTCGTCAGCACATGGCCGTTCTCGCACATCCATGTGCTTCACGGCATTCAGGCGTCCTGCCTATCAGATGTGCGCTTCTGTTGGCGTTCACACTATAGCTCCTTCATAGCTGACTTATTTAATTTTTCTCGTAATAAACATCGCATCGCCATAGCTAAAGAAGCGGTATTTTTCTTCAATTGCGTGTTGGTATGCGTTCATTACCGGTTGTTTACCCGCAAAGGCGCTGATCAACATGATTAATGTTGATTCTGGTAAATGAAAGTTGGTGACCATAGCATCAACCACAGAGAACTCATATCCCGGAAAGATGAAAATGTCGGTATCCGCACTAAATGGTGCAATTTCACCGCCATTAGCTTTCGCCGCACTTTCTAGTGAACGTACTGAAGTCGTACCCACAGCGATTACTCGCTTGCCCGCGGCTTTGGTTTGTTTGATTTGCTCAACAACATCAGCTGGTACATTCGCCCACTCTGAATGCATCACATGATCTTCAATATCATCAACACGCACTGGCTGGAAGGTTCCTGCGCCAACATGCAAAGTTACAAATGCTGTGTTTACACCTTTGGCTTTTAGTTTTGCGAGAGTTTCATCATCGAAATGCAAACCAGCGGTAGGCGCTGCAACGGCACCCGGATTTTCATTGTAAACGGTTTGATAGCGTTCTTTGTCGGAATCTTCATCTGGTCTATCAATATATGGAGGAAGCGGCATATGACCAACCTCTTCCAATACCTCTAAGATCGTTCGGTCAGATAAAAGCTCTAGCTCAAATAAAGCATCGTGCCTTGCCAGCATTTTCATTTGATAGTCGTTATCCAAATGAATGATGGCATCTACTTTTGGCGATTTGGAACTGCGGACATGCGCTAAAATGCGTTTGTCATCTAACAAACGCTCAACCAAGATTTCTAGCTTGCCACCTGTAGCCTTTTGACCAAACAAACGCGCAGGAATAACTCGAGTATTGTTAAATACCATCAAGTCACCCGCTTCGATAAAGTCAATCAGATCGGTAAAGCACTTATCGTGTACTTCACCTGAATTACCATCTAAGGTAAGCAACCTTGAAGCCGTACGCTCTTTGGTTGGATAACGAGCAATAAGCTCATCAGGAAGATCAAATGAAAAATCAGCTACACGCATCAAACAGCCTCTATAAAGCCAAGCCAAATAAGGGCGCGTATTATACGCTAACTGTGGTTAGAACTGAAACATCTACAGAAAATTTACATTAAGAAAAGAGAGTGTTCTGCTATTTTTTCTTACATTGATCGTAGGGCTTTTGAATGTGATCGCGAAAGTTAGGGTTCACGTTTAATTGAGAGTAGTCAAAAGGAGCAAGCTTGATTTCTTCAATGGGGATCTCAACGTACATTTTTATACGCTCAGGCTGCTTTTCTTTCTTTTTAAAAAGGCCTTTAAACCAATCGAACATGTTAGAATTCCATTTTTACTTTATTATTATAAGGTTACTGATACAGCCTAAATCAGTATATTTTCATGAGCGCTATAATACCTTTACATTACAATATTGCAACAACTTGTTTCAATCTGAATAGACAGATGAATACCAATAACAGTAATTGGTATAATTTTGAAATAGGAACTCAATGAAGTTGGTCTTATAAGAAAAAGGCATGGTACATTTTTTATGAAGTTTACACGCATTCCATTTATCTCCGCTAGCTTCAGTTCATTCTCTTGGAAAAAAGCCATTCGTGATGTTGTCTTACTCTCAGCCATAGTTTTGGGAGTCAGTTACTACTTACATTCAGATATGGCTTCTGGTGAAGCGCCTTTGTTATCAGGCTTTACTACACAAGGACAAACCATTTCATTGCCTCACAAACCTAAAGAGCCAACACTTGTTTATTTTTGGGGTACTTGGTGCGGTTACTGCTCATTCACGTCACCTATGGTTGAAAGTGTTTCCAAAGATCACCCTGTTATTTCAGTTGCAATCGCATCTGGTAATAACAATGAAATCAACCAATATTTACAAGAAAAAGGGTTAACATTTCCTGCTATTAATGACTCCTCAAGTCACATCAGCAACAGCTGGGGTGTATCAGGTGTCCCTGCTATTTTCATTATTGATAGCCAAGGCAACATAGCAGCAAAAACCACAGGTCCTACATCCGAATGGGGACTTAGGCTTAGATTATGGTGGGCAAAATAATAAATAAAAAGCCCTAACCTATTTATAGGGCTCAGTTAGTTTCATAATCACTTACAGATCATCATCTGTAAGAAGTGTAGGATTAAGTCCTGAAGAATGCTGATATAAAGTACCTTTATTATCATTTCCTAGACGTTCCTTTATTTGTTTATTAAGTAATCCAAACGTCTTCTTATTGTGCTTTAATTCTCTTTCGTCCTGCTTTTTTCGAGCAGCTTCTTCAGCTTCAGCTAATGCTAGAGCGTTTTTACGAGCTTTCTCAGCTTCAGCTTCAGCTTTAGCTGCTTCTCTTTTAGCTTTAGCTTCTGCTTCAGCTTTGGCTGCTGCTCTTTTAGCTTTAGCTTCTGCTTCAGCTTTATCTGCTGCTCTTTTAGCTTCAGCCTCTTCTCGGGCTTTAGCTTCTTCAGCTTTAGCTTTTTCTATAGCTTCTAGTTTGGCCTGTTTTTCGGCTTCTATATCAGCTTGAACTTTATCTATAACTTCTTCGCCATAACCTTCGAAATCTTTTTCAACTCCACCCACCACACCTACTTGTACCTCAGGCGCAAGCTCAGGCGGTTTCGCAAATAACACCTCTATTTTTCTACCGTTTGCGGTTGGTTTAATAAAGCTCCTTATCTGGGAATCATAAAATCTGCCTGGAATTATAAAATTTGGGCTTGCCCGATACCTGTATAGCAGGCGACACATCTCAATGTCATCATTACACACTGCCAAATACAGAGGTAATGTGGTTGGCAGTTCATTTCTATTTGCCTCAGCACCTCCACTTAACAGAGCTTTCGCCATATCAATATTGCGATTTCGACTAGCAAGACTAAGTGGGGTATGACCATCCTTAGTAATTACGCTGTTTATGGCTTCCAATCTTACCTTTAAGTCTCTATCAAAATCTTCATATACAGCATACATCATGCAGCTTATACCAACATTCAGCATCTGCTCCACGACTGCGGTCTTATTTAAACGGCAGGCAAGAGAAAATGCGGAATCACCATTTTTGTTTTTAACAAAGGGATTCGCATTATGCAGCTGTATCATTTCTAGCAAAAGTTCATCTGATATTTTTTCACCTTTTAATGCAGCCGTTAACGCAGTATCCCCATGCTTATTTCTCCATGCTAAATTAACGCCTTTTTCAAGAAATGTGCGTAGTTGTGCATGATCACCAAGAGAAGCTGATTCAATCGCCTCGGCACTCAGTTGATAATTGTCTGTGATGGCATCGACAAGCTCTTTAACCCATTCGTTTCCTTCTTCATTCAACGTGAGCGCAGCCACTAACTGCTGTTGAGGGTCATCTTTACTATGAAATTCATAAATTTTCCCAGCTTCAGATACTCTACATATATATTCAGCTGTTTTTGGAGGTTCATATTCTAAATAGTCCTCGGAGACTTTCGCCTCAGACTCAAAGGTTACAATAAAGTCCCTTCCATCAGTATCATGTATTCTGGTAAGCGTATGCGTGTTTAAGTTATCAGCTTTTATTATAACTCTTTCCAATGGTCTAGTTTGACTTGAAGCAACTGCCATAACGGACTCCAAAAATATTTATAAACTCAATTAGCTAAATGTTAGACCAGTTGAATGCTGAATATCTCATACATTGAAAACCTTTAATCTATTGATAATCTTTAAAAAATAATTGCCCCAAACATCAAAACAAATTGACATATACAATTGAAAATGAAACAGATATTGCTATAACTGGTTTTTACACTCAAGATTCAATAAACTGCGCACGATTCAACTTTAGAGAAGCTGTATGAAACTTTTCACCTACCAACCACCAACCGTTCCTTGGTTGGATATTCGCTATCAAGATAATGATACAGTTGTGATTAATAAGCCTTCAGGCTTACTGTCAAACCCTGGGAAAGCGCCCCATACCTTTGATAGTGCGATTACTCGTTTACAGCAGCTTTTTCCGAGTGCGATTTTGGTTCATCGCCTAGATTGTGATACTTCTGGGGTTATGGTATTTGCTCTAACGAAACAGGCTGAGTCACATTTAAAAACTCAATTTCAGAATAAAACCACTGAAAAAGAATATATTGCTGAAATTATGGGCAAACTGGTTAAAAAGTCTGGTGTGATTGATGCTAAGTTAGCAGCAGATAAAAACAATCCGCCATATCAAAAAGTGAGTAAAGACGGAAAAACAGCGGTTACTCACTATGAAATTTTATCAGAACAAGAAAGGTCTTCTTTGATTAGGCTCAAGCCAGAAACTGGACGAACCCACCAGCTGAGAGTTCATATGCTGGCGATAGGACACCCAATTCTGGGCGATGCATTTTATGCTGACGATAAGGCAAAATCTGAAAGAAATCGTTTAAGTCTGCACGCTCAACGATTAACCTTCTTGCACCCGACATCCAAGCACGTTATGAGTTTTTACAGTAAACATCCATTTTAGGAGCTTACATGATTGATCTATACACAGCTGCAACACCAAATGGTTTTAAAATATCTATTGCTTTAGAAGAGATGGGCTTAGATTATCAAGTACATCATCTTGATTTAATGGCTAACGAGCAAAAGCAGCCTGAGTTTTTAGCCATTAATCCAAATGGACGGATCCCAGCCATTATTGATCGAGACAATGATAACTTCGCCGTTTTTGAATCAGGTGCGATTTTGATTTATTTGGCTGAAAAAACGGGAAAGTTTTATCCTAAAGCTCCTAAAAAGCGCTCCCAAGTATTACAGTGGTTGATGTTTCAAATGGGTGGAGTGGGCCCAATGATGGGACAAGCCAATGTCTTTTATCGCTATTTTCCTGAAAAGATTCCTGCTGCTATTGAACGATACCAAAATGAAGGACGACGTTTATTTGAAGTAATGAACAGCCAACTTGCTAATAATCAATATTTAGCGGGTGATGAATATACCATTGCAGATATGGCAACATGGCCTTGGGTTCGTATTCATGAGTGGAGTGGTGTCGATATGCAAGGGTTAAATCATCTTCAACGTTGGTTAGATGAGTTGGCACAACGCCCTGCTTGTCAAAAAGGGATTGTGACTCCTCCGCCATCAGAGCTTTCAGATGAAGAACGTGCCAAGCAAATCCAAAAGATGGTAACTAAATAGTTACCATCTTTTTAGCTCTGCCTACCCTGCTTGAAGCGCTTTAATATAAGCAGGTCGATTTTGAACTTTTTCTAAATAAGCAAGTGTCTGTGGCTTTTCTCTTAAAAGCCCGATTTGCTTGGCCACTTTTAAAACAAAGGTCATCATGATGTCTGCTGCAGTAAAATCATTACCTGCAAAATAAGGTGATGCTTTTAATGTCTCTTCAATATAAGAAAAATCTAACGCCACTTCTTTGGCAATATACCCGTCCATAGGTTGATTACCATCTCGCGTTTCCATTTGCATAAATAGTGTCGAAATTACAGGTAAACTCAACGAGCCTTCTGCAAAATGTAACCACTCTAAATAGCGATAATATTCACAAAATCCAGCTGCAGGACGAAGCATATCATCAGTATCCTTATCAAGGATGTACTCCATAATAGCCCCTGACTCACAAAGTGTGATTTCACCATCTACAATAACTGGAGCTTTTGCTAGAGGGTGGACTTTACGCAAACTTTCTGGCGCTAGTCGAGTGTTTGGGTCACGTTGATGCTGCACAAGTTCGTAAGGCATGTTAAGTTCTTCTAATAGCCAAATGACCCGACTTGAACGTGATTCATTAAGATGATGAACAGTAATCATGTTGTCACCTTTTATTGAGAAATATGCTTGATAAGTTTGCTGGCCACCAGTTCAGAACTTGCGGGATTCTGACCTGTTATCAATAGGCCATCTTGTACCGCTAATGGGTGCCAATCGTCTACTTTCTGAAAGTCTCCACCACGCTTAATCAGTTCATCTTCTAAAAGAAAAGGCACGACTTCTGTTAACTGAACCGCTTCTTCCTCAGTATTGGTAAACCCTGATATAGCCTTGCCTGCAACCACAAACTCTGCCGAGCCATTTTTTACATTTAATAATGCTGCTGTGGCATGGCATACGGCTGCAACTGGCTTATCTGTTGCTAGAAACTGCTCAATCAAACCAATAGAAACTGGGTTATCTGTTAAATCCCATAATGGACCGTGACCACCTGGGAAAAATACAGCATCGAAACCTTCTGCTTTTACTTCATCCAACTTTAGTGTATTAGCCACCGCTTGTTTAGCATCGGCATCTTTATCAAACCGACGTGTTGAGTCTGTTTGAAAATCCTCTAATTCACTTTTCGGATCAATGGGTGCTTGCCCACCTTTTGGAGAAGCTAAGACCACTTCAAAACCGGCATCAACAAATTGGTAATAGGGTGCAGCAAACTCCTCAATCCAAAAGCCTGTTTTCTCACCAGTGTTGCCTAATTCGGAATGAGAAGTCAGAACCATCAACATGCGTTTTGTATTCGCCATAAATCTTTACCCTTGCTTTGTTCACATAATTTGATGTTTGTAAGTCTATACCAACTCATTCGATTGGATAATGCAGAGTTATTGAGTTACTTTGTATCAAAAATTAATACAATAATCGTTGTGCTATGAAGGTTTCATTTGAACAGTTAAAAAGCATGGTGGTTTTTGCTCAAGTAGTTGAGCAAGGCACACTAAGCGCCGCGGCTAGACAGCTTGGGCTTTCCAGAGCGGTGGTGAGTTACCATATCAAAAAATTAGAAGCACATTTAGGGTTGAAATTGCTCAATCGTTCAACACGAACGATTTCCCTTACAGATGCAGGAAATGAATACTACCAACACTGCCATATCATTTCGGCTCAAGCTTCTAGCGCTAATCAGCATATGGAGAATCTAAAGCAAAACCCTGTTGGTCTTTTAAAACTTACCTGCCCTGTCAATATTGGATTAGAAGTCATCGTCCCAGCATTAAACAAGTTTAAAAGCCTTTATCCAAAAATCGAGCTAGACGTCAGGCTCTCTGATGAAGTAGAAAATATCATCAAAGACGGTTTTGATTTAGCAATTAGAGGTGCCCCTTTGGCTGACTCAGGTCTGCAAGCCACTAAATTATCAACCTTACCCACTTGCTTGTGTGGCTCACCAGAATATCTAGAACAATTCGGCATACCTAAACACCCTACCGAATTGAATCAGCATCAATGGGTAATGTATAACCTTAGCTCTGCAACGTTAGAAATGGTTAAAGGTAGCCGCTCATATAGCATTCAAATGCGAGGAACCATCAAGACTAACAATGCATCAGCCAGAACCGCTTTTGTTGAAGGTGGACACGGGCTGGCAAAAATACCGATTTATGATGCAAAAACCAAGATAGCAAATGGAACATTAATTCCGATTATGGAAGACTTTAATTTTAAGCCTATTCAAATTTATGGGGTATTCCCACCAGGAAATACAAACTCTAAGAAATTAAGGTTACTAATCGATTTTTTAAAAGCCTATTTCTGTGAAAATGTGTCTGATTAGTCTATGAAAATTGTCTTTTACGCCATAAATCTACAATCCAAACACTGCCAGTAATTGCAAACAGTAATGTAAAAACACCAAATAAAACAATCATCCAACCATTAAAACTCCCCTTGTTGGCGTAATCCATAAAATGCAGTTTGAACATTAAATTGCGTAAACGTCTATCGTCATTTACATGCGCTATGACACGTCCGGTAATCGAATTGATATATACATTCGTATGGTTAGCATCATTGAGTTGAACTTGCCATACGGCATTGCGCTGTCTTGGGAGCTCTTTTATTGGTGGTTGTAATAGCTGGGTATCTTTGATTTTCACGTCTCCCTGATATGATTTCAGAGCAATGACGTTTACCAATGTTTTACTAATAATATAAGACTGCCCCGTTATCGCATTAAACAACTGCATATTCTGAACTTGGTAGCGATGAGGTTGGCTTTTATGAGTCACCAGATAATAAGGTTGTTGCAAAACTCCAACTAGTTTGATGGATTCAACACTATCCACATTTAGCTTGTTTAACGGGTACAGATTATGATTTTTGACAGTGAAGTTATGCTCTACGCTTCGGAACTGTTCATTACCGTTGGCTTTTTTGTTATCGATCAAATTGAAGTATAAGCCTGTGCCTAACCAGATCAGTAATTGAATTCCCACAACCAGAGATAACCATTTATGCCACTTCTTACAAAGACGGTTTATATTCACCTGGCTACCCTCTTAGATTTAATTACTTTGTTATAAGTTAACACTCCCCCAGTAAGAGCGGATAGCAAACCTAACGTTGCGACTAATAAAAGGAACCAATTACTTACATTCTCGCCGTCATCATAATCCATAATATGAAAGCGCCACATCCAATCAAACAAGCGCCAATAATGGTGTCGCTTGGTAACAACTTGCCCTGTTTGCTGGCTGATATAAAAGGTTGGAGACGAAAAGTAATCAAACTCAACTTGCCATACAGGAAGATGTCGAGCTGCTAACTCTGAGGGTAACTGTTGGGGTTCGGAAATCAGTTGAATTTGGCTTATTTTATGTTCACCAACATAGTAGCTCTTAGCGATATCACTCGCCTGCGTTTGACTGACCATGGGTAAACGTCGGCCTGTTGATGCACTCACTAATATTGAGGTTGACTTGGTTGACTTGGGTGAATTAATTGATAATTGATAAACGGCTTTTCCCTGTAGGCATCTAAGCTCAATATTTTTAGCATTTGGATATCGGCTTAATAAATCATTTATCGAATACCTAACATCAGCTAACTGAACTTTTTCAGTCTCACTTTTCTGCAGCGATTCCCCGTGAATAAAATGAATATCTAAACTCACCATGTACAAGCCCGTTAATGGCCACACGACAAATTGAACACCAATTATCATCATTAACCATTTATGGTAGCGCCGAGCTGTTTTTGATTTCATTCCCTAATTCCATACCGGCATAAACATGATTATTTTCCTTTATGCCAACTTTTAAATCATCGAAAACCTATAAAACGCGTCTGCTGCCGTCTGATTTTTAGCTAAGCTGTAGAGACCGATAAACCTTAAACGATAAACCATAGGAGTGCTATAGCTCGAATACGTTATCCATACTGTACCATGATTAACTTCAAGTGGATTGGTATCCGAATTAGCAAGGGAACAAGCAAATTCTTTTAGTTGTTGCTGTGTAGGATTAGGGTCTTGAATATAAGCTGGTTGAATACTCACTACATATACCTCTCTATTTATAGAAGACATTGACAATAGCAAAACTGATTAGTTTCATCTTTGAACCAACTGTTGCTAAACATAACATACAAATTCAGTTGTTTGGTCTATTGAGAAATACTTATCGAAAACGATTGGCCATACCTACAGCCCTCTTCAATCTGTATATTTTTATTCTGTTTTACTGCTCTTTTATTCATAACTATAACTCTATATGATATTTCAAAAGGTAATTCACACTTTGTGATAATAAAAACGGAAAAGCTTAGTGCCACTAATCGAAGAAATATTAAAAAGTTTTAGCTCTTTCATGTGGGGAACGCCCCTTCTCATCCTTCTTTTAGGAGGCGGCCTTTTCTTTATGATTTACTCAAGGTTTCTGCCCTACCGTTTATTCCCTCATGCCATTCAGATTTTATTAGGAAAATATGACAAGCCAGACGACAAAGGTGAAATTAATCACTATGAAGCTTTGTCATCTTCTGTTGCTGCTACCGTAGGTATGGGCAACATTGGTGGTGTTGCCATCGCTATTGCTACTGGTGGTCCTGGAGCGATTTTTTGGATGTGGGTTTGTGCATTTCTCGGGATTGCCACCAAGTTTTTTACCTGTACCTTATCTGTGATGTATAGGCGCACCTTGCCTAACGGTCATGTTGAGGGTGGACCTATGTACATCATCACCGAAGGCCTTGGTAAAAAATGGAAACCACTAGCTCTATTATTTGCCATCGCTGGACTCATGGGTACTTGGCCGATTTATCAATCCAATCAACTGACTCAACTCATCAGGGATCTCGTGGTATTACCCAATGGTTCATTTAGCAGTGATGATTTTCTTTATATCAACTTAAGCATCGGCATGGTGACAGCCACTCTAGCCGCGATGGTCATTTTAGGAGGTTTAGAGCGCATCGCGAAAGTTGCAGGTAAGCTCGTCCCATTAATGGTGTTGCTGTACCTTTTCTTAGGACTGATTGTATTATTTGAACACAATCATTTAATTGGCAACACTTTCTCTTTGATCTTTAGTGACGCTTTTAGTGCAGATGCTGTATTAGGTGGTTCACTCGGCGCCATCATCATTATTGGTGCTCAAAGAGCCGCATTTTCTAATGAAGCAGGGATTGGAACGGCTCCAATGATGCATGGTGATGCGAAAACTCATGAGCCTTTGCAAGAAGGGCTAGTCGCCATGCTTGGACCATTTATTGACACCATAGTGATTTGTACCATCACAGCTTTGCTCATCATTATTACTGGTGTATGGACCGAATCGTCTGCTAGTGGAGTTACTTTAACGGCTCACGCTTTTAATAAAGCTTTCCCAACCATAGGCTCTGCAGCACTTATCGTTTGTGTATTGATTTTTTCATTATCCACCATTTTTACCTTTTCATATTACGGCACTAAATGCTTCGCTTTTATTTTTGGAGATAAATATAAGCATTTCTACAATTATTTTTACCTATTCGCCATTGTTCTTGGCTCGGTATTTTCACTCGGCGCTGTTATTAACTTAATTGATGGCTCTTATGCATTAATGGCGATTCCAACCATGATTTCATCGGTTTTGTTGGCACCAAAAGTAAAGGCTCATATGCTTGATTATTACCAAAGGTACAAATCGGGTGAGATAAAGAGACATACATGATCTCTGTTGATTGTAGAACGGGCGGCTTGTTTGTTAGAATCCGCCCTCCAATTATATTGACCTGTGACTTGCTATGACCTCCTCTGCTTTAATTGCTGACTCTGGTATTCAGAAACGTGCATTAAGTTATGCCATAACCATTCATAAATTATTTTTTGATGTTATGGAGAGCAAGCAACCTGCGGATAACATTCTGGCCAATTATTTTCGTGAAAATAAGAAACATGGCTCTAAAGACCGCCGTATTATTCGTGAAACGTTTTTTGGATTATTTCGTTGGTGGGGTTGGATACACCAACTGCAACAGACCTCTCAACAAGAGGTTGATTCTGATTGGCTAAAAGCATTGGTGCAATCTGCATCATTTGAGCAGCATGCTTGGCTGCCTATTATTGATGCTTGGGCCAAAATGTCAGCCATGCCAGATTCCACGTTAGAAAAAGCTCGTATTCAAGATACCCCCTTAAGCTGCGCTAACGTATTTGCAGTCAACAGCGATTTACACCTCAATCAATTACTTCCAGAATCATTTTGGCAGCACCTTGAGTGTAATACTGAACAAAGTGAATTATTGGCTAATGTAATGCAAACACGGCCTCCTATTTGGGCTCGTTCACAGGGCATAAACCACCAGCAAGCCGTTGACTCACTTATTTCTGAAGGCGTGGATGTAATTGATTGTCAATATTTTGCAAATGCGCTTAGCTTAGGTGAAAAGAGCTTGAACTTGGCTCAGTTGACCACCTACAAGCAAGGAAAGCTTGAAATTCAAGATCTTGCCTCGCAAGTGATTGGCGAGATTTGCCAACCTAAACCTAATGAATTGTGGTGGGATGCATGCTCTGGCGCTGGTGGCAAAGCATTACAGTTGCAATCACTTCGTAGTGATAAGGGCAAACTAGTTGCATCAGATATTCGTCTTAATGCTCTTTCGGAACTAAAAAAACGAGCGAGTAAAGCTAAGCTTAAAAATATCAAAGTAATGCCTTGGGTAAGCGAGACTCTGCCCGTTTCATCACAATCTTTTGACGGCGTGCTTGTTGACGCTCCTTGCTCATGCACCGGCACATGGCGACGTAACCCAGATATGCGTTGGACTGATAATTTAAGTAATTTAGATGAAATTACAGCATTACAATTGGATATTCTAACTCGCAGCGCGGAAGCGGTTAAACAAGGTGGTAAATTAGTCTATGCAACTTGCTCTCTGCTACCACAAGAAAACGAACAGGTGATTCAGTCATATTTAGCACAATACCCTGAATTTGCGCTGACACCTGTAATCCATCCTTTCACAGGAAAGCAGCAAGACATGCTCACCATCATGCCTTATGAAGCAAACTCAGATGGAATGTTTGTTGCTGTTATGGAGCGCCAAGCCGATAAAGCGTGATCACCATCACGCTAATCTTTCCCCTATTCTTTATGCTAAGCCTGAAACAACGAATCACAACTAAGGGAAAAACAAAACTAACATGATGTAAGTGATTATACAGACCAGTTCAAAAACTAAGGTGAATGTATATGACTTCAAAGCGTAACCAATTAGCCAAGTTTATTTTTGCACTTGGCTTTGTCTCAGCATCCGTTTGGGCAAGCCCAAATACATTGCAATCAACCACTGTTCAATCAGGTGAGGGCTACCAACTCAAATCCATCACTTTTGCAACATCACTACAAAGCCAACCTAAAACTAATGAGTTTTACTTTATCACTTCACCTCAAGGCGCGATAAACGCTAGTAATGAAGCAGGGCTTCCGGCAAAAGAACGTGATGAAGTAATTCAAGAACTAAAACAGGGTTCACTATCAATCTGTAATGGTAAGCAACTTTGCCAATCACAAACAAAAGATCCATATAAACTGATAGTGATTGATAAAGGGTTAGCTCAATTTGATCCCAACGCATCTCAAGAACAGATCAATCAATACCTGAGTCAACGAGGTCTACTTCAATACCGTCAACAAGGACTTGCTGTAGGCAACGAGCAATACAGTTGCAATCATACCACTCATGATCATAAGTCTTTCAAAAAGCACTTATACTTCCCTATTAGCCACTCGGATTCGGCCAACAAAGGCCCGTTCGTATTTTCATACGATATTGATGGTAATGCTGATGTCAGTGCAAATGCTACTGTAGGTTATGACTTCAAAAGCAAACTTTGTGTGCCTTACAAAGTACAAATCACCAACCTTGATGCCCAAGCTGACTTCTTGGTAAATGGTAATATTCAGTTGACTGGGCAAGCAGGTGGTTCATTACCCGGAAAAAGCTTAACTATCTTTGATGGAACCATTGCAAACGGTGTTTTTACTGTAGGCCCTATTCCTGTTCAATACGATTTCCACCTCCCCTTTACAGCATCAACTGGCGATCTAAATTACAACCTAACGGGTAAAGTCAGCTTTAAAAAAGACCTCAATATCACCGGAGACTACCAGTTCACTTGTACGAATTCTTCTTGCAAAAAAATAAAAGGCAATTTTTCTGATCATGGTACTTTCAGCTCTAACAATATTGCTTACCAACTAAAAGCGACGGCTCAAGCAGAACCTAATTTAGCCATTTCTGTTAAAGCGGGTGTATATGCTGATGCGATTTGGGCAAAAGTAGGAGCTAAAGGTAAGACACCTTTAGGCTTTGAAGGTTATATAGGCAACGATTGCGGTAAAGATGCAAACTCTAACTTTGCGCACAAGCTTGGTAACTCGCAACTGATTAAACTTGCTGTAGTGAGTGCCAAAGCAAAAGCGAGCGCTTACGCAGAGGGGCATGGATTTAATCGCATGGATTGGACTTTATTAAATGCACCAACCCGTTACTTTGATTTGCTAAAACCTAGCAATGCATTTTCGCCACTCCTAACCGTATCCTCATCAACTCAAGACGCCACTGTTGATGTAGGCATCCGTTCATGTGTAACTGATATCGACACAAGTTATCAAAACTTCACATACAACTGGGGTGACGGCTCAAAAGGAGAAATCAGTAACGTAGATCAAAACCAGATCATCAAACACACATACGATAAACCCGGCACATATACAATGACGGTCACTCATCAAAATGGTGCTGCAACAAGTACTGCAATTACAATTAATTAATCGTATTTGAACTTTACTGCGTATAAACTAGCTCAGTCTATTTTCAATGAGCTAGTTTATTTTATGAAACCATCTATTTATCAATTCTCAGCTCCAGATATTACCGGAAAAGAAGTATCGCTTTCAGATTATTCAAACCAAGTTGTGTTACTTGTTAATACCGCCAGCAAATGTGGGTTTACCTCGCAATATCAAGGTTTGGAATCTCTCTATAAACAATTTAAGTCCCAAGGTTTTACTGTGTTAGGGTTTCCATGCAACCAGTTTGCCCAGCAAGAAAAAGGTTCAGAATCTGAAATCGCAGAGTTTTGCGAACTGAACTTTGGAGTAACCTTTCCGCTTTTCTCGAAAGTTGACGTCAATGGAGAAAATGCACACCCTCTGTTTCAATTTATAAAAAAAGAACAGAAAGGTTTGTTGGGTACAGAGAAAATAAAATGGAATTTCACTAAATTTTTAGTGAACAAGCAAGGCAAAGTCATTAAGCGTTATGCCCCTACAACCAAGCCAGAGCAGCTCATTGATGACATAAAA
Source organism: Parashewanella sp. 2210YD4-3 (assembly GCF_056591735.1). Classification (NCBI taxonomy): domain Bacteria; kingdom Pseudomonadati; phylum Pseudomonadota; class Gammaproteobacteria; order Alteromonadales; family Shewanellaceae; genus Parashewanella; species Parashewanella sp. 2210YD4-3. The sequence continues at coordinate 41,274 of NZ_JBWQOG010000007.1, read as the reverse complement.
GCATTGCTATAGAACCCAACAAAAAAATAAATTAATTTTTTTTACTTTTTTTGGGAACCTTTCTAAAAAGGTCCGGTCTTATTTAGTGAACAGATTATTTACACTGGTTAAATGCATTGTTTGTTCATCATCATTCTCCCTTTATTGATATTATTTATCAAAATCCGAATTTGGATAGGCGACCTAAATAGGTCGCTTTTTTTATGTATACTCAAAAAACAAGTACAAAAAAAGCCTCAAAATGAGGCTTTTTTGATTTACTAGGAACGTTTAACTGATTAGTTAATACCCAGTTTCTTAAAATCTTGTACCACTACAGCATTTGGAACAGAAACATAACCATCTTTATCTACTACTTTCTGACCTTGCTTAGAAAGAATGTAACGTAAGAACTCACGCTGCATTGGTTCTAATGGCTTATTTGGGTGCTTGTTTACATAAAGGTATAGGTAACGTGACAGTGGGTAAGTACCGTTTCCTGCATTTTCAGAAGTCGCTGCAACATAACGTTTACCACGCTTAGAAATCGCTACCGCTTTAACACCAGCAGTCTTATAACCGATACCAGAATAACCAACAGCATTAAGTGATTGTGATACAGATTGAACAACTGAAGCTGAACCAGGTTGCTCGTTCACGTTTGGCTTAAAGTCACCGCGACACAATGCTTTTTTCTTAAAGTAACCGTACGTACCTGATACTGAGTTACGGCCGTACAACTGAATGTCTTTACCAGCCCACGAACCTTTTAATCCTAAATCTCCCCAACGATTAACATCGGAACCACCGCAACGGTGAGTGCTAGAGAAAATACCATCTAATTGCTCAATGCTTAATCCTTTAATTGGATTATCTTTATGAACAAATACTGCTAATGCATCGATAGCTACACGAATAGGTGTTGGCTTATAACCATATTTTTTCTCAAAAGATTCTTCTTCATTTGGGCGCATTTTGCGGCTCATAGGACCAAATTGTGAAGTACCTTCAGTCAACGCTGGTGGTGCAGTAGAAGAACCAGCTGCCTGAATTTGGATATTTACATTAGGGTATAAATCTTGGAATTCTTCTGCCCACAATGTCATCATGTTAGCCAAGGTATCAGAACCAACAGAAGATAGGTTGCCTGAAACACCACTGGTTTTTTCATACTTAGGTAGCTTTGGATCTACGGCTGCTGTTGCAGCTACAGAGAATAGTCCAGCGGCGGTTAAAGTCATTGCGCCGACAAGCCTTGTCAGTTTCATGTTTTGCTCCAATTTTATAATGTAGCTTGTTGTTGAAAACAGTGTCAGTATCTGTTGAAAGCATGACAAATATATTACTCATATATTACATCTGCATGACAATCTTACATTATTGTTTCAGTTCAATAAGATGCTGTGGGATCACAAAGCTAAAGCGACTTCCCTTATCTTTTTCACTCTCGATTTTCAACTCACTATGGTGATGACTTAGGGCATGTTTAACAATTGATAGGCCTAACCCTGTTCCGCCTGTTTTTCTTGATCGAGCGTCATCCACTCGATAGAACCGCTCTGTTAATCGCGCGATATGTTGTGGCTCGATCCCCAAACCAGTATCAGTAACACTAAACTCTGCACCTGTAGGTACTTTTTTCCAACTGACGTGGATTCTACCACCAGCTTCGGTGTATCTGATGGCGTTAGAAATTAAGTTAATACAAGCACTTCTAAGCTGTAATTCATTGCCATGAGGTTCTACATCTAGATCACTGTCAAATGTAACTGTGTATTCTCCTCTAGCCAGTGCTTGAGCTTCTTCTTCAAGAGAAGTTAGGAGTGCTTTGATATTTACTGTGTTTTGTAAATCAATTTCCGTTGCGTCTTCAATTTTTGATAATACTAGTAACTGCTCAACCATGGACTTCATTCGTTCGGACTGTTGGCTCATTAAGCTCAAACTGCGTTGATTAAAGTCATCTGCGGGCATGGTTTCTTGCATCATTTCTAAATAACCTTGAATCACTGTCAACGGCGTTTTCAGCTCATGGGATACATTAGCAACAAACTCTTTTCTCATGCCTTCTAAATTTCTTATCCGAGTGATGTCTCTAGCAATAAGAAGTAATTGTCTATCGCCATAACTGATCAGTCTGATTTCCAATAACCTCTGTTCAGAAACGGGAGATGCCAGTTCAAGTGGATCATCAAAATTTGCTTTTCGAAGGTACGCGATAAAATCAGGATGGCGGATCAAATTATCAATTCGTTGCCCATTATCTTGAGGCCATACCAGCCCTAGGTTGAGTTGTGCTAACTTATTACACCAGAGAATGCTAAGTTCAGAATTAAGTACGACAGCAGCATCAGGTAACGCTTCAGCCCCCTGCCTAAACCTCGCTAATAAACCAGCTAGTTGCCCTATTCGACGACGGTTTTTCCCTTGCAAGCGATAAATGCCGTTAAATATACCTTCCCAAGTACCGCTTCCTTGAGGTGGCGTTAATCGACGATCTACCCACAGCCAGTAATTTAAACGACTCAGCTGGCGATAGTTCCAAACAAGGATACCTATAGCACCAATAAATAAAAATAGAATGACCTCTTGGAAAATGATCCCTATTACGCCAAAAATTAGGAAATAGACAATTAAGCGGGTTAACAACCGATATCCTGAATAAGACTCGTACATATATTTGTCCGTTTATTGCTTTATGCAAACTGCTTCTATAGCCATTCTTGCTCTATGGAGCCAGATACTGCTTAAGATTATCAATCCAAAAAAAAACTGTTTTCTTGACCGCTAAATCATAGAAAACAGCTTTGATACCCAATAAATTGGGGTATAGACCACTTTATACACGAATTGCGTTTGAGTCACTAGAATTTTACATTCTGGCTGAAAAACGATATCCCGCACCACGAACAGTTTGAATTAATCTGTCATGTCCAGAAGGTTCAACCGCTTTTCTAAGGCGACGAATATGTACATCGACAGTTCTGTCTTCAACGTACACATTGGTTCCCCAAACATTATCAAGCAACTGCTCACGGCTATATACTCGCTCTGGGTGTGTCATGAAAAAGTGAAGTAAACGAAACTCTGTTGGACCCATATCCAATACTTGCTCACCAACAGTTACGCGATGACTAATAGGGTCTAAAGTCAGACCTTGAACATCAATAGTTTCTTCAAGTCGAGTTGGAGCCGTTCTTCTTAATACGGCTTTAATACGAGCGGTTAACTCTTTGGGTGAAAATGGCTTAGTCATATAGTCATCAGCCCCAACTTCTAGGCCTTTAACCATATCTTCTTCTTCACCGCGGGCAGTAAGCATTATGATTGGAATTTGGCGGGTAAATTCATCTTGTCTCATATGTTTAGCAAATTGGATTCCGTTTCCACCGGGAAACATCCAATCAAGCAAGACAAGATCAGGGAAAGGCTCTTGTAATGCGGATACAGCAGAGTCATAGTCGGCAGCTGATATTGTGCTGAACCCATGTTGTTCAAGTACAAAGGTCAACATTTCCCTGATGGCCAATTCATCTTCTACGATCAAAATCCTTGCTGTCATAACCAATTCTCTATTTTATGGTGTTCATTCCATTTGCTCGTCATACTCGTTCAATTATTGCTTTCAGAGTATTAGAGCAGAGGTACTAAATTTGTGGTTACATTAAATGTAATTAATATTACAGAATTATGAACGTTAAACACAAGCCTGTTATAAATGATAGTTTTTTATGACGAACAACGAGACTTAACGGCGTAGCCGCCATTTTATGGAATACGAACTAAACAACCTTTAACTTATAAAAACAATACCTTACCCTATAACTGCAGTACAAAAAACGTAATATTGCAGTCAAACATGGCCGGTATAAAAGGTTTATCAACAACACCTCCTAGAGAAAGTATTGAGCTAAATGAACTTGCACCAGAGGAGCAAAACCACTTTCAAAAAATAGAGCTTAACGAGACTGCATACAGTGTAGATACGACAGAACCCACACAAAACTCCACTGAAGGTACAACAGGTCAGTTCTTCTCACCAGAAGCAACTTCAGCAGCCGGACCAATAGTTAAAGTTACATCAGCACCGCAAATAAGTGATGCAGAAAAACAATCCGTTTTTTTATATAAAGCTCTAAGCCAATTGAATTCAATTAAACATCAAGAAATAAGAGGGGGTGCATTATTAGCTGAACTAAGAAAGTTTGCTCGCACGATAGACTCATCATTAAAAGATGACTGTAGCATTCCCGAATTAACGAGAAAGGTGATGATGTAACTTCACCCTGATAAATACGAAGTAGAAAACAGGGAATTGGCTGACGAAGTATTTAAAGCCTGTACTCAACTAATCAAACTTAGTACTCCTCCAACTGATGAAGGCACATTATTTATTTTAGTCGACCTAATGACAAGGAATAGGCAAGCTCTTAATCAGCTCGCGATTACTCATTCATCTCCAACTGTTCAAGAGCAAAGCGCCAATGTTCTCGCCAAAAATCGAACACCCACTTTAAGTAACAAACAATTACTGACTCAACGAAATGCTCTAGGTTTTACCGTGCTACATTGTGCAGCCAAAAGCCATCATATTATGACGCTGCAATGGCTACTATCACAAGGCGGAGAATTGTCTTCTAGAGATAAGTCAGGAGATACTATTTTACAGTGTGCGATTAAATAATCGTTACTTCCGCCCTCGAAAGATACCGATCATTGTGTAGCACAAAGAGACTTGGTTGGATGGCTGATACGAAAAGCTGAACAACAAGATATAGATGTTGAAAGTGAGTTGTGCGAATTACTCTCAGAGCCATTGAACAACCTCTCGGTTCTTGCTAGTTGGTGCGACAATGAATCTTCATAAATGAAAACCTCAACCACCTATGTAAAAGGCTATCGAACCGTCTTGATGATTTCTTTTATGAAGATTCAATACCAGCCGAGCCCACGCCAAGTCAGTGCTATGACAAACAACATCAAAGTGATATTCATGGATATTTAAGTGTTGCAAGAATTGGGGGTCTACTTATCGAATCAGCAAACGATGCTAAAGAAACCGCTAGATTAAAAGCGCTATTAACACCACCACAAAAACGAATAAGCTCAAACACCCAAGTAGCAATTCCTGGTGCAAGACCATCAACATTCAGCGCAACTCCTGACTCAAAAATGACACTACGGCAAGCAATTTGCTCACCAACATCACCTCCCCCCGCTAAACGAGCGAAAAAAACGGGCTTAATCGCTGGTTTATTTCCAAAGAGTGATTTTGATATGCAGCTAGAACAACTTATTCAATGCAATGCTAATTTGGCGAATAAATGGATCGGACACTACAACGCAAGACAGCAAAATAAAAAGTAGCAAAAAACGGTATCACCAGTGATACCGTTTTTTAAACTATATGAACTAAGGATTAAAACTTGTGTTCAATACCAACACCAACATATTGATCATCATGGTTTAGGCCATCAAACTTACGGTTAGTAAAGAAAGCAAACAATTTCGTTGGTTTTGCTAACGAGTAATCTGCACCTGCTGACCAAGATTTTCCTTTATTATCCATATCTTGTGCTTGTGCTTTAAAGGTAATCGCATCCATTGAGTATGCTGCACTCACCAAGTAACCATTTGTGCTCTTGCTACCCTCAGCAGTTGACTCTTGCTGCTGGTACATAGCACCTAATTTTAGGTTTCCAAGTTTAGTTTGAGCAGTAGCACGAAGCACATCATAACCCGCAACATCTTTATCGTATGCTAATGCTGCATAGAATTTAGATTTTTTGAGTTTAGCATCACCGTACATAGCGGCTAATGAAACGCCATTAGTATCATTTTGTTTTTTAACGGCTTCTGCAACATAAGTAGCGCCAAACGTGAAACCCGAAACTGATGGCGAAACATAAGTTACGGTTTGTGATAGACGATTATCGCCTTTGAATAGTTTTTTGATATCACCATCTAAATCATTAAATAGGTCTACTTTACCCTGAGATTTTTTCGTTATTGTATCGTTACGACCAACGGCAACCGAACCGAAACCACCACGAATACCAACATACTGATTACGAGCAGTAAAGGTATCTTTATCATCTGAATCAATGTTTACTTGATATTCAAGTTTATAAAACGCTTCTAAACCATTATCTAGCTGAAACTCACCTTTTACGCCTAAGCGAGAAGCATTGCTCTTAACTTTGGTTTCATCTGTATAGCTGATTGCATTATCTTTCTTAGTAGCAAAGTCGCTATTTTGTAGTGATAAGTTCACCTTACCGTATAAATCAACAGCGTCGCTAGCCATAGCAGTTCCGGTGCTAGCGGCAAGAATAGTAGCTAAAATTGTTTTATTGAACATCTGCATTTTATTTTCCTGTGATGCAATTGGTATTAGCAATAATCTGAAGAAGATTGTGGCAGTATTATATTTCACTTTTATTTCACTTTAGAAATATATTTGACTTGAATTTGCAATACTGCGTTCAACAAATTGAAACAATAATAGAAAAAGAGCATCACAAAAAAAGAATTTCAGGACAATGCACCAAAGTCAGAGAAAAATAATCGTTAATTAATAACCTTATTTTGCGTTACACTGAGTCGATTCTTTTTAATTTAATCAAAGGTTCAGTCCTCATGTGGTTTAAAAACCTTACTCTTTACCGATTCAATAAACCTTTTTCTATCGATACCGAACAACTTGAACAAGCCCTATCCTCTTTTTCATTTACTCCTTGTTCAAGCCAAGATGTTAGCAAACTAGGATTTTCAAAAGCCTTAGGCAAACTAGGCCAAACGCTAGTTCATAGCGCGAATGGCATTCACTTAATATCTATGACAAAAGAAGAAAAGCTACTGCCAACTCAAGTAGTTAAAGAAGCCGTAGATGAAAAAGTGGCACTTATTGAAGAGCAAGAAAACCGCAAAGTAACCAAAAAAGAAAAAGATGCTTTTAAAGAAGATGTCATTGCCACTTTGTTGCCAAGAGCATTCTCCCGTCGCAGTCAAATTAAAGCGCTTATTATGCCTGAACAGCAATTAGTCGTTGTTGACAGTTCCAGCGCAACTAAGTCTGAAGAAATGCTGGCATTATTAAGAAAAGCCATTGGTAGTTTGCCAATAGTTCCAGTTAACTTTACTGCACCAATTGAAAACACCCTCACCTCTTGGTTAGAAACCAGTGAAATACCGGCAAGCTTTGAAGTTCAGGACGAAGCTGAATTGAAGTCAGTTTCAGATGAAGGTGGAATCGTACGCTTTAAGCAACAAGAGTTGTTTGAAGAAGAAGTATTAGCCCACATTGCCAGTGGTAAGCAAGTCCATAAATTAGCATTGCACTTTGGTCAATCCATTGCCTTTGTTTTACAGTCTGACTCAAGTTTAAAACGCCTTAAATTCTCAGAAGAATTTAGAGCCATTAACGATGAAGTTGGAAATGAAGATCCAATGGCGAGATTGGACGCTGACTATGCCTTAATGTGCGGTGAGTTAAAGGCTTTGTTTGAATCGCTATTTAAAGCTCTGGGTGGACTTGATAACTCGTAGTAAGCACTGATTCAGCGGAACTAAGTTAACTTAAGCCTTAGATTCCGCTTAACTCAGTTATACCGTTGAAGAAATTACCGCCTATTCAAACTGCACCTAAGAAATATTCCTCTGTGCAAAAAAGCAAACCTGCTTTTTTGCTAAAACCTCACCAACGTGTTGCACTGCAAGAAGTTCAATTTGCCATAAAACCGATGCATAAAAATGATCAAGCCCAATGCATTAAATTATTTCATTCTGTACTAAAGTGCGAATCAGAGGAGCAATTACAGCCTGCCATAGAAGCATTTAACGCCTCTTTACAACATAAATGCATATTATTAGCAAAGCTTTCCCATTTAGATGAACAAAACAGACTCAGAAGCTGCGTACATATATTCCATCGAAGAAGCACCTGTGCTCAATGTCTTAATCATTTCTTCATTCCACCTCTTATAAAAGCAGAAAGAGCAACAGATATGGATGGCTGGTTACCTGGATTAGTGAACAAACAGCTACAAACAGAGGCGGTAATTGTTAAGCATAAAAGTATAATGACAGAACAACCACCAGAGCCAAAAGTTCTCCAAGCTTTGACTCTACCCGAGCCAGTATGCGTTTCTGCAGCTGTTGAAAAGGTTGACACTAGTACTCAGACAACTCCAGAGGATTTTGAGGTCAAGCCAAAGCTTCCTAAGATTAAAAATAAAAAAGAGCCAAGAGCAGTGAGGTACATTAATAATAACTGCTCGTATTTGAGAGTTAGCCAATATTCACCTTCTATATTTTATGGAAAACAAAATAGATACAAGCTGTCCTATTTATAGAAAATCTATGGAAGATAACAATAAAAAACTAAACTCTGTTTTCAGCTGAGAATATTGAATTGATTCCGCTGGGTTTGGATATCATGATATGATCAGATTGTGACATCACTCACAATTTCAAACTAAAAAAATACCCTAATAAATGTTGTTAAGGAGCCTCAATGCAAGCGAAAGTTGCTGTCGTTATGGGATCTAAAAGTGATTGGCCAACCATGGAGTTAGCTACGGAGATCATGGATCTACTACAAGTCCCTTACCATGTTGAAGTGGTTTCAGCCCATAGAACCCCTGATAAATTGATGCAATTTGCCGAAACCGCTGCAGATAAAGGTTTCGAAATTATTATTGGTGGAGCTGGCGGCGCGGCACATCTGCCTGGCATGATAGCTTCGAAAACGCGCTTGCCTGTGCTTGGTGTTCCTGTGCAAAGTAAAGCGCTTTCTGGTATGGATAGTTTGTTATCTATCGTACAGATGCCTAAAGGCGTAGCGGTTGGAACATTAGCTATTGGTACTGCTGGGGCATTTAATGCTGGGTTATTGGCTTGCCAAATGTTAGCAAACAACGATGTAGAGCTTGCTGAAAGAATTGAGGCGTTCCGCAAACAACAAACTGAGACCATCTTAGAAAATGCAGACCCAAGAGATTAAGATGAACAGCAAACCAAAATTATGGGTACTTGGTAACGGTCAACTCGGAGCCATGTTAAAACAAGCAGCCAATCCTTTAGCAGTTGATGTTGAAGCCGTTGATATTGTCAATCCTAGTAACGAACAGTTACCCATTAAGCCGACTGACATCATCACTGCAGAACGTGAAATGTGGCCAATTTCAGAGACAAGCAAGCAATTAAGCGAGCATCCTAATTTCATCAATCATGATATTTTTGCACTTTTAGCCGATCGCTACCCTCAAAAAAGCATGCTAGATCGCCTAAATATTGCTACGGCTCCATGGCAGCTAGTAACAGATGAAACCAATAAGTCAGGCCTTCATAGTGCTCTTGGTGACAATGTTCTTCTTAAACGTCGAACTGGTGGCTATGATGGAAAAGGACAACATTGGTTAAGGGTAAATGACAACCCTCAAATACCTAGCGAATGGAGCAATGAGTGCATTGCCGAACAAGGTATACCTTTTGACGAAGAAGTTTCTTTAGTTGGAGTGCGATTAAAAGACGGGCGCTGCGTTTTTTATCCCCTAACTTTGAATCATCATCAAAATGGTATATTGATGATGTCTATTTCCTCACTGCCACGCCTTGAACATCTTCAATCTAAAGCTGAAGCCATGTTATCCACTATCATGAATGATCTTGATTATGTTGGTGTTATGGCCATGGAATGCTTCCGTGTTGGAGATAAACTATTGGTCAACGAACTTGCTCCACGTGTTCATAATTCAGGACACTGGACACAAGCAGGTTGTGCTATTAGCCAATTTGAGTTACATGTTCGTGCCATGATGGAGTTACCCGTTCCAGAGCTAAAGGTTAACTTCCAAAGTGCAATGGTTAACTTAATTGGCGTTGATTATGACGAGCATTGGCTTGAACTTCCAAATGCTGAGCTGTATTGGTATAGAAAAGAAGTAAGGCCCGGTCGTAAAGTTGGTCATATCAATTTATCATTGCAAGACAAAGGTTTATCAATAAACTCGTTAAATAAGCTCAAAGCTATGCTACCGGAGCATTATCAAGCCCCTATTGATTGGTTGATGACTGAGATTAATGCATAGTATCTACTAATTAACCATGCCTAAGCTAAAGCCCTAGCAACTCTAGGGCTATGATTCATAACAGCACCAGCTTAACACTTTCCTTCACAGTATAACTGTCGAATATTTATCATCCTCAACAATTGTATCTATCAATTAAAATAGTAAATTCGGTAGATAATATGCGAAAATACTTTCTTTGATGTAGATCATAAACCATGCACCTCTTCTAAATCTGCTATAGAGCTTTAGTTTTCTTCCAAGTAAACTGCATATATAGTCGTTTATAAAAATGAATTGTGATTTCGCATTTCAATAAAAAGTGCATCATAAGTACTTAGTATGGATATCTAGTAGTGAAGCAGAAAGATAATTTAAAATCTAAGCAAATTGACCGTGTAGACATTCGCTACCACATCATCCTCTTAGTTTGCCCACTGCTTTTAATTATTTTCAGCTTTGAGCTACTTAACCCTTTAGGCACTAATAACTTTTTAAGCATTACGTTCATTTTTTTGATTTATGTCCTTGGCTATAGTCTCAGCTATTACCTTCATCAAAGCCGCCTGCATAGGTTATGGCAACATTTAGAACGTGTACTTAGTATCAACGAGGCCACTTACGAATTAGTTAAGCTCTCAAATCACTATCATGATCAACAAGACTTTTTAGATGCTCTATTGAAAAAATCGATTCGTTCTATCAATGGTGCGGAAATGGGTAGCATCGTGGTTCTTGATCATGACACTAATAAATTAACTTATGAATCTGTTGTAGGTGTTGATCAAAGTAAGCTAAATAAGGTGGATTTCCATTTGGAAGATTCTTTCCAATATCAGCTTTCAAGCGGCAAGTGTGACCGAGTTGTGGTGATTAACGACATCAATGAAATTGGGGCTAACAAAGAACTGTCACAGCAAGCACAAAATATATTTAAAGGAGCGTGCCCTAAACCGATCCGCTCTACCCTTTCGACCCCTATCTACATTGACAACAAATTGTTTGGAATGCTGAATTTAGACAGCAGCCAATACGAAGCGTTTAATGACTACGATAGCAATTTGGTTAGCGTTCTGACTCAAGAAGCTTGTAACGCACTCAGTTTGTACCAAAAAAATAAGCAAATTCATAAGTTAGCTAACTTTGATTCTTTAACTGAACTTTTTAACCGTCAAGCCTTTGAAAAAGAGCTCAAAACTTGGAACCTCAAACCTCACTTAGGCAGTTTTTTGATCCTCATTGATATGGACAATTTAAAAAGCATCAATGATAACCTTGGTCACCAAGCGGGTGATACTGCGATCTTGTCTTTGGCAAATGCACTAAAAAGCAATTTATCCGACGGGGGATTATTAGGCCGTTTCGGTGGAGATGAATTTGCCGTGCTTATTCACGGACCTATAACTCAATTAAAGCAAAAAATCGCTCGTACCCAAAAACAATTAGCGCACGAATCAGGAGTTGAATTTAGCTATGGTATAGCTAAATACGAAAACAACTGGCAGCTTGCTTTTAAAAAAGCAGACTCTGAAATGTATTTACAAAAGCGGGCGAAAACAAACGCCCGCCAGAATAAAACTCAAGATAACCAAAAAGTCAGTTAACCAAAAAACAAACGCCACAACCAAGAACGGTCAAGGTCTTTCTTACATAAGCTATATTGCTTAGCGTATTTATGTGAGCGACTGTTTACTTTGTTAGAAACTCTCAAAAGCCATTTCTTTTTATTTTGAGTACCTCGACGATAACCGCCCCAACCTTCGTGGTAATTGAGGTATTGTCGTTTAGCATCCCACTTAGAAACTCCATTAATTTTATGAGTCTTATAGATGAACCAGCCCATAAAATCCATAGCATCGTCAAAGTTTGAGCGACTTGACCAGCTATTACCAGTTTCTCTTACGTAATCATCCCAAGTCATGGTTTTAGCTTGAGCATATCCGTACGCTGAGCTTGCTCGACCAATTGGAATAAAGCCTAAAAAATATTCCATTGGAGGGGCTGCATTATGCCTAAAAGAACTTTCTTGATACATCATGGCGATTGGGACATGTACCGGTACACCCCATTTATCACGAGCATCTTTAGCGGCTTCGTACCAGCTGCGGTGCTCTTTAAAGATCTCACAGATATTATCAGGATTTTGTGGCGGTGGTGTAGCACAACCTACAAGAGCCAAAAGCCCAATTGAAACAATTCCTCTTTTAATCAGGCGTTCTGTTTTTATTTCCCTGTTTATCACATGTAACCTCTTGCTTTTTCCATGTCACCACTTGCCAATAGTCTGTATTTAATACTCTTGGAGGCAGTGGTTCTTTCAATTTAGCTGCTAAATGGTAACGATAACCTGCGTCAAACGATAGACTACGAGTTTTCGGAACTCGATATTTGAGGGCTATATCAAGATCTGGTGCGTGAATAAGTGCCGCAACCTTGATTTTATGTTCACCTTTAGTCAATTGATAAACTGGCTGAGGTGGTACAGGAACACCATCAATATCAAGGATCATTACTGAGTATAAATTTTGATCCGAATCTGGCACTAAATAACTAGACACTTGGCTACAACTCTGAGGAACTCGGCTAGAGCATGCCATAAGTGTGAACGTTAACATTGCTATTAGTGCCAGCTTCACCCAACTATTCCTTTAGGTAGTGAAAGTAATCTTGCAAATAATCATCAAATGATTGCGTTGATGCCTGCTCTAGTTGCTGTTGTTGTAACAAAGATGTCTCGGCTTGTTGTTGATAATCTGATATTTCAGCATCAGTAAGCGGCATGTTAGATAACTGCTGCTGATATTTGTTAGCCAATGACAACACCCAAGTTCCATGGTCTTTATTTTGATCAACAAATTCTTTCAACACTCTGCCTGACAGAGTCGATTCTGGATTGCTAATGCCTTGTTTCCATAACGCTAAGGCATCATGATATTCTCGAGAACCAGCATCATCCATCAGCTCAGCTAACTGCTCCAACTGCTCAAAAATTTCTGACAACCACTGATTAACTTTTATTGCTTTACCGTCTCGATTCAGCTGCAAATCAGGCTTGCGACCTTGTAAAATAATTTTTTCCAAGTTGGCTGACATCTCTTTCTCATCTAACTCATTGATGTGTTCAGATGGAGACAATAAGCAATGCAGTAAAAATAAGTCTAAAAAGCGTACCTGTTCTTCACTGATACCAAGAGGTGAATAGGGATTCACATCTAACGCTCTTACTTCAATATATTCAACACCACCACGATCTAATGCGTCAGATGGCTTTTCACCTGCTTGAACAACACGCTTCGGACGAATAGGAGCATAAAACTCATTTTCAATCTGCAAAATATTAGCGTTCAGCTGACGATATTCTTCATCTACCCTCACCCCAATACCTGCAAATTTCTCTGAAGGTAATCGAATCGCACGTTTCATTCCTTCTAGATAATCTGACAGCGAGTTATAGCTTATCCCTAGGGTTTCTTGTTCTTTATTGGTGTAGCCTAAATCGCTCATTCGGAGTGATGTAGCAAAAGGTAAATACAATGTACCTTGACCTGACTTTTCGAACGCAAGCTCAGTATCCAGCCCTTTTAAAAATGAGCTACACAGTGCAGGTGACGCACCAAACAAATAAGGGAGTATCCACATTTGTTTGCGGTAATTTCGAATTAAACCAAAATAAGAATCAGAAATGAATTCATCTAGAGACAACTCTTTATTTGATTGCTCATACAAGATATTCCATAAATCTTGGCTAACAGAAAAATTAAAGTGAACACCTGATATGACCTGCATTTGAGCACCATATCTATGAGTCAAACCCGTTCGATATAAAGTCTTCAGCTTGCCGACATTAGACTCACCATATTGCGCAACAGGAATTTTACTTGGTTCTTTAACAAAACAAGGCATACTCACAGGCCATAAAACCTCTGAATCTATGTTGTTAATTGTGTAAATATGAGTTTTCTTTAGATCATTAAATAAACTGGGAATATCGTCAAAAACTGGTGTAATGAATTCTAATAAGGATTCACTATAGTCTGTGGTAATACGAGAATGTGTCAGTGCAGAACCCAGTGCTTTAGAATGAGGCTTTGATGAGAGCTGTCCATCACTTTTCACTCTTAACGCTTCACGCTCAATGCCTCGACGAATACCGCTCAGCGCTCTTTTGCCATATGAATTATCTAAAATGGCAAGGTTTTGACCAAATGTCTTCAAAATAGACTTCTCTCGTTAACTAATTCAGAGTCAAAGATGGGGATTATACTCCTTGACTTCAAGACCACAACAAAGCGTTTAAATAAAACACTTTAACATGTAACAACATCATAGCTGGATTCAAGGTTGTTCAAAATAACACCAAAGAATAAAAACAACTAAATTAATTACTATATGTTATAAAAAAATGACATTTGTTATTGTTAACCTAGTACCGATAGAATAGGAGAAAATAACATTGTTACCTAAAAGTTAGAGATCTGCTGTACCGCTCACTTTCTTTTTATCATCTTGCAATTTAATTATGGACAACTCATGTTTCTACAAAAATTAAAACAGATCCCTTTCTGGCAAAAAGTAATTGCTGGTTTCGTGCTTGGTGCCACGATTGGTCTCATTTTTGGTGAGCAAGCAACAGTATTAAAACCTTTAGGTGATTTATTTATTAGCGCGATAAAAATGTTAGTCGCGCCATTAATTTTCTGTGCCATCGTTACCAGTATTACAGGGCACAACTCTGCTGACGGTAGCCTTAAATGGTTAACCGCCAAAACCCTTACCATGTTTATGATAACCGGTGCTTTAGCTTCTTTAATTGGGTTAACCATAGGTAGCTTAATAGACATGGGAGGCACAATGCAGCTGGCTACCTCTGAAGTACGGGAGCGAAATATCCCCGGTTTTGCACAAGTTTTATTAGATATGATCCCCGTAAACCCATTTGCTGCTTTAGCTGAGGGAAAAGTCTTACAAATTATCGTATTTGCTGCATTAATAGGTATTTCAATAAATAAGGTTGGTGAAAAAGCGCAGCCTCTGAAACAAGCCATTGATGCAGGTGCTGAGGTAATGTATAGCTTAACAAGCTTAGTGCTGAAGCTGACTCCAATTGGTGTATTTGGATTAATGGCATGGGTTGTTGGTGAATACGGATTATCCACAATGTTACCGTTAGCTAAATTTATTGGCGCCATTTATTTAGCCGCTTTTATTCACATTATTTTTGTCTACGGTGGTTTTGTCACCTTTGTGGCAAAATTAAGCCCTATTCAGTTTTTCCGTAAAGCTTTACCTGCTCAGTTAGTCGCTTTTACTACTGCATCCAGTTTTGGCACTTTACCTGCAAGTACGCGCAGCACTGAATCTATGGGAGTATCTAAAGGCTACCGTTCATTTGTACTACCTTTGGGTGCTACAATGAATATGGATGGTTGTGGCGGAATTTATCCTGCAATCGCGGCTATCTTTATCGCTCAAATTTATGGTATCCCATTAGATACAACCGATTATGTGTTAATCGCAATTACAGCAACCGTTGCTTCAATTGGTACAGCCGGTGTTCCAGGAAGCGCCATGGTGATGCTAACGGTAACACTAGGTGTTATTGGTTTGCCACTTGAAGGCATTGCCTTTATTGCAGCAATAGACAGAGTAATTGATATGATCCGCACTGCAACTAATGTTACCGGAGATATGATGACAGCTGTTGTTGTAGGTAAATCAGAAGGACAGCTGGATGAAGAAAGATTTTATTCAAATGACCCACTACCTGATGACCACAAGCAAGTAGCTTGACGATAGCTTTTGTTGGGCTGAATAATGCTGTTTAGCCCACAATTTCATTAATCAAATGACATTCTTTTCTTCAATTAACCCTCTGAAATCCCCATTAATTCAGCACTTTTTAGGTTAACAAAGTTTAAGCTGCATTTTAGAGACTCGACTATATACTTTAGTGTACATATCAGCCATGGCTGAATTACAGTCTATATTCATGCAATGGCTTTTTTGATCATCATAATGAGGTGATAACATGGCATTTGGCACAGGTTTAAATCCTGCAGCGGCTGCACAAGCGGCCTATCCACAACCCGCAGCATCAGCTGTACCTAGCGTTTATTCACAACAAGATGGAATGCTAACGGTTTTTAATCAGATTATGGCAATTTTTGACAGTGAGCCAGATACTCGCTTTTATCAAGATCCACAACGTGGTGAAGTTAGAACTTTACTTCATCAATTAATATTGGAGCCTGATCAAGGAACTGCTTTTAGCGCATTCGGCTCAATTGCCCAAATGATATCTGATTCTCAATCCCAGACTCAATTGGTTATCAACAAACCAAAACCTCAATCATCAGCTAGTTCTTCAGCTGCTGAAACTGTTATATTCGGTTTGCGCTTTGCTGATGGAACAGAAGCCGATGTAAACCGTTTCGATGATGTAGAAAGCTCAAAAGTTACTGAACTTCAAGCTGAACCCAAAGTAATCATAAATGAATTTGGTTCTGACGATAAGCAACCTAATTACCGTAAAGGCTTTGACGGTGGATTGCGTGGTGCAACAAACCCTATTATTCGAAAAAACTATGCATTACCTGCACAACACAATGGTTTAGCAGATGATAAACCTACTTCGGTTGTCAAGGGCGACGGTGTTGAAGCTACCGAAGCAAATACTAAGGAACAGATAAGAAAGCTTCAGCATGAAGCTGATGTTGAAAAAGCTAGACAACAACTTTCAAACACGCAACTACAAAACAGTAAAGAATCCGCAAATAAAGAGCAAAATAAGAAAGCACAAAACAATTAACTAGATTAGTTTTGTTGAAATGATTGGCATAAGGGCAAACTCAATGTTTGCCCTTTTTTATGTCTAAATAACCGCATCTTCCTGATTTTCAGGCAATGCCTTGTCGAACGATTCTAATTGATTACAGTTATCCCAAATTCGAGTAATATTTGGATAAGTCGTTAAGTCAACATTAAACCGCTTCGCGTTATAGACTTGTGGGATCAAACACACATCCGCTAGTGTTACCAAATCACCAAAGCAATACTGACCACTGTGTTGCTCTAACAACACTTCTAGCGCTTTAAATCCTTTGTGGATCCAGTGGTGATACCACTCTGACTTTTGCTCATCATTCACTTCTAACTCATTAGACAAATATTGAAGGATGCCTAGATTATTTAACGGGTGCACATCACAAGCCACCAGCAACGCCATACTATTAACTACAGCACGAGCGGCCGCAAGTTCAGGTAGGAGTTTAACATCTGGAGCAACTTGCTCTAGATAATCAATAATTGCGAGTGATTGAGTAAGTTTTAACTCACTTCCAGAAGCCACATCTTTAGCAACTAAAGTTGGCACTAACTCTTGCGGATTAAGATCCATATATTCTGGTTTATGTTGCTGACCACCGTCTTTAACCAAATGTACTGAAATATGCTCAGCCTGCAACCCTTTTAAATTAAGTGCGATGCGAACACGATAAGCGGCACTTGATCGCCAATAACCATAAAGTTTCATTTTATTGTTCCCAACGTAAAACGGGGCATAAAGCCCCGTAAAGTTTTCAAGTTTTGATTAAGCCTTGTACTCAACCACTTTTTGATCAATTGAACCAAAAATGCTGTTACCTTGATCATCAAACATTTCAATACGAACACGATCACCAAATTTCATAAATGAAGTGCTTGGTTTTCCGTCAGCGATGGTTTCAAGCATACGTTTTTCAGCTAGGCAGCTTGAACCTGCGCTACGATCGTAGTTTGAAATTGTACCTGAACCAACGATTGCACCAGCGCCCATTGGGCGAGTTTTCGCAACGTGAGAAACCAAAGTTGCAAAATCGAAAGTCATATCTACGCCGGCATTTGGGCGGCCAAATAATTCTCCATTCAAGTGAGTTACAAGAGGTAAGTGAACCTTGCTTTCTTGCCACTTATCACCTAGCTCATCAGGAGTAATCGCTACTGGAGAAAAACTGCTTGATGGCTTAGATTGGAAGAATCCAAAGCCCTTAGCAAGTTCACCAGGAATTAATCCACGTAAAGATACGTCATTGACTAACATTAACAGTTTAATGTGACTAGCAGCCTTATCTGAAGTAACGCCCATAGGTACATCATCAGTAACTACCGCAATTTCAGATTCAAAATCGATTCCCCATTTTTCGCTGCCTAGCTCAATATCAGCACGTGGCGCAATAAAGCAATCTGATCCACCTTGATAAACGAGAGGATCAGTCCAAAATGTTTCTGGCATTTCAGCATTACGAGCCTTACGAACAAGTTCAACATGGTTTACGTATGCACTACCATCGGCCCACTGGTATGCACGAGGGAAAGGAGAAAGGCACTGGCTTTCATTAAAATCAACAGTATTTTCTAATTGACCATCATTTAATGCTTCATACAGCTCTTTCAGTTGTGGCTCAAGCAAATCCCATGAGTCCATTAACTGTTGCATGGTATGAGCAATTGCTGGAACTGCAACAGCTTTGGTAAGGTCTCGGCTAACCAACATCAATTGTCCATCACGGCGACCGTTATTATAAGTAGCTAATTTCATGAATACTCCTAAGTAGGGTTGCAAAAGTCTTATTTTCAGAGGGAGTCTAAAGACTTAAGCCTTATTTAAATTATTTGGTGTATATCAATACCGTAAATTTAGAAAAAAGAAAACAGCGTGAACTGAATCACACTGTTTTTTTTTATCATACCGCTCAAAATGTGTATCAAAGCCACAAATGAGCAGGTTTATTCAGTCATCATTTCTTCTTCGAAATTTGATAATCTCGCAGCTTATTCGCAATGGCGGTATGAGAAACGCCCAATTTTTTAGCAAGCTGACGAGTACTCGGGTAAGCTGGATACAGTCGGCGCAGCAAGCTTGCTTCAAACTGTTTCATCGCTTCATCTAAACTACCTTCGAAATCATTATCAAAATAGCCAAAACCTTCGGCATACGATGGAAGCTTCAGTTGTTCTGGTGTCAGCTCCACACCACCACTATGCATGGTTACAGCCCTAAATATTGCATTTTTCAACTGTCGGATATTACCTGGCCAAGCGTAATTAAGCAGAAGATCTTTACACGGGCCAGAGAGGCGACGAGTTGGACTAGAAAGTTGCTGACTGTAATGCTCAAGAAACATCTCTGTTAAAGGAATGATATCTTGTTTGCGTTCTCTCAATGAAGGGATGTGATAGCTCAACACATTAATTCGATAATACAAAGCTTCTCTGAACTTCCCTTCTTGACATAGTTCAGCCAAGTTTTGTTGAGTTGAACAAATTATTCGAACATCCGCACGGATTTCACTCGTTCCTCCCACTCGGCGGTATGAACCGTCTTGTAGTAAACGCAGAAGCTTGGCCTGAGCGCCTGAGCACATTTCTGCAACTTCATCAAAAAAGATGGTGCCGCCTTTAGCTTCATCGACAAGCCCACGCTTTATCACTTCGCCATCTTCGTAAACACCAAATAACGACTCTTCTGCGATACTGTCTGGCAGAGCGGCACAGTTTATGGCAATAAATGGCTTTTCACGGCGTAAGCTAGCTTCATGGCTCGCTTTGGCCATTAGCTCTTTACCAGTGCCCGTTTCACCCGTGATCAACAATGGCGCATCAAGTTGGGACATACGAGTTGCAGTTGATAATACTTTTTTCATCTGCTCACTGACAGCAAGAACGGTTTCAAAACCAACTATTTGACTTTGCAAAGCATTAAACTGCTTACCTACTCTCGCTGGCGATTTTAATGAAACTACAGCACCTACTAATACTGGCTCGCTTTCGTCTTTTGCCTCATCAGGTAAATATATAGGAAGAACTTCGGCCAAATACTCATTGTTACCAATATGAACACGAGCTGCTTGAGAAAGGCTTTCTGGCTCGGTAAGCCAACGACCAAAGCTAAAACCGTTTACCCATGAACTTAAAGGCTGACCTATCACTTGTTTTTCTTCAAGTTCTAGTGCGAGCAAAGCGGATTCATTGACGATACGAACATTGGATTTTATATCAATAGAGAAAACTAAATCAGGTAAGGTTTTTAGTAAGGTTTTTAAAGCATAATGCTTTTGCTCGGAAGGCATGAAAGAAGCGGTTCTAACATCAGTAACGCTTTCAATTTTTCTTAATTGCGGCATTAACTCACTGAGTGTTTCAAAACCGATTTCCGCAAATTGTAAGTAAATAAACCCAAAGTTGCTCGCATCAATGGCTAATAAGTTAATGCCATATTGCTCTAACACTTCTAATATATCTTTTGCCAAGCCTACACGATCATGGCAACTAATTTCCAAGCGCATAATCCACTATATCCTTTGTCGCTTCTTGGTTACATCCTCAAACTTGGGACAATATACCGATGAGAAGACTGTGGAGAGAAAAGAGGCTATAAGTTATTAGTTTATTACGTTTCTGGCAAGTCTTGTTTACACAATTTTTTCTTAAACATAAAAAAACCAGCATGCTAAATAAATAACATGCTGATTAAATTTAGTTTTTCAATTTGAACTCAAGCTGACAATCAGCTTAATAAATCATCCGTTTTTGCCGCCATAATGAAGTCATTCTTATGAAGACCTTTAATAGAATGTGACCACCATGTTACTGTCACTTTTCCCCACTCGGTAAGAATACCAGGATGATGAAAATCTTCTTCGGCTAGTGCGCCTAATTTATTGGTAAAGGCTAAGGCTTCTTTGAAGTTTTTAAACTTGAATACTCGCTCAAGCTGCATAATGCCATCACGCACTTCTACACACCAGTCAGGTACCATACGAACCAATTCTGCTAATTCTTCATCTGTTACTTTTGGTGCATCTCCGTGGCAAGACACACACTTCATTTGCGATAATTCACTCATTATTGTTCTCCTAACTAAAACTTAGAAAATGCGGTTAAAAACGGTTTTAGGCGCAGAAAAAAACTTTGATAGCAAGGCTTGAGCTGAAGTGAATAGCGATTCTTATTCACAAAGCTCATAACGCAGCTAGCGAAGTTTTTAGCCAGCATACAACCGTTTAGTGTTTATAATTTGTATCTTTTATTTTGTAGCAAACAATCTTTATTTATGCGTTTAACTGCATTTTTTAAGTTTATCTTTTGGTTCAAACTTAGGCTCAAACAGTCCTAATTCTCGCGCCTTGTTCACTGCGCCCATAATATCCATTTTTACAATTTCGTCTAAGTAATCCATGCTTTCTATTAAATAGTAAATAGGCTGCATGATATCAATACGATAAGGTGTTCTCAGAACGCTTAATAAGTCAAACGGCTGAATCTCAGGCTCGTTGCTCATTGCGTACATGGTTTCCCCTGGTGAACTTAATATGCCTCCACCATAGATGTTTAAATCACCTGATGAAGCCTTCATTAGTCCAAATTCTATAGTGAACCAATATAATCGAGCTAAAAATACTCGTTCTTCTTTACTCGCAGCTAAACCAAGTTTCCCATAGGTATGAGAAAAGTTGGCAAAAGAAGGGTTCGTTAATAATGGGCAGTGACCAAAAATTTCGTGAAAAATATCTGGTTCTTGCAGATAGTCAAATTCATCTTTATTTCTAATAAATGTCGCAACAGGAAATTGTTTTGTTGCCAATAATTCAAAGAAACGCCCAAATGAAATCAGTGCGGGTACAGCAGCTGTTTTCCACCCAGTTGTTGCTTGTAAAACCGAATCAATTTCACTTAATTGAGGTATTCGATCTTTTGGCATTTGCAGTTTTTCAATGCCATCTAGATATTCTTTACAGGCTCGGCCAGGTAAATTAACTTCTTGTCGAGCATATAGTTGCTTCCAAGTATCGTGCTCTTCATCGGTATAATGGATAAAGCCATTTTCATCTGGCTCTTTTGCCAAATACTTCGTTCCTTTACTCATTGTTCTTGCTCTTTTTAGTATTGAACTCTTCCTTACATACTGTGCCAAAGTGCTTACTTTGTTAACTAGATCAAGTGTAAAATTGACAGCGATCAAGTTTTCTTTTGTAAAGGGATGATTACAACTGCCATTAAGCTTATGATTTACACACAAATATCATAGGTAATTGCTTGTAGACCTATAACTGAGAATAAGTGCAAAATATGACTAGCAGAGTAAATCTGGGCCGTAGACGATTATTTAGCCGCCGAAAAGTAGACGCTAATCGACCACCTTGGGTAAAAAAGGATATAGAATTTACTGATATTTGCAGTCGTTGCGATGCTTGTATTACCGTCTGTGAAACTAAGATCATCTTCAGAGGAGATGGCGGTTTTCCCGAAGTAGACTTTAATAAGGGAGAATGCACCTTTTGCGAAAAGTGCGTTAATGCTTGTAAAGAGCCCATTTTTGACATTAAACAAGCTCAGCCATGGGAAATTAAAGCGCAAGTTAAGGATAATTGTCTTGCTCATAATGGAGTCTGGTGCCAAAGCTGCCAAGACATGTGTGAACCAGAAGCGATTCGATTTGAATTTAGAATCAATCAAGCCCCCATACCTATCATTGATACTCAAGCCTGCACTGGCTGTGGAGCCTGTGTAGAACCTTGCCCAACTAATGCGATAAAAATTACTGAACTTTAAATTTGGCCACACCACAATTACCGTTAGATTGCAGATATTCTGGCTTGAACATTGTTATTGAGAAAGATACTATCAATAACAATCGAATAAAAAGAGAGCAATCTAATGTTAAGTAAAAAAAATAAATCTTCGGGCTTAACTTACATCGCCGATGGCACTCAAATCACAGGTGATACTGAATTTTCAGGTGACGCTCTCGTTGGTGGATATTTAAATGGAGCCATCAGCTCTAAATCTGTAGTGACGATAGAACAGAGTGGCACAATTGAAGGTGAGCTTAGTTGTAAAGAAGTTAGTATTTCTGGCAAATTTAAAGGAAAACTGAGTTGCGACCGATTAGTTATTACTTCAACAGGGCTCTTTGATGGTGAAGTAAGAAGCGATAGTATTGAAATCTTTGAGGGCGGGCAATTTATAGGCTCTCGCTTTTCTAATCAAGCGATTGAAGATAACGATTCCTATAATGTTACCCCGATAGAGCAAGCTCAATAAAAGCCTGCCTATACTCGTGATACCTGAAGATGCAGGATTTCAGCGAGAATTAATTGCCATTTAGGCAAAGCACTTATCCGTAGAAATAGTTATTCTATTTTAAGGGTAAGTAACGCAGTATAAATGGCAATTAAACTCGCACTGTGTGGGCTTTTCAGCATTGATTCTTCTTTGTTGTGAAACCTTAAATTAGCCCGCTAGTTCTGCGCTTTCACGCCTCGAATAATGCAACGCTGAATAAGCCCTGAAAATTGCATCTTCAAGTATCACGAGTATATGTTTTTTGATGTTGCTGCTGTCGCTGACGCAGCAACTTAATAAAATCTTCTAATTCCCTATCCAAACTATCTGCTGGAATATACAAATGGTAGCCAAGGTGTTCGGATAACATCAAACAGCGGCGGCCAAACATCGCCAATACACCTCGATACCTTTCATCATTGACAGTTAATGGCATAAACTCATGGTTTAGGTAGATTTCTAGTGCTGTGTCATCTCCAGACTGTGCCCCCGCCGTCATCAATAATGGCCTTTGTTCTGTCAGTAAGCCAGTCGCTAATCGTGGTGAAATTGAATCTAATACCTGATTAATGGATTTCACCTTAATACCGACATAGGGTAGCTGGACATGCTCCATGCCCTTATAAACAGAGGGGATGTCTACACGCTGAATATTATCCCACTCTACAGCGAATTGCCCTCTGACATGGTAATAAATAAACCCTGTTGCAGTAAACTCAATGGTCACTTTTGGTTGCCGAAGTTTAGCAATGCCTAAAATAAGAGTCACTGCACCAGTAGCAAAAGCAACAAGAGCAACTACAAACAAGGTGCTGGTTGCAAATAAAAGAAGCCCCGAAAATAATCCGAGGCCACCGATAAAGGTTAAACTGATCCCATTACGCTTTGAGCTAGGGGTTATGTCTGTCATTAAGTCTCACATTTTATAAGTACGTGTAGTTAGACACAGTAAAAGACAACTGTGTCTAACTAATCTTAAGCAGCTTGCTCTACTGCACTTGCAATAAATTCTGCTTGAGATTGTGTAAGATTAAAATTGGTCGATTCAACCATCACTCGAATCAAGGGCTCAGTTCCAGACTTTCTCAACAACACACGACCTTCGTCACCTAAAGTCTTTTCTGCTTGCTCAACAGCAGCCTGAACAGCTAACGAAGCCATTACTTCATTAGCATTATCTGCTTTAAGTCGAACATTAATAAGAACTTGAGGAAGTTTAGTCATTCCAGACTTTAATTCAGCTATGGTTTTGTTAGATAACATCATGGCTTCAAGCACTTGAAGTGATGCTACAATACCATCACCTGTGGTGGTTTCTTCAAGACAAAGAATGTGGCCAGAACCTTCACCACCTAAGCCCCATCCAGTTTCTTTTAGCTGCTCAACCACATAGCGGTCACCGACTTTGGCACGTCTAAATGGAATATCCATTTCTTTCAACGCTAGCTCTAAGCCCAGGTTTGACATTAAAGTACCAACTACACCGCCTTCCAGCGTTCCTGTTTGGTGAGCAGCCTGAGCTAAAATAAACAAGATTTCATCGCCGTCTACGACTTCACCTTGGTGATCAACAAACATCACACGGTCAGCATCACCATCCAGAGCAATACCAACATCAGCACTGTGCTCTATCACCGCTTTTTGTAAGCTGTCTAAGTGAGTCGCACCACATTTTTCGTTGATGTTAAATCCATCAGGCTTGTCATTAATACTGATCACTTCGGAACCAAGCTCTGCATATACTCGATTAGCAATCTGATAAGCAGCCCCATTAGCGGAGTCGACAACAACTTTTAAACCATTTAACGAAAGGTGTTTAGGGAAAGTACCTTTACAAAACTCAATATAACGACCAGCTGCATCATTAATTCGACGTACTTTACCGATTTGTTTGGCTTCAGCGCACGGCATCTCGCCACGTTCGATGGCTTGCTCTAACAAGGCTTCAATTTCTAATTCTTGTTCATCGGTTAATTTGATGCCTGCGTTTGAGAAAAACTTAATGCCATTATCATAATAAGGGTTGTGAGAAGCACTGATCACCACACCTGCATCGGCACGGAACGTCGATGCTAAATAAGCCACAGCAGGTGTTGGCATTGGGCCAATAAGAGCTACATTGATGCCTGCAGCAGTAAAGCCAGCTTGCATCGCGGATTCCAGCATGTAACCACTGATCCGCGTGTCTTTACCCACCAGCACTTCTTTTGTTCCACTAGAAGCTAAAACCGTACCCGCAGCCCAACCAAGCTGCATAGCGAATGTCGGAGTGATAGGAAAGTTACCCACACGTCCACGGACGCCGTCGGTACCAAAATATTTACGAGACATGATATGTCCTTTACTGTCTTAAAGCGAAGAGCGAATACTAACACAAAATTTAGTGTTCAAGTAAGCGCTTCAGCTCTGCTCTAAAGGCTGGACCTAACTTTGCGTCATTCAATGTATATTCGACAAAAGCAGTTACATAACCCAGTTTGTCACCACAATCATGAGACTTACCTGACATATGGAAAGCTTCAACTGTCTCTTGCTCAATGAGCATATCAATCGCATCAGTCAATTGGATTTCATCCCCTGCCCCCATTGGCGTTTTTTCAAGTAACGGCCAAATATTTTTCGACAACACATAACGACCGACAACGGCTAGATTTGACGGGGCTTGATCAGTTTCAGGCTTTTCTACCATTTTTACAATTTGTGTAGACTCTGAAACACTCAAAGATACGCCATCGCAATCAGCTATACCGTACTTGCTTACATCTTCATTAGGTACTGGAGCGACCATAATCTGGCTTGCTTCTGACTCCTTAAACCTCGCTTTCATCGCGGCTAAATTTTCAACTTTTGGGTTTGCAGAGTATTCATCTAAAATAACATCTGGCAACACCACCATAAATGGATTATCCCCAATACAAGGCTTCGCACATAAGATAGCATGGCCAAGGCCTTTCGCTTCGCCTTGGCGCACTTGCATAATAGTGACATCTTTAGGGCAAATTGATTGGATCTCTTCTAAAAGTTGTCGTTTAACCCGCTTTTCTAGCGTTGATTCTAGCTCATAGGATTTATCAAAGTGGTTTTCAATGGCATTTTTACTGGCGTGAGTCACAAGCACGATTTCGGTGACACCGGCAGCAACGCATTCATTCACAATATATTGAATTAATGGTTTATCCACCAAAGGCAACATTTCTTTAGGGATGGCTTTGGTAGCCGGCAACATTCTGGTGCCTAGACCTGCAACGGGGATCACTGCTTTCATTTATATTCCTAGTTATACCGTTTATGACGAAATACCACTCATTTATTGCAGTATATAAGCCATTAATTATGAATTTTTTACATTGCGAAGATTATAATTCAACAGAGTTATCTTCACACAGACTTTTATTTTTAGTGATAAAAACTTAGATGCGATACAAGCTTTCATTCCATTCTTTAAACGATAACCCTGTTTGATCTTTTTCTGATAGAAGAGGAAATTCTGAATTAGGCCATTTGATGCCTAGCTCGCTATCATCCCATTGCAATGTAACTTCTGCTTCTGGGTGATAATAGTTAGTACATTTATACACCAAGTCAGCGGTTTCACTCAGCACGTAAAAACCATGAGCAAAGCCTTCCGGTATCCATAACTGCCGATGATTGCTTTCAGATAAATTTACTCCTACCCATTTTCCGAAATATTCAGATTGTGGTCGAATATCTACGGCCACATCATAAATCTCTCCCGATAGCACTCGAATCAACTTTCCTTGGCTATGTGGTGATTGAAAGTGCAAGCCCCTCAATGTGCCTGCAACAGATTTCGAATGGTTATCTTGCACAAACTGAGTAGGCTTTCCTGTAACTAGCTGTTCAAACAGTTTGTTGCCAAGTTTCTATAAAAAAACCTCGCTCATCAGAGAATACTTTAGGCTCTATGATCTTCACATCTGGTATATCTGTATTAATCACTTTCATGTTTACTGTTTTCCTTAGCAGAAAATACTAAATCTAGCCCTTTTCGCCAATCTCTGGACAAGGAACTGTTGCCTGTAAAAAATTGGGAGGTTTGTAAACAAGCGTTTTTAGGTCTTTTAGCAGCTGACAGATACTGTTCACTAGCAATAGGCAATAGTTTAGGCGACTTATGAATTAGCCCTTTACACCCACTTTGCTCAAATATGGTTTTGGCAAATTCGAACCAACTTACGAAAGGCTCTCCACTAAAATGGTAAATACCAAACGAAAATCTAGAGTTAGCAATACTCTCATTAGCAATGCTGACAATTGCGTCTGCCAAGTGTCCCGCATAAGTAGGACCACCTACTTGGTCATCGACTATTGATAACTCCTCTCTCGTCTCTGATAGCTTGAGCATAGCAGAGACAAAATTGTTTTTTGAGCCACTAAAAACCCATGACGTTCGAATCAAAATAGCCTTATTTGCTTTTTGTAAAAGTAGCTGTTCTCCTTGCCATTTAGTTTTGCCATAAACATTTAGAGGATTTGGCAGATCTTGCTCTAAGTATGGCAAGGTACTATCACCATCGAATACATAATCTGTAGAAACATGAATGATAACCGAATCTATCGCATTCGCTGCGTCGGCTAAAAACTCTATAGCCATTGCATTTACGGCATGAGCAAGGTCAGATTCTACTTCAGCTTTATCAACCTGTGTGTAAGCTGCAGCATTTACAATTACATCAGGGTTAAAGATTTTTACCTTGTTTAGAACATCAGATTGGTTTCGTATATCTAGCTCAAAACTTGAAAGTGCTAGCGCTTCTAAATCTGTTCTTTGAGAACAAGTATTTACAAGATGAGTTCCGACTTGGCCATTGGAACCTAAAATCATCACCTTCATGGTGACACCAAGCGCAACAAATACTGCCCGTATTCATTGTTTTTCATGGCATCGCCCTTTTTAACGAGCTGCTCTTCTGATAACCAACCGTTACGCCAAGCGACTTCTTCTAAACAAGCGACTTTCATACCTTGTATATTTTCAATGGTTCTCACATAGGAAGAGGCTTGATGAAGACTGTCATGAGTGCCTGTATCTAACCAAGCAAAGCCGCGCCCCAATATTTGCACATTTAACTGGTTAGCTTTCAGATAATGTTGGTTAATATCTGTAATTTCAAGTTCGCCTCTACTGGACGGTTTAAGAGACTTGGCAATATCTACCACTTGATTATCATAAAAATACAATCCGGTAATAGCATACTGTGACTTAGGATGTTCAGGTTTCTCTTCAATAGAAATGGCTTTACCCTCACCATCAAACTCCACTACGCCGAAACGTTGAGCATCTTTGACTTGATAACCAAAAACAGTAGCTCCTTTTGTCATTAATGCAGCTTGCTTTAATGTTTGAGTAAAAGATTGTCCATAGAAAATATTATCCCCTAATACCAAACAAACACTCTCATCGCCAATGAATGATTCTGCAATAATAAATGCTTGTGCTATACCTTCGGGACGCTGCTGGGTAGCATAAGTAAGCTTTATGCCAAACTCATCTCCATTGCCTAGCAAACGCTGAAACAAAAATTGCTCATCTGGCGTAGTAATAATCAAAATATCTTTTATACCAGCCAACATTAATGTAGAAAGTGAGTAATACACCATAGGTTTATCGTATACGGGTAATAACTGCTTTGAAACACCTCGAGTAATTGGGTATAAACGAGTTCCAGAGCCACCAGCTAAAACAATCCCTTTCATTTCACATTCGCCATTGTTGATTATCTAAATACCAAAGAATCGTTTTTTCTAAGCCGCTGACAAATGACTCACAAGGCTTCCACCCTAATTGATATGAAATTTTGCTAGAATCAATTGCATAGCGAACATCATGACCAGGCCGATCTTTAACAAAAGTGATTAACTCTTCAAACCCTGTTAAACCATTTAGTTTTTGGGGACACTGTTGATTGAGAAAATGGCAAATAGAGGTAACAACTTCAAGGTTTGTTTTCTCGTTGTTAGCTCCGATTAGGTAAGTTTCTCCGACTTCACCACTTTCCAGCACTTTAAGCATGGCTTTTACATGGTCATCTACATATAACCAGTCTCGAATTTGTTGCCCGTCACCGTAAACAGGGATTGCTTTACCCAATAATGCATGCTGAATAGTTAGAGGGATTAACTTTTCTGGGAACTGATATGGACCATAGTTATTTGAACAATTGGTCAAAACTACAGGTAACCCATAAGTACGGTGCCATGCCCTTACAAGATGATCACTCGCCGCTTTGGAGGCGGAGTATGGACTACTGGGAGAATATGCTGTGTTTTCTTTAAATGGCGCATCTTTATTAGCTAAATCACCAAATACTTCATCTGTTGATACATGCAAAAACCGGAATTCTTCTTGTTTGTTAGAGGGTAATTGCAACCAATAGTTCTTTGCTACTTCTAACAGTGAGTAAGTACCTACGATATTAGTATTAATAAAGTCAGATGCAGTATCAATTGAGCGGTCTACATGACTTTCAGCCGCCAGGTGCATCAAAGCATCAGGTTCAAACTGCTCTAAAATACGCTCCATGCAAGCCATATCCGTGATATCAGCTCTACAAAATTGGTAATTGGGATGTTCGTGAATGCTAGTCAGTGACTCAAGGTTTCCAGCATAAGTAAGTTTATCTACATTCATCACTTGATGTTCTGTGTGGTTCAGCAAATAACGAACCAATGCTGAACCGATAAACCCTGCACCACCTGTCACTAAAATCTTCAACTAACCGCTTCCTTCATAGAGTTATTTATTATGTTGCATCTCGAACATTGAAATAGATTGTATCAGTATCGACATGATTTATTAATTTCCCCGACCGAATAACGTATGTAGGAGCCCAGAAAATATGCGACAGCTCAAAATACAAGCTTCTTTTTTTTAAAAAAATGATTCAAAGACGTTTTTTTATGCGGCAGGCGTGTTGATTTCAATCAA
This sequence comes from Parashewanella sp. 2210YD4-3, assembly GCF_056591735.1. Classification (NCBI taxonomy): domain Bacteria; kingdom Pseudomonadati; phylum Pseudomonadota; class Gammaproteobacteria; order Alteromonadales; family Shewanellaceae; genus Parashewanella; species Parashewanella sp. 2210YD4-3. The sequence continues at coordinate 11,175 of NZ_JBWQOG010000007.1, read as the reverse complement.
AGCGGACAAATTTAAAGCGAGCGAATGTTTTTTTAATAAAAACCGTTGACTCTAATTTCCTCCTCCCTATAATACGCCCCACATAACGACGACGGTTGTCGAGTTGTTATCCCAGGTCGCTTAGCTCAGCTGGGAGAGCACCTCCCTTACAAGGAGGGGGTCACTGGTTCGAGCCCAGTAGCGACCACCATTCTTTTACTAAAGAATTCAAACATTAGTAGATATCCCAGGTCGCTTAGCTCAGCTGGGAGAGCACCTCCCTTACAAGGAGGGGGTCACTGGTTCGAGCCCAGTAGCGACCACCATTCTTTTACTAAAGAATTAAAACATTAGTAAATATCCCAGGTCGCTTAGCTCAGCTGGGAGAGCACCTCCCTTACAAGGAGGGGGTCACTGGTTCGAGCCCAGTAGCGACCACCATTCTTTTACTGAAGAATTAAAACATTAGTAACATCCCAGGTCGCTTAGCTCAGCTGGGAGAGCACCTCCCTTACAAGGAGGGGGTCACTGGTTCGAGCCCAGTAGCGACCACCATTCTTTTACTAAAGAATTAAAACATTGGTAAATATCCCAGGTCGCTTAGCTCAGCTGGGAGAGCACCTCCCTTACAAGGAGGGGGTCACTGGTTCGAGCCCAGTAGCGACCACCATCTCATTATTTATCTTAATTTCTCAAAAATTACTTCTAGTTAATTTTCTATTTCTCAATGGAATTAAAAAAATAAGATAAAGCCACCACAACGCACTACCGCCAGAACTTTCTTCTTCACTAGCATCTGTATTAATTGTAATTCTCTTGGTATCGCTGGCTATCTTACCTTTAGTATCTCTAACCGTTAAACGAACAACATAACTCCCTGCTTGAGCATAGGTATGAGTAGGAGCTTGATCAGTGCTCGTATTACCATTACCAAAATCCCATTGATGTGTCACATCACCTTCATTACCTCTTACAGTCGGTGAGAAATTCACTGTCGCATTGTTAATCTCACTGTTAATATCAACGTTAAAATTACTCAGATTACCAATGTCTTTTCGACTTATTGTTAGAGTTGCTTCACTGCTGTCTGGATCTTGATTAATTATTTGGATACTAACTCCAACTTTAGGCAAAAGCATTCCACTCTGAGGTTGATCTGGTGACGAGTAATCATCAACGTCTCTAAAGAGGGAATTATGAAATAAGTGATTATCATCATCATATGAAGATTGGTCGTATTGACTGAAAGTAGCATCTCGAATTTGAACAATAGATTTATCCGAACCAATCAAGTTTTGGTCAGCATCAATAACACCAATCAAACTTTCTCCCGGATGCTGTTTAACGGCATTGACTTCATTTCCACCCTTAAAAATTTTATTTTCTAGCCAAATAAGCACACCTGGTTCGTAGCCTTCAAACTTCAATCCTTGATCAATACCATTGTGACTTCTTAATTGGATCAAATAGCGTTTATCTGAAGCCGTTGATCTTTTATCATCGATTCGGGTAAAACCAGAAAAATCAATATCTCTTTCTGTTTCAGCATCATCGCTATAGATTTCAACTCCATTGTCTAATATTTTAATATCATCTAAGACTATCCCGTAGCCACCACCTGTATTGTCAGTGGTATATCGAAACTCAATATCGGCGGTTTGTCCTGCAAACTCACTAATATTGAACTCCAAAGTCACCCAAGCATCTTCACCTTCTGCACCTGCAATTTCACTGGATTTTCCGGTAACGATATTCGTTGCACTATTTTCATTATTGTTTTCAACAGTATGGTTACCAGGAATGGAAAGGCCGTTAATGCCTAGTTGTGCAAAATCGTAATTTTTTTCGATTTCCCAATGGGCTTTTACAATTAGCTTAAGCTGATTAGACTGTGGCAGTGTGACTTCAAAAGTCATTTTATGGGAAAGGTCATTCCCCTCACCTGAGTAATATTGATAATTACCGGAATAGGCTGATTTAAAAGGTTCTGGTGGTTTAGGTATTGAGATTGAAAGCTGGTTAACTTCATTGTGGTTAACGGCTGAATGAAGCGTGAACTCTACTTCTTTATCGGTAATCTCATTGAACGTGATATTACGTTCTCTTACCCAATTCCCGCCATATCGATTTTGTAAATAAGAACGTGCGTATGGGCTAAACCCACTAGGTAGTGTTCCAGGAATATCACCAGCCCATGAACCACTGGACATAATTGACCAAAAGCCAACAGGCGAATTAGGATCTTGTGGCGAAGCCGTAGTATCGTATTCATCTGGTAACCCTAAGTCGTGACCAAACTCATGTGAAACCACACCAATAGCTGCATCAATGGGTTGTATTGTATATCCAAATACTTTTTTATCTGTACCTGGTAATGCATAACCTCTTGTACTTTGGTCGACAAAGAAGCGGTGTGACCAAATCGCATTTTCCTTTAAATATCCACCACCAGCTTCCGCTCCGATGCTGGAGTGAAAAATCACGACATGATCAATGACGCCGTCACTTTCATTTACGTTCCCGTCATTATCCAAATCATTTGGATCTTCAATATCATAATTAGCAAGCTCACTTGCACTCATTGTGGCAACAGCTTGACTCACGGCTTCTTTAACTAGCTCAGTCGCATTTTCATCATTATTGGTACCGGGGACATTTCGCCCATAATATGCAGCATTTCGACTTGCAGTGAACCAACCTTTAACTTCACCAGTGAAGTTAAAGCTGCCACCAGATACCGCTTTATAATACTGACGAACCGTCCGAAGTGTTTGCCCACTTGGCCCCTTATAGCCATTTTCAGAAAAGAGTAGCGCTTCATAGTGTGACCTTGGGTAGTTTTCGTAAAACATCGTGGTATCGCCACGTCCCAATCGATTGTTGTTATATGGAAGATCTAGGAAATCAATTAACACAGCTAATACTTTTACTGTTTTTTCAGTAGCAGTACCTAAGCCTGATGCTAGTTGTGGGGATAAGGATGAAATCTCAACTTTTCTATCCGATAGTTTTTGTTGAGACTCTATTTCAAAATCAGATTGATAATGATGGTTTCGATTTGAAAAAGGCTTAAGGTATTGCTCCAATATCTTCTTTTTTTCAGCTTCAGTGGCATCAACAGCAAGCTCGCCTCGCTTTTGCATCCAATATAGAATTTGTTTTTCATTGGTGATTGCGGGATCAGCAGGAGAATAGGAAACTTCTTGAGATTGAGCATTATTAGCCAAAATCGCGAGTGGTAACAACAGAACTTTTAAAACATCCTTGTTCATAAACATCTTCCCTTTCAATCAAAAATACAACTTGCCATCCATGACAAACGATTGATTTTCGAAAACGCTTATGAACTGCTATGACACAATTTATACTTCACTCTATACATAAAGGTATAACCACAAGCGATACTTCGAAAAAACATAGCCATATAAATATAGTCAAAGTACAAAACTCAGGCATAAAAAAGGGGAAGCAAATGCTTCCCCTCATGTATAGCAGTTTGAGTTATGCTTTTAGCGCGTCTAATCCTCGGCGAATTTGACCTTTGATATCTTCAATAAGCAGATAGATACAAGGTACCAGTACTAAAGTTACCACTGTAGCAAACATCACACCATAACCCAGTGAAACAGCCATTGGGATCACCATTTTAGCCTGCATACTTGTTGCACTCATGATCGGTAACAGACCAATAAAGGTGGTTAGCGAAGTCAATAGAATCGGTCTAAAACGCTTTTTACCTGCATTCATTACCGCTTCTCTCAATGGTACGCCTTGTTTACGAGTGTTATTGATGTAATCCACCATAACCAAGGAGTCATTCACCACAACACCAGCGGCGGCGATAATACCAAACAATGAAAGCGCACTTAAATCAATACCCATGATCATATGACCGAGTACCGAGCCAATAACGCCAAATGGGATCACCGACATGATCATAAATGGTTGTGAGTATGACTTAAGTGGAATGGCCAGTAAGGTGTAGATCACCAAGAGTGACAACATAAAGTCTCTTAACTGAGTATTAGTGCTATCAATTTGTTCTTGAATACTACCCGAAAGTTGGCTTTTAACCCCTGGATACTTAAGTAATAAATCTGGTAAGAAATTATCACGAATGTCTTTCGCCACCTTAAACGGCTCAACAACATCAGCGTTAACGGCAGCCCATACATTCAATGTACGATTACCGTTTTCACGACGAATACGACTAACACCATCGACAAGGATAATGTCAGCCACCTCAGAAAGTGGAACTTCTGCGCCTACCGTCGTTTTAATTAAAGTATCACCAACTTGAGCGATAGAGTTTCTTTGCTCTTCAGGGTAACGGATCATCACTTTCACTTCTTGTCCGTTACGCAAGATACGCTGAGCCTCTAAGCCATAAAAACTATTTCCTACTTGAGAGGCAATATCTCTTAATGTTAACCCTAGAGCATAAGCTTGCGGTTTAAGAGCAAACTGAATCTCTCTGGTACCGGATTGGTTGCTGTCATTAACATCACCAACCCCTTCTAAAGTTCTGAGTTTATCAGCAAGCTCTTTACCAGCTGCGGCAAGTTGAGCTTCATCTTTCCCTTCGAGACGGAATGAAATATCACCGTCATCACGACCCCCACCAATCAGACTGTCTTGAACTTTCAGTTCATTCACACCCGGAATAATTGGGAACTTTTCACGCCATAGATCAGCAAGCGCAAAGGTATCCATTGGTCTAAGTTCAGGGTCAACGAGTTTCAGCATGATATCAGCACGAGTTCGACCACGAAGATCAACTTGAATGTCCGATATCATTTTCTGACCATATTGAGATTCCAACTCACTATCTACCGCTTCAATGGCCTTTTGAATTTCAAGTGCCCCCGCTAACGTCGCTTTATCAGAAGCATCTTCATTCATTTCTAACGTTACACGAGGGAAATCATGCGGCACTTTAGGCGTACCGATAAAGCGAACAAAGCCACCAGCGTATAAGCCAGCACAGATAATCATAAAGCCAATAAATGCCATGATTACTGTATAGCGGTACTTGAGGGCAGACTTTAAAGTTGGTTGATAAACGGTACTGATAAACCATTTCAACCCTCTATCAACATTCCCTTGCAAGAAATTAACGCCATTACGAAGCCAATCTAGCGGATTTTTCGAGCCAGGTTGAACCACTTTTGGTGGTTTCATGCGTGCAAGGTGAGCCGGTAAAATCAATTTAGATTCGACTAACGAAAACAACAAACATAGAACCACAACGAAGCCAATCGCTTGACCAAAGGCTGAAGATGGGCCCGTATCAAGGGTGATCGGTAAAAATGCAGCAATAGTGGTCAATACACCAAATGTCGCTGGCATCGCTACTCGTTTTACACCACGGATCACATTATCGAGTGATTGACCTTTTTCTTCACATTCAGCATGAGCACTTTCGCCCATGACAATGGCGTCATCGACAACGATACCCAGTACCAAAATAAAGGCGAATAGACTGATAATATTAATGGTGACGTCAATCATACCTAATGGCATGAATAGTAGCGTACCAAGGAAACACACTGGCAGCCCCATCATCACCCAAAAGGCTAATCGAACTCGGAGGAACAAGGCTAGTAATAAGAAAACCAACAAAGCACCACTTTTCATGCTGTCCAGCATTAAGTCTAAACGGCCTTGTAGGTAATAAGTCATATCTACCCAAGGTTCGAACTTAACTCCTTGAGGTAATGCTTTTTGTTTGTCGGCAATGTAGCGTTTCATTACTTTAGCTACATCAGTAATGGATTGATCTCTCGAAGCTCGTATACCAAAAGTCACTGCATTTTTGCCATTAAACTTGGAGTATTGTAATCCTTCTTGAAAGCCATCATTGACCTTAGCAATATCACCTAAGCGAATATTACTGCCATCAGCCAGAGTAATTAATGGAATTTTCTCAAATTCATAGCCAACATAAGCTTGGTTTTCAACACGTAAGTTGATGTAACCGTTTGATGTACGAATTTGTCCAGCTGACATATTCTGAGAATAATTTCGAACCGCATTGGCAACGTCATTAAAACTTAACCCGTATTCTCGAAGCTTATCTTTACTCAGCTCAATCGAAACCTCATAACCTAAGCCACTATAAAACTCAGCAATATTAACAAGCGGTAATGCTAAAATTTCATCATGAATTTTTTCTCCTACCTCTTTTAATTGCCGATTGCTGAGATCTCCATACAAACTGACATACATCACTTCTTGTGTGTATTTTTCATGAGTAATCTGAGGCTTTTCCATCGTGCCAGGAAAAGTAGAAATAGTGTCAATCGCAGATTTTACTTCTTCAAGTACTTGCTTGGGTTCATAATCATCTTCAATTTGAATCCAGCCATTTGAACCACCACGACGTGAGTAGGTAATCACTCGTTTCAAGCCTTGAACGGACTCCAAAGCTTCTTCAACTTTAATGGTGATCCCTTCTTCTACTTCTTGTGGAGCAGCACCCGGGTACACGGCATTAAAAGAAAGCCAATTGCTTTCTACAGCCGGAAAAAATTGTTTTCGAATCGTACCCGCTGTTAATAGACCACCAATTAAAATAATGATCATCAACAGGTTTGCAGCAACACTGTTTCGGGCAAACCAAGCAATGATGCCCTTATTGGTATCAATCATTGTGTATCCCTACCTTTATTGTTTTTCTGCGATTTGAGTTTCTACACTTTCGTCAGCTTTGTTTTGCTTATCTTCAGGTAAAGCCAATTCCATACCTTCAAGTGGGTAGTCTAATGCCGAGGTAATGACTTTATCGCCTTCTTGCAATCCAGATGAAATAATTGCATTGGAGCCTGACTCACGCAAAATGGTTACTGGTGCCAGTTTCAATAAACGATCGTTATCCAGTAATGCAACTTTTCCTTCATTGATTAAGTGGCGAGAAATGATACTCACTTTACCCGCTTGATCACCTGAAATGGTTGCCGTTACATAAGAACCAAACTTGAGTGGTGCTTTGTCGCTATTTAACCCATAAGGGTCAATAATTTGTGCAACTAAATATGTCATACGGCTATTTTTATCGACAACACCTTCAGAGCGAATAATTTTGCCACGCCATACACGAGTCTTCCCAGCTAATTGAGTTTTAATCTTAACTTCTGACAATTTGCCTTCATTGCTTAAAAAACTAAGCTCTTTATCGGCGACAGGAAGACGTATTTCAGCCGTTTCGACACTAATGATTTTCCCGAGCGGACTTCCCGTATTAACGTATGAACCAAGACCCACATCTCGGGCTTCGATAAGTGCATCATAAGGAGCACGGATCACGGTGCGCTCTAGATTACGTTTTGCGCGTTTCAGTTGAGCCTCAGCAGACTTCGAACGAGCAATCTCTTGAGCAAGTTGAGGTTTACGAAGGCTAAGCTCTGTAGGGGTTCCATTGGTAATGCGGGCCCACTCACGCTCAGCCACTTTACCTTGAGCTTTTTCTAGAATGAGCGAAGATTGAGCATTAGCGACAGAAGCTTGAGCTTCAATTAACGAAGCTTCGTAATCAACAGCATCAACTTTCGCTAATACTTCACCTTTACGGACAAAACCACCGCGTACAAACGCATCAGAAATATATTTAATTTCCCCTGAAACTTGGGCCACCAATTGAGTTTCATATTTACCAGTAACGACACCATAAGAATTCACCTTATGGGAATAATCAACCATTTGATTAACATCAATAGCCACAATAGGTCGGTTATCAACTTCTTCTTTTTCTTCCGGGGGCTTTTTCATTGATGAAAAACCGACGGCGACAGCCGCGGCAATAGCTATCACGACAATGGGTAAAATAATTTGTTTTGTGCTTGCCACACTAAAGTCCTCTTCTTGGTCCTTCTTATCTCATTTAACAATCACTTGTTTATGAGCCTGAATTTCCCTTATTCAATTATGATTGACCTTTTGTATTGTGTTTAGGTCTTATTATTGACCCTATAATAAGCAATAAAATGCTACATGAGTATGATAAAGTGTTACTACCTGTTTCAAATGTTGCAAAATACTTCCCCAACTTTAATAAACAATTTAATTTACTTAATAAGGTATCCATGACATAGTACTTTCCTCATCAATAAAGATTCACTAAGCGTCAATGGAAAAAGAACTTCAAGCTAAATCAATTTTAGGGGTAACCTTATTCGTTACTTTGCTTAGCGTCTCAGGTATTGCACTCCCCTATCCCATACTTGCACCACTATTTAATGAGGGTACCAACCCGCTAACTCACTTCATGTCACTTCCCAAAGAAATTCTATTTGGCGTGATAATCGGTATATATCCACTTGGTGTAATTATTGGTTCAAGCTTTATTGGTTCATACTCTGACCGCTACGGACGCAAAAAAGTATTAACGCTGACTATGTTCGGTTGCAGCCTAAGCTATATGCTAACCGCCTTAGCTGCGATATCAGGAAGCTTTGTTTTATTTGCCCTATCACGATTTTTGACAGGTTTATTCGAAGGTAATATTGCCATTGCTCGCGCGATAGCTATCGATCTGCATCCAACCATCAATAAAACCAAAAGCTTGTCTTGGATAAGTGCAATGGGGTTTGGCGGTTACTTGATTGGTCCTCTGGCGGGAGGACATCTTGCACCATATGGAATTGATGCTCTTTTCTTTATTGCTGGCTTAGTATGTTTAGTTGCCACACTATGCTGCCAATTGCTGTTACCAAACTCGATAAATAAAGTGATAGAGCAAGAAGATAAAGGGTCTAGTTTAGTTTTATTGAAAGATAGATCACTGCGTCAATTCTTTATTCTGTATCTTTTTTTGATGCTCGGAATCAACATTTACTATGAATTTTATCCTCTATGGCTAGTAGAGAAGTTTGCTTACAATCCTGCTCAAATTGGCTGGGCTACGGTATTAATTACCAGTTGTATGATTTTCAGTAGCACCATGCTGAACAGCAAGATTGAAAAAAAGATGACAACCGCTCAAGCAGGACTGGTAGGTATGTTAGTGGTCACAATGGCTTTAACCATTGTACCCATTACTTCAGAGAATAATTTTTGGGTGACATTCGCGTTAGTGGGCTTTGGGGTCGGCATCTATAACGGTTTTCTTACCAGCTATATTTCGACGGCTTATGAGCACAAAGCACAAGGACAACTGATGGGAATGCTCGTAACTATTTTTTGTGTCGGAAATTTAATTGCAGCAGGAATAGGAAGTTTGATCTCATTGGTTCAAGTTAGTTATTCGATCTGGACTGCGGCGCTATTCATCGGTGTAGCCTCATTTCTATTTTTTAGGGGACACTTTAAACAGACTTTGTGGGAGAAGTAGTGCAAAGCCACTAGAGAATTAGTGGCTTCATGATGTAAAACATTTACATAGTAGTTTCGAGCTTCTTTCTTACCAAAGGCTCTAATCGCGTTAATCCCCAACGCTTACCTACTGCTATAGCAGCCTCGACATCATTACCATTGGCTTGATATGTATCTATAGCTTTTAAAGCACCTACACGATTCCCTGAAGCGCAATGCACATAGACACCTTTACCTTTTATTGATAAAAGCTTTTTGGATAGCTTATCTGCATTGGCAACGGAGACATCTTTAGCTCCAGCAACAGGTATTGAGATATAAGTTAAACCAAGCGATTCAACAAATTTCTTTTCATTCCAGTTCTGCTCGGACTTTGGTCTTAAGTTGATGACGTACTCAACACCCGCTTTTTTCAAACCCTCTAACTGTGTTTTAGTTGGCTGACCACCTGTATAAACCATAGCTTGAGGATGCTTAAGCTTTTTTAAACCTAATTGCTGAATATCCGTATCATTCGTTTTTGCAATCGATGCTGAAGAAAAGACAGCCAAAAACAGTAATAAGCACTTTGTGATCGTTTTTTTAACCATGATTCATTACCCTTTAAATTAGTTTTTACTAATATACCAAAGGTAACATTAAATAACACGCCACAATCATGTTAAATCCCAGTTTGCTTGCCAGAAATTTTGGACAACTTAGGTGTCGTTTTTCCATGCCCTTGTGAAGTTACGTTTCCATCAATATTAACTAACTCCACCAACCCAGACTTACTTTTAAACTTTACGTTTCCCTTGACGTTTTTAATGCTTAGCTTTCCGCTGCCATCTTTTACTTTTACGTAACCTCTCACTTTATCAAGAGCGATATCTCCTGACGTATCAGTCAACCTAACGGCACCTTTGTTATCTAGTATTGTAATATCACCACTTTTATCATTTATGGCAACCGAGCCTTGTCGATGTGCGATTTTTATATCACCACTACCATCATTAACCTTTAACTTTCCCTTTCCACCAGAAATTTTAATATCACCGCCTCTATCATTAATGATGATTTTTCCATTGTTATTGGAAAGTAAGATATCCCCTTCCCCATTCATTACTTTTAAACCTTTATGCAATCCAGAAATATCAACATTTCCTCCAAGATCTCGTAAATCTAAATACATATTCTTAGGCATTAAAATATGCACATCGACTTTTGCAAGCTTTTTAGAGCTTGGTATTCCCTTCTTGTAGCCTACTTTTAAGGTCAATTTTTTTTGATTTGGTTTAAGGTAGATTTGCATGTAGTCATCAAAATGAGACTTTGCGGATTGCATATCACCAGGGATCTGTACATTCAACAGGGCTTTAACTTTTTGAGAAGAAGATAGCTTTACTGTAGTACTTCCATTTCCAGTAAAAGCGAGAAGTTTAGTGATTGATTGAGCATCTGCTTCAAGTGTTTGCTGCCAGCTTGCCGCTTGAGTAAAAAGCGACACACTCAATAGCAACAATATGCCCAATAATTTGTTAGCTAACCTTGCCATAAATCATCCTGATTTTATGTGAGAAGCATTTAGGATGGCAAAATTAGAGTAAAAAGTCTATAAAATGAGTTAAAACTAAATTTCAGATGCAAAAAAACCACCTTAATGGTGGTTATTGGTGGAGCTAGACGGGATCGAACCGTCGACCTCTTGCATGCCATGCAAGCGCTCTCCCAGCTGAGCTATAGCCCCAAGACAAATAAGCAATAATACTTAACTTAATCTTTAATAACAACTTGTTACTAAATAAGGTTTAATTAGCTTTGCTAGCAAATAAATTGGTATCTGTTTCCAGACTATCCTCTTATAACCTTACGATTATAAAAATTGGTATCCCATAGGGGATTCGAACC